>NZ_BAAGSM010000001.1:0-47755 GCF_054782435.1 Nocardia thraciensis
ACCGGACGCAACCCGGTCCCATGCTCATGGCAAACCGGTGGTCCCTTCAGGCTGGCAGCCGACATCACCTCCCGACGTGCTCCCACCTCACTTCCCGGCGTGCTCCCGCTCTTAATTCCCGACGCACTCCCACCTCACTTCCCGGCGTGCTCCCGCTCCTTATTTCCCGGCATGCTTTTCGCCGGGACGATTCAGGCCAGCTCCGGGACGGGGCCGATGTGGATCGCTCGGTAGACCTCGTTGCGGAGTGCGTTGGCCTCCGCGTCGGTGAGGGTGTGGGTCAGGGGCCGGATCACCAGTCGCACAAGGGCATTGACCTGGCCCGGCGACATGGCCAGGCGGGTGCGCGCCCGCGCCGGAAGGTCCGCGTACCGGGTTCGGGTGAGCACGTGGATCGACTCGATATCACCAGCCCGCTCACCCAGCGCCGCGCGGACGGTGTCGCCGAGAGTCTCGTCGTCGGTGTCATCGGCGATCACCACCGACAGGTCGCGGCGCACGGGGGGCATCGTGGACACCGGGCGCCACGGACTCAGATCGACCATCTGCCCGGCGATGCGGGCATCCTCGGCCCGCAGGTACCGGATGTCGGGAATTCCCTTGCGCAGCATCAGGGCCCGGTCCATCCCCATGCCGAGCGCGAGACCCGACCACCGGGCCGGGTCGAGTCCGGCGCCGCGCAGCACGTGGTCGGCGATCAGACCGCATTCCGCCAGTTCGAGCCACTCGCCCTGCCACACGTCCACCTGGTGGCCCCCGCGGGTGTACGGATGCCGGGCGGGGACCATGCGCCATCGCGCGCCCGGGAGCACCGCGTCGGCCAGGTGGGCGACCATCTCGCGCAGTTCCCCGGCCCCGGTGGTCCCGGAACGCAGCCGCCACAGATCGACCTGCTGCGGTTCGCCGACGTGGATGCGGTCGACGACGTCGCGCCGGTAGGCCAGGCCTGGGAGCACGATCAGCGCGTCGGTCGAATTACCCTCCGCCGCTGTCGAATAGCCGCGCAGGACGGCCGGGATATCGGCCGATGTGTGACTGCGCAGCATCGTGGTCGGGCTCAGGTACCGGGTGTACCGCGCGTCGCGGGTCACATCCGCGGGGTCGTAGCCGAGCAGATCGTAATTGTCGGTGATCGCCACGATCGGCGTCGTGCGGACGGTACGCACGGTGGTGGACGGCCAGGCAGCGCTCAGCGCTCGAATCACGCTGTCCAGCAAGCCTTGTGCGGCATGGTAGCCCTGCGCCGGATCGGTCACGTCCCGCACGGACAAGGCCCGGGCCAGCTCGGCGGGGGTGAGATAGGTGGACATCGGGGGCTCCTCGCGGTCGGTCGGCTCGGGGACGACCCCGGCCGACAACCCCGGGAGCTACGCGAATGAGCGCATACGATTCCACCCGCGGCTCGGCGGCCGGGGGTGCGTAAATCGCCTGCACAGTTCCACATCATCAGGATAATGCCCGCCGCAACTGAATTCACGATGGGCGTGCCGGCAATGACGATGGGTGATGTCCCCTACTCGAACTGTTCGCTCGGTAGCAGAGCCAGGAAGTTGTGGACCAGGGCGCGGTCGTCGCCGACGCGGTGCGCGACGTAAACCGTTGTGGTCGCGGCGGTTTCGGCGAGAGGGAGGATGCGGACGGTCCGCGGGGCGGTGAAGGTGGCGCTGCGCGGGGCGACGGTGATACCCAGGCCCTCGCCGACCAGGTAGAGGATAGTGGTCCAATTGTTGCCCTCCTGCACGATGCGGGGCATGCGGCCGGACTCCACCAGCGGGCGCAGATTCTTGTCGTGCGCGTGCGAACCCGCCGCCCGGGGGAAGAACACCAGCGGATCGTCGGCGAGTTCGGCGCCGGTGATCTCGCGACGTCCCGCGAGCGGGTGGTCGACGGGCAGCACAGCCATGAACGGCTCGGTGGCCAGCGGAAATACCACCGTCCCGGCCTGCTCGTCGGGGTCGCGCACGATCGCCATATCGAGCGCGCCGTAGCCGAGCTGCGCCATCATATGAGTGGTGTAGCCCTCGATGAGTTCGATCTGGACCAGCGGATAGCGGTCGCGGAACTGCCGGACGCTCCGCAGCGGCTTCAGCGGGAGGACCGACGGCACGAAGCCGAGGTAGAGGCGCCCCTGACTGCCCTGGCCGATGCGCGCGACCTCGTCGAGGTCGCGCGTCGCATGGCCCAGGATCGCCGCCGCGCGTTCCCGCAGCACGTCACCCGCCGGTGTGCAGGCGACGGTGCGCGAGGTGCGGTCGAAGAGCCGGGTGCCCAGCATCGCCTCCAGACGCTGGATCTGCTGGGTCAGCGCGGGCTGAGCGATATGCAGCCGAGCGGCCGCGCGACCGAAATGCAGTTCCTCGGCGACCGCCAGGAAGTACCGCAGATGCCGCAGCTCGACCCCATCAACCATAAGCTCAAGATATCAATCCGACCTATCAAGTATTGGACGTGATGAGTCATTGCCGGGCAAGCTGACCACCGTGACACAGCAGACCGAACCCGTTGCCCCCGCACAGCTCGAATCCCTCGTCGTCGAGCCGATGTCGAGCCCGGCCGATGCGCGGGCGTTCAAGGAGCTCAACCTCGACTGGATCCTCGAGATCTTCTCCCTTGAACCCGCCGACAGCGTGCTGTTGGACAATCCGGAGCGCGAGATCGTCGCCAAGGGCGGGCAGGTGCTGATCGCCCGCGCCGGGGACGAGGCCGTCGGATGCGTGGCGCTGGTCCCCGAAGGCGACCACGGCGAGTACGAACTGTCGAAGATGGCGGTCGCCCGCGATCTGCGCGGCCGCGGCCTGGGCCGGGTCATCCTGCGCGAAGCGATCGAATTCGCCCGGCGGCAGGGCGCGACCGCACTGTTCCTCGGCAGCAGCACCACATTGCGGAGCGCCGTGCACCTGTACGAGTCGGTCGGATTCGTGCACGTCCCGAGTGATCGGATCGGGCCGATGCCCTACGAGCGCGCGGACGTGTTCATGCGATACGAATTTAGCTGAACCACTGGGGGTTTCGTCCGGCCGCACTACGGCCCCGACTGAAGGGGTTCCGCGCGCTGGAGTTCGTCCAGGAAATCACCCACCGCCTGGGCGACCCCGGCGGGATCGTCGTCGTGTATCCAATGCCCGGCACCCGGGAACTCGACGAGCCGAGTGCGCGGGCGGCGGGCGACCATCTCGTCGGCCAACTCCGCGGGCAGCAGTGGGGAGTGCTCGCCGCGCAATACCAGTGCGGGGCAGGTGGATCCGAGCCAATCGGCCCACCAGTCCCCGAGCCCGCCCTCCTGCACGGCCATCATGTCGTCCCAGTCGAACAGCAGCCGCCACCCGTCGTCGTCGGGCACCGCGCTCTGCATGAAGTAGCCCGGGTCAGGTACGCCACGCGCCCGGATCGCCTCGGCCAGTTCGTCTTTCGTGGCCGCCGTGGTCGGCCAGCCACGCACGTCCAGCGTCGGCCGCTCGATTTCCGGTGCGCGCATCACCGGGCCGACATCCTCGATGATCAACGCCGACACGAGGTCCGGACGCCGGGCGGCGAGCCGATAGGCGGTGATTCCGCCGTGCGAATGCCCGAACACCACTGCCGGTGCGAGCCCGAGGGCCTCGATCGAACCGGCGGCATCGGCCACGAAGTCGTTGCTCGCGTAGCTCTCGGACCGCCCGGAACGGCCGTGCCCGCGCTGGTCGGGGGCGATGATCCGCACCCGCTCGGACAGTTCACGCGCCAGCCCGACGAATATGCCACCCCGCCCGAAACTCCCGTGCAGCGCCACCACCGCCTGTCCATTACCGCCGAAGTCCACGACCGGAATCTCCGCATCGCCGAGCCGCACTTGCTGTTCACGCACCGAACCATTCTGCGATATGGCGCAACCGATTTTCCGCCCCGACTCGGTGTGGATCGGGCGGACAGGTGGTTGCGCTACTGCTCGTGCGGACCGACGATCAATCACTCGCCAGGCTTTGCCAGGTGCATGGTTATCACCGGCGCGACTCTGGTGACGAGTTCGTCCAGCGATTCGGAGGCGATCGGCTCCACCCGCAGGATGTAGCGCAGGTAGGCGATGCCCAGCAGCTGCGCCATCGACAGGTCGATCCGCAGTTCCGCGTCCGGACCCGGCAGCGCCGCCGCGAGCTGGGGATACAGCTGCTGCTGGATGAATTCCCGGACCAGGGCGGCGGAATCCGCGTGCGTGGCGGCCCCGCGGAGGATCGCCAGCAACGGGGCCCGCGACTCCGGCCGATCCCAGGCCTCGAAGAACACCCGGGTCAGCCGCGCCCCCAGCTCGCCGCGGTCGCCCTCGACGACACGACCGGCGATATCGGCGGGATCGAACGGCCAGCCCATGGTGGCGCGGAACAGCTCGGCCTTACTTCCGAAATAGTGCCTGATCAGCGCGGGGTCGACGCCCGCCGCGGCGGCGATGTCGCGCACGGAGGTCTGCTCGTACCCCGCGTCGGCAAACTTGCCGCGCGCGGTGTCCAGCAGCACCTGCCGGGTGTCGGTCTTTCCTGGGCGTCGTCCGATCGGAGGCATGATGCCGGAAATTCTACAGTCGTTGACTTTCTTCTCCGCGCGGGGCTAGTCTGAGATCAGAAACTCAACAAGTGAGGAGTTCCCGATGCCTGCTCCGCGATGGGTCGCCCGGGCCAACAAGTTCGGGCTGAACAGGCTCACCAGGTTCATCGCTCCCTGGGCGCCGGGGTGGGCGGTCGTCGTCCACCGAGGGCGCAAGTCCGGCAAGACATTCCGGACTCCGCTGTGGGCCTTCCGCCGGCGCGGCGGCTACGTGATCGCGCTGACCTATGGGCCGCAATCGGATTGGGTGCGCAACGTGCTCGCGGCCGAGGGTTGCGAGCTCGAAAGCCGGTGGCGCCGTTACGAAGTCGGCAATCCCCAGGTCTACCGCGACGAGCGGGCGAGCGATATGCCCGCGTTCATACGGTTCATGCTGCGCTACGTGATCCAGGCGCCGGATTTCCTGAGTGTCGACGTGGTGCGGGAAGCGGCGGCGGCCTGATCGACCTACCCGAGCTGGAAGCGAGCCAGGGCCTCGCTCAGCACCCGCAGCCGCTCCTCCCGGAACTCCGGCATCCCGTTCTCCACCGCGTGCAGCACGTCCAGCGCTGGATCCGCGCACGCCCAGAATCGCAGCTTCGCCTCCTGCCGCGAGCCGAGTTCCGTTCCGCGGCAGTGCTGTACCCGCCGCACGAAATCCGGTCCGGCGTCGGGGTACAGGTAGCACAGGTCGTAATCCGGGTCGCCGATCTCGACATCTCCGAAATCGATCAGACCGGTGATCTCCGTACCCGTCACCAGCAGGTGGTCCAAGCTGACATCGGCGTGCGTCAGGGTCGGGCGGTAGTCGAAGTTGGCGTCGTCGCCCAGATAGCCCTCCCACGCGCGCAGCAGGGCATCCGCCTCGGTCGGCCCCAGCAGCGGAACCACCTCGGCACGAACGGTTTTCAGATCCGCCGTGAATTCCGCTCGCAGATCCCAGGTTTCGACCCCCAACTCCCGCGCGCGCACCACGGAGAAGCCGTGCACGCCCTCGATCAGCTCCGCGATCCGCCGGGGCGTCGCGGGCAGGTCCAGCAGACCCAACCGCTGCCACTGCTCGTCCGACAGCGACTCGCCGGGAACCGCCGGATACACACAGAATTGACCGGGCCCCAAAGGATTCGGCGCCGTGAACAGGAAACGCGGGATCGGCACCGCGAGGCGATCGGCCAGCTCCGGCAGTAATAGGGCCTCGTGCGCGATCCCCGCGGCCCCGTGCGGATCCTGCGGCAGTCGCAGCACGTACGGCCCCTCCGGCCGCTCGAGCAGCAGCGCCACACTGTCCATCCCGGCACCCAGCCTACGCAGCGCACCCGTCGCCAGTTCCGGACGCGGTGACGCGGCGAGCGCATCGCGAACGCGCGCCTCCCAGTCCTCCGGCAACCGCACACTCGCACTCATGTCCACGCCCGTATCGTACGGATACCGGTACCTCGCGAATATCGGCGCGGCGCCGCCTGAAACCGGTGCGCTCAGACCGGGCGGGCGATGAGCAGGTGCGCCGGGATCGGCTTGTGGTCGATGACGCGGTCCTCGACGGTCAGGCCCGCCTGCTCCAGCGCGCCGATCACCTCCGCCACCGGGCGCAGCCGGAATCCGTATGCGGTGAACGGCATCTCGGCCATCCCGTCCGGATCGCCGATGCCCACCACGACGCGGCCGGTCGGGCGCAGCACCCGTGCCAATTCCGCACAGGCGCGGTCGAGTTCGGGTACGAAGTACACGGTGTTGACCGTGATCGCGGCGTCCAGGCTCGATTCGGCCAGCGGTAGTTCGGTAAGCGAGCCCTGCAGCACGCGCAGCCTGCCCGCGCCGATATCGCGAGCGAACCGAGACTTGGCCCGCGCCAGCATATCCGGTGAGATCTCCACGCCGTGCACCGTGCCGTCCGCGCCGACCCGGTCCAGCAGCAGCGAGAGCCCCGCGCCGCCGCCGAAGCCGATATCCGCGGCGGCCTCGCCCGGGGCGACCGCGGCGGCCTCGGCGGCGCCCTCGATCGCGAAGCGGTTGACGCGGTTCAGCATGGCCGCCACGCCCTTGCCCAGCAGTCCGTGCGGATTGCCGAGCTGACCGGCGAGGGTGGACATCACACGTGCGGCAACGGGATTCACCCCACGCATGCTACCGGTATTGACTTCAGGTCGGCCTGAACTTGCACACTGGTGACATGAGCAGCTCTCTCGACTCCGAGGTCCGAGAGACGGCGGACCTGTCGATCGGCGATCTGGCCGTCCGATTCGGGCTGGCCACGCACGTGCTGCGGCACTGGGAGGAGATGGGGCTGCTGGCGCCGCACCGGGACCGGGCCGGGCGTCGCCGCTACCGCGAGGCCGACGCCGAGACCGTCACGCTGATCCTGGTCGCCAAGGGAATCGGCCTGTCGCTGGAGGAGATCCGCGACCTGTTCATCGCCGCGCCCGACCGCGGCGCCCGACGCAGGCTGCTGCGCGCGCACCAGGTGCGGCTGCAAGAACAGATCGCGCAGGCGCAGGCGGCGCTGACGGCCATCGGGCACGCGCTGGACTGCGGGTCCGCCGACATACGGGCCTGCCCGAACCTCCGCGACCTGCTGGCGCGGGCGCTGCCTCTTCTCGGCGATCCCGCGCAGCGCGGCGGTCCACTACTGCGCGCGCTGACGAGCCACGAGCCCTGCGAATGACCGCGGCCAGATCCCCGGACCCGCGCTGATCCGGGCATAGCTTGCGCGCACGCTCGGGCGCGACGGGATATCCACGCTGGAACCCTCGCGCAGGGTCCAGCAATCGGCCACTGGCCCTGCATCCAGGGTCCAGTCCTGTTGCATGCTGGCCGGATGTTGCTCCGCCGCCTGTGTGCCCTCTACGTCGGACTCTGGTTGTACGGATTCTCGATGGCCGTGATGATCCGCGCGGCGCTCGGCCTGGACCCCTGGGACGTGTTCCATCAGGGAGTAGTGCGGCACGTTCCGGTGAGCTTCGGAACCGTGACCGCCATCACCGGGGTGGCGGTGCTGCTGGCCTGGATTCCGCTCCGGCAGAAGCCGGGCCTCGGCACGGTGAGCAATGTGGTGGTGATCGCGATCTCGGTGGATGTCGGGCTGTGGCTGCTCCCGCAGGTGCAGGCGCTGCCCGTGCGGGTGGGCGCGATGGCCGCGGCCGTGGTGCTGAACGCGATAGCGACCGTGCTCTACATCGGCGCCGGTATGGGCCCGGGGCCGCGGGACGGCCTGATGACCGGACTCGTACAGCGCACCGGCCGCCCGGTGTGGGCGATCCGCACCGGCATCGAGGCGACCGTCCTGGTGACCGGCTGGCTGCTCGGCGGCAGCGTCGGCATCGGCACCCTCGTCTACGCCTTCGGCATCGGCCCGTTGATCCACCTGATCCCGCTGGTCGACCGCTGGCTGCCCGGATTCCACGGCACCCGCCGCGAACCCGAGCCGGTGCCCGCCTGAGCCGGATTCGGTCGCCGCCGCCAACCCCGGTGTCAGCGCGGCCGCAGACCCGGTACCGCGAGCCGAACACGGTTGGGCGCCGACGAATTCGACCGGGTACTGAACACCAATTTGCGCGGCACCTTCCTGGCGATGAAATACCAAGTGCCCCATATGATTCGGTCAGGCGGTGGCACCATTGTGGTGACCTCCTCGTCGAATACGCTCGCCACCGAGGCCGGGCGGGGCGCGTACACGGCGAGTAAGCGCGCCCTGGTCGGGCTGGTCCAGGCGGCGGCGCTCGACTACGCGGCCGACGCCTCGCCACCGCGGAGGAGATCGCCGCGTTCGCGCTCACCCTCGCCTCCCCGGAGCACCCCTACCTCACCGGTGCGCAGCTGGTCATCGACGGCGGCAAGACCGCCCACGCCTGAAGCGGGTTCAGTTGTCGCGCACGATGATTCCCGCCGCACACGCGAAGGCCGGGGCGAGGTCCAGCAGTTGCATGGTGCTGATCATGGCGCCCCGCAGGGACTCGATACCCGCGGTGATCTCCAGGGTGACCGCGCCGCGCAGATCGACATCGTGCAGCGCCGCGCCGTGCAGCGCGACCTCGTCCAGCCGAGTGCCCGGGAAGCTCACCCGCGTCAGTGCCGCCTCGCCGAAATCGGTGTCCCGCAGCACGCAGTCGGCGAACGTGACGTCCTGGAGCAGCGCGTTGCGCAGGTTCACCGAATCGAACTTGCAGCCCTCGAACCGGATCCGGCGCAGCTGCGATCCGACGGCCTCCACCCCGGACAGCGCGCAGTCGACGAGTTCGGTATTCAGCCAACCGGTCTGGCCGAGGTTGGTGCCGATCCACCGCACATGCCGCAGCCAGACATCGTCGAATCGGGTGTACCGCATGACCCCACCGCTGAATTCGGTTGCGGTGAACGCGGATTCGACGAACTTACTGCCGCCGATATCGAGCCCCTCGAAGGTGCGACCGTCGATGTGCGCGCTCTCGTAGTCGGCATCGGATTCCGGCTCGGCACCGAAGGGCTCCAGGAACCGGGCATAGGGCAGATCGGTCAGCTCGCGAGGCACTCCTGCACCCTAGGCGAGGGCCCCGACACCGCGGCTAGCCGATCCCGGGGAACGGCGGCAGCGGCGGAAGCTGGATGAGCGGCGGCGGCGCGGGTGGAGGCGGCGGCGCGGGCTCCGGCGCGGGCTCCGGTTCGGGTTCTGGCTCGGTTTCGGGGGCCGGAGCCTCCTCCTGCACATAGGGCGCCACATACGGCTGCACGGGCGCGGGCTCCTCGACCGGGGGAGCCTGCGGCTGCGGAATACACACCCAACCGCCGTCAGGTCCGTGACCCCAGTGCGCGATGATGCCGTCGTGCGTGCAGTCGTCGCCTATCCGGCGCTCGACGATCTGTGACCGCGGTGTGCAGTTCAGGCTGCCGTCCGGCGCGGGCTGCCACTGCGCGACGATGCCACCGGCCGAACAGTCCCCGCCGACCCGGCGCGGGGGCAGCGGCGCCGCCGACGTGCCGCGGGCCCCGGTCGAGGCGGGCCGGGCGCCGGTCGAGGTGCCCGGTGTCGCGGTGTCCTTGTCCGACCGGTCGAGCAGCACCCCCACCAGAGCCGCCACCGCGATGACAGCGACGGCCACGGCCACGACGGCGACACTGCGCGCGGTGTTGTTCCCCCTGTTCGGCGGCGCGGTCGGCGGCCGACTGTCCGGTGACTCCATGGTCGGAACCCTTTCGTTGCACCAGCGTCGTGGACGCTGCCCCGAAAAGCCCGGTCACCTGGGACGATACCGAACAACGCGCCCCGGTGGCGCTGTGACGCGCCCGCGGAGCCGATCGGTCGGTCCAGATCGATGCGCACGACAATTCCTTCACACGCGCGCGGGTCATCGTCGGGCACCACCTGCGCGGTGCCGGTGTGCCAGTGGCCGGGCGGGCGCACCCGGTCGGTGCTGGATATCGCGCCGATTCACCACGGCCCGACGGTAGCACCGGCGCCCCTACCGCACGGGTTCGAAATCCGTCTGCCCGATGTCGGTGAGCGCGTAGATTCCCGAGGCGAGATCGAGGGCCGTGACAGTGCGTGCCGCGGCCTCATCGATGTGGATGCGCGGCGGATCGGGAAAGTCCCCGGTCTCCGGATAGTAGGTGTCGGGGCCGTAGAACTGGCCGTACCGCAGCACCACGCCGCCGATGTCGAGCACGGCGGATTCCAGGAATTCCTTGGCTTCCTGACCTTCTCCGCCCATCTCCCAGGCCACGCTCTGCGCCAGAAAGCGTGCGGCGCCCGCCCCCTGCGCCGCCGCCACCAGGTTGGCGGTGCCCTCGCGCCGCATCCGCGCGTTGGCGGCGCGCCCGGCGGGCAACTCGGCGAGATCGTCGGGCAGGTCGGTGAGCTGATGCAGCACCAGGTCGGGGGCGAAGGCGCGCACCGCCTGTTCCAGCGCGGGCGCGTCGAACACGTCGCACACCACCGGTTCGGCTCCCATCTCGGCCAGCGCGGGGG
Source organism: Nocardia thraciensis (assembly GCF_054782435.1). Classification (NCBI taxonomy): domain Bacteria; kingdom Bacillati; phylum Actinomycetota; class Actinomycetes; order Mycobacteriales; family Nocardiaceae; genus Nocardia; species Nocardia thraciensis. The sequence continues at coordinate 10,493 of NZ_BAAGSM010000001.1, forward strand.
CCTTCCCCGGCGACCTGGTGAGCGCGGCCACCTCGGCCCCGATCGCGACCAACAGGGGCGTCAGCCGGACGCCCAGCACTCCACTCGCACCAGCCAGAAAGATCCGCACAGCCGCCACCCTAGCTCTACCGTGCGATCGTGGTGTTCGAGCCGGAGACCGTGCTGATCTCGGACGGCGGGCTGGCGACCGAGTCGGGAGGTAGCTCGGCTGTCCGCGGCCTTGCGGGGCTGAGTGCGCGACTCACAGCAAGCAGATCAGGATCCCCGAGGCGGCGGTGGCGGCGATCAGCAGCGGCCCGCCGACGCCCAGCGCGATACCGGTGAGGAGTCCGGCACGGGTGTGGACGTGCCACCCGGGCCGCGGCGCGGCCAGGCGCTCGGCGCGGGCGAGCACATCCGCTCCACTGGCGGCCAGCGCCCCGGCGGGCGCCGCGCCGGACAGGGTGAGCAGGCCCGACAGCAACGGCGCGCGACCGTGCCTGCGCACCGCGGCATCGTCGGCGCACATCTCCAGCAGCCGCGCCACCTCCCGCGCGCCGACCGTGCACAGCCGCAGCCGCGGAAACGTCGTCGCCAGCCCGCGCATCACCGTCAGCACCAAGGGGTGCCTGCGTTCCAGATGCGCGTGCTCGTGCGCCAGCACCGCGTCCAGCTCGTCGTCTTCCAGTGCGGCCAGAGCGCCGGTGGTGACCACCACGACGCTCGGCGCGCCCGCCACGCAGTAGGCCGCGCGTTCGGCGGTGTCCAACACCACCAGGTCGGCGACCTGGTGACGCCGCACCCGGCGCCCGGTCAGCCGCAGCGCGTCGGCGTGCTCGTGCGCCCGCAGCCGCATGCGCAGCTGCAGCCGGGCCAGCCGGATGCCGAGCACGATCGCGAGCGCGGTCAACGCGCAGATCACCGCCATGAGGCCCAGCTGGGCCGCCAGCCCGGCGTGCCCGGTGGCGATCTCCTCCGCCTCGTGCAGGCCCGAGGCGACCAAACGGTCCGGATGGAACCAGGTCCGGGTGATGTCGGCCAGCGCCAGCACCAGGCCGACTGTCCAGGATCCGAGTACGCTCGCGATCAGCGTCAGCCAGGCCGCCACGCCCAGGTGCGGCGCGACCCCGTGCCGGTTCAGCCGCGGCAGGACGCGCGGCGCGACCATGGCCACCGCGGTCGCGTAGCCGAACAGGCCGATCGCCACGGTCACGTACCGTCCGCCAATCGTCGCAGCGCGGCCCGCAGCCGCTCGGATTCCTCCGGGCCGATCTGCTCGATGAAGTGCGCCAACACCAGGTCGGAGCGGCCGCCGTCGTGCAGTGCCTCCCGCATCAGCCGCGCGCTGTGCTGCTCGCGGGTCAGGGTCGGCCAGTAGCGGAAGGCCTTGCCCTCGCGGCGGCGTTCCAGCCACCCCTTGCGGTACAGATTGTCCATGGTGGACATGACCGTCGTGTACGCGATCTCGCGCTCAGCGGTCAGCTCGTCGAACAGCTCCCGGACGGTGGTCGGGTCGCCGTCTCGGTTCCAGAGGCGGTCCATGACCACCGTCTCGAGTTCCCCGAATCCGCGCGTACGCACAGCACCTCCTAGTCGTCGGCCGCTCCGAACAACCGGTACAGCCCATGTGCATACTATCTACGTACATAGACAGTAGGTCAGGTGGTGCGGCCGCGATATCTACTTGACCGATCCCGGCAGCATATTCTACTGTCTACGTACGTAGATAGTAGACCAGACTTCGGCGGTCGTTCACCCTCATCGGCCGCCGAACGTCACGATGCAATCGGTCGGTTGTGCGCGCGGCACCGGGGTTTCCCTCATCATCCCTGGTGAATCGCGCGGCGCATGGGGACAACACGCGCCGCACAACGGTCCGCCACGCTCGTGACGAGCACCGCCCCGGGTCCCGGCGCCGGCACGCCGCACCCCGGGGCGGTCGCATGTCCCGGCCGAGCATGAGGGGCCGGACGGCCGATGATGGACGCGCGGCATCGGTCGTCCGCGTCCGGGTTCACCCTGCGCGCGACCCAGCGGATGGTGGGCGACGTACTGGCCGATCACCTCCGCGATCGGCTCGACATGCCGGACGACGAATTCACCGACACCGTCGCACTTGCCACCGAATACTCGTAGACGTATATTCGTGGACGAATAAGGAGGTGTGGTGGTCAAGAAGCGAAAGGTCGGCAATCTGCAGGCCCTAGCGGTACTCGCGGTGCTGGTCGAGCGGCCGATGCACCGCTACGAGATCGCGGCCGTACTCAAGCAGCGCGGCAAAGAACGCGATATGGACATCAAGTGGGGCTCGCTGTACACCGTGGTGCAGAACCTGGAGAAGCACGGCTTCCTCGAGGTCGTCGGCAGCGAGCGGGAGGGCTCGCGGCCGGAGCGGACCATCTACGCCACCACCCCGGCGGGCCGCGCCGAGCTCGAGGACTGGACGCGGGAGTTGCTCTCGACGCCGGAACCCGAGCCGCATCGGTTCATGGCGGGCCTGTCCATCGCCTCCTTGCTCCCGCCCGACGAGGTGATCTCCCTGTTGAGCGCGCGGCTGGAGGGTTTGGACCGAGCGATCGCCCGCCTCCGCGACGACCTGGCGAAGACCGCCGCGGTGCCGCGGCTGTTTCTCATCGAAGTCGAATACGACATCGCCATGCTGCGGGCCGAGGCCGCCTGGGTGCGCTCGCTGCGCGACGAACTGACGTCGGGGACCTTCCCCGGCGTGGCGCCGTGGCGGCAATGGCACGCCGAGGGCATGGCGCCTGCCGAGGTCGTCGAGCGGGTCGAAAGGGGGGAATTCACATAGACGACGGCACGTGAATACGTGTCCAGCGGAAAACCGGGCCCGGAGAGGTGCGGCAACACCTCGCCGAGCCCGATCGAATCACCGTCTCGAACCGCATCCACCCGGGGCGAACCCGGACCGAGTTTGGCAACTACAGGATAACTGGGCTCCCTACGCGTGGATCGGTGCGGACATCCGAACCCACCAGGGAGAACACTTATGTCCATTCGGACCGCTCTGGTCGTCGGCGGCGGCATCGCCGGACCGGTGACCGCCACCGCGCTGCGCAAGGCGGGCATCGAGGCCCGCGTCTACGAGGCGTATCCCGGACCTGCCTACAACATCGGCAGCGCGCTCGGCTTCGCCCCGAACGGCCTTGCCGCCCTGGACATCGTCGACCTCGGCGATGCGCTGCGCAAGGCCGCGCTGCCCATGACGAACACCATGATGTCGATGGGGCACAAGCAGATCACCGCCCCGGTGCCCGCCACGCTGGAACCGCTGCACGTGGTCGACCGCGGTGCCCTGCACGAGGTGCTGCACGACGGGGCCGTCGCGGCGGGCGTGCCGTTCGAGTACGGCAAGAAGCTGGTCGGCGTCGACGAGCACAGCGACGGCGTCACCGCCCGCTTCGCCGACGGTTCCGCCGCCACAGCCGATCTGCTGATCGGGGCGGACGGCATCAAGTCGAAGGTCCGCGCCCTCATCGATCCGAAGGCGCCGACCGCCGAATACCTCGGCATGCTCGGCTTCGGCGCCTACACCGAGTGTTCGTTCGAAATCCCGCCGCAGACAATGGTTTTCGCCTTCGGCAAGAACGCCTACTACCTGTACTGGTCGCTGCCCGACGGTCGGGTCGGCTGGGGAGTCAACCTCCCGCACAAGCAGTACATGTCGCTGACCGAGGCACAGCAGGTACCGGCCGAACAGTGGCTGCGCACCCTGCGTGAGACATACGGCGAGGACGTGCCCGGTGGCGAACTGGCCCGCAACACCACGCCCGAGGAGTTGGTCTCGGTCGGCGCGCTGCACATCATGCCGCCGGTGCCGACCTGGTACCGCGGGCGGATGGTCCTGGTCGGTGATTCGGTGCACGCACCGTCGAACAGCACCGGCCAAGGCGCGTCGCTGGCCATCGAGAGCGGCATCCAGCTGGCCCGCTGCCTGCGCGACTTCGACGATCCGGCAACGGCTTTCGCCGCCTACGAGCGGATCCGTCGCCCCCGGGTCGAGAAGATCGCGGCCCGCGGCGCCAAGATCAGCCACAGCAAGACCATGGGCCCGATCATGCGCCGAATGATGCCGGTTCTCATGCCCACCATGGCCAAACTGATGAAATTGGAGAAAACACTGACCCGCGAACAGAGCTACACCATCGACTGGGACATCCCTGTCGACGTCCACTCCGAACTCGCCAGGGCGTGACGCACGGGGCCGGTCCGACCCCGTCGTTCCGGCCCACCCCTGATTCCCCGTAGTTCCGGCGCGCTTTTTGCCGGAACTACGGGGACGCATGCGCAGGCAACGCCCCCGGCCTGTCCGCCTCGTCCAGCAACTTCGCGGCGATATTGTCCAGCGCCCGATCCAGCAGGAGGCGGTCCTCGGGGTCCGAGCAGTCCCAGTCGTCGAGGTAGCCGCACAGCCACCGGCGCCACGCGGCGAAGATCCGGTCGAACTCGCGCTGCCCCGAATCGGTGAGATCGATCAGCTCACCGTCGAATTCGACATAGCCGTTGTGAACGGCCCGCTCGTACACCGGTTCCAGCACCTCCGGCGGCATCCAGTGGGCGCGGGCGATCGACGCCAGCGTGGCCCCGCCGCGCACCCGGTTCAGCATCTCCACCTGTCCGATGGCCCAGGCCTGATCGCGGGTCAGCGAGCTTTCCGCGGCCGCCAGAATGCGCGGATCGGGTAGTTCGTCGTCGCGCAGCCGCCGCATCACGCTGGCCAGCGAATGTTCCAGCCGCACAACGCGGTCCACCGAATCCGGCACCGCGAAACCGCCGCCCACATCGGTGGCCTCGGCGCGGGCGCTGTCACGCAGCGGCACCTGCTCGAGGAACCACGCCACCAGGAATCCGAGCACCGCCACCGGAACCACCCAGCGGAACACGTGATCGATGGTGTGGGCGTAGGCGTCGATGATCGGAATCCGCTGCGCTTGCGGAAGTTCCCGCAGCAGTTGCGGATTGCCCGCGGCCGCGGGCGGGATCCCGGGATCTTGGGCGAGCGCCCCGGCCAGATCCTTCCCGATCTGATTGCTGTACAGAGTGCCGAAAATCGCTGCGCCGAAGGTACTTCCGACGGTACGGAAGAATGTCACGCCGGAGGTGGCGGTGCCGAGGTCGGAATAGGGCACGGTGTTCTGCACGACGATCGTGAGCACCTGCATGGCCAGGCCGATCCCGAGCCCGAGGATCAGCATGTACAGCGACTCCAGCCAGAAGCCCGTGGTGCGGTCCATCGTCGACATCAGATACAACCCCAGCGCCATCACTCCGGTGCCCGCGATCGGAAAGTACTTGTAGTGCCCGGTCTTCCCGACCACCTGACCGGAGATGATCGACGTGGTGAACAGCCCCACCACCAGCGGCAGCGTGCGGACCCCGGAGGCGGTGGCCGAAACCCCGTTGACGTACTGGAGATACGCGGGCAGATAGGTCATCGCCCCCAGCATGGCGAAGCCGACGATGAAGCTGAGGATCGAGCAGACGGTGAAGACATTGCTGCGGAACAGATGCATCGGCAGCATCGGTTCCGCCGCGCGCAGCTCCGCGAAGACGAAGGCCGCCAAGAGAATTGCCGCCGCGACGAACAGCCCGATGATCATCCCGGAGCCCCACGGGTACTCCTGCCCGCCCCATTCCAGCGCCAGGATCAGACAGCTCACACCGACGGCCACGAGCGCGATCCCCGCGTAGTCGATCGCCGGGCGCACCGCCGCGCGAACGGACGGAATCGCCCGCGCCGCAACGACGATCATCAGAATCGCGATCGGCACGTTCACGTAGAAACACCAGCGCCAGCTGGCGTGATCGGTGAACAGCCCGCCCAAGGTCGGCCCGATCACCGTGGTGACGCCGAACACCGCGCCCAACGCGCCCTGGTACTTGCCGCGTTCGCGCAGCGGGATGACATCGGCGATCAACGCCATCGCGGTCACCATCAACCCGCCCGCACCGATGCCCTGAACGGCGCGGGCGATCACCAGCAACGTCATCCCGTGCGCCAGCCCGGCGACCATCGACCCGACGATGAAGATCAGCCCGCTGAGCTGGAACACCAGCTTGCGGCCGAACAGATCGCCGAACTTGCCCGCCAGTGCGGTCGCGACCGCCTCCGCCAGCAGATAGGAGGTGACCACCCACGCCATATGCCCGGCGCCGCCCAGGTCGGCGACGATCGTTGGCAGCGCGGTGGACACGATGGTCTGATCGAGCGCGGCCATGAGCATGCCCAGCACGACCGTCCCGAAGACGATATTGGCCCGAGCATGGCTGACGGGCGCGGCGGCGGAATCGGTGACTGCGGGCGCTGCGGTCATTAGCTCAGTATGTGCTGCGATATCGAACTCTTCCTGCAGGCACGACAACGATCCAGCTCGAGGCCATTAGCTGACGGGTAATTCCGGTATTACAGAGTGGCATGAGCGGCGCACACCAACCGACCCAGACACTTTCGCCAGAACTTACTCTAGAGTAAGGTCGGCGTGAGAGAATGCACCGACGCTTCTCGTACACGGTAGGTAGTGAGGTCGCACCATGGCGTGGAATCCCAGCGAAATACCGGATCTGACCGGGCGGACGTTCGTGATCACCGGGGCCAACGGCGGTATCGGCAAGCACACCAGCAGGGTGATCGCGGGTAAGGGCGGGACCGTGGTCATGGCCTGCCGCAACACCGCCAAGGCGCAGGAGATCGCCGACCGCATCGACGGCGACGTGCGGGTGGCCGCGCTCGACCTGGCAGATCTCGCGTCGGTCCGCGAGTTCGCCGAGCAGACCGGCGAGTTCGACGTGCTGATCAACAATGCCGGGCTGATGAACATCCCGTTCTCGCGCACCAAAGACGGTTTCGAAACCCAGTGGGGTGTCAACCATTTGGGTCATTTCGCGCTGACCGGGCTGCTGCTGGACCGCATCCGCGACCGGGTGGTCTCGCTGGCCAGTATCGCGCACCGGCAGACGCCCAAACTCTGGGTCGACGACCTCAACTACGAGCATCGCAAGTACCAGCGCAACCTGGCCTACGCCCAGGCCAAGCTGTCGAACCTGATGTTCGCGCGCGAGCTGCAGCGGCGGCTGGCCGAATCGGGTTCGGCCAAGCGCTCCTACGCCGTGCACCCCGGGGTCTCGGCGACCGACCTGTTCACCCGGACCGAGACGCCGATCGACCGGATCGCCAAGCCGTTCATCGCGATGGTCGGCCACTCCCCCGCCAAGGCCGCGCAGTCCACCGAGTTCGCCGCCACGATGCCCGACGCCGACCCGAACATCTACTGGGGCCCGACCCGGTTGTTCGGGGCGCAGGGCCCGGTGAAGCCCGCGCCGTCGAGCAAGCTGTCGAACGATCGCGGGCTGTGGCGGCGGCTGTGGGAGGAATCCGAGCGGCTGACCGGAATCACCTACAAGTTCTAGGACCCCGGCTCCACTGTGGAAATTCCGGGCCCTGCCACTACGTATCGTGTAGTAGACGGGTACCGTGGTATGCGTGTCCGCCCCACACCGTCGCCCGGCTCTGATCATTCTGGTGGTCGTCGCCGCGCTGGCCTGCCTGGCCCTGGGCTGGTGGCAGTGGGGACGGTTCGAGTCGGCGACCGGCACCGCCCAGAATCTGGGCTACGCGCTGCAGTGGCCGCTGTTCGCCGGGTTCGTGGTGTTCGCCTACTTCCGTTTCGTGCGCCTGGAGCGCGACACCGACGCGGGCGAGCCGGAATCGTCCGATGCGGATACTTCCGCTGCACGAATCCGTGCGAACGCCAAACCCGTTGCCCCGCGCGAGATTCCGGCTGGCCTGCTGCCCGAACGGCCGACCGCGCCGCGCGACGACGACCCAGTTCTCGCCGAATACAACCGCTACCTCGCCGAACTGAACGCGCAAGACATGGACCAGCAGATGCACTCCGCCGGTCTCATCACCCGCGACACCGAGCGGAGCACCCCGTGAGCGCCGCGGCCCCACGCCTCCCGCACCCCCTACCCATTCCCGCACCCTCTACATCGCTTGCAGCGCGTGCGGAAATGAACACGGGGTGCGCGAACGGACATCGACGCATGATCACCGAGAGGAGCGCCGGTTGAGCGCCACGGACAACTCCACCGATACCGCCGGGCCGGATGCGCTGGCCCCCAAGCCGACCGCCGCCGACCCAGCGAAGGTCAAGCCCGCGCTCGTTCGGTATCGCGCGCTCGCGTGGATCACCGGTCTCTGGCTGCTGCTGCTGACCGCGGAGATGATCGCCAAGTACGGCTTCGACGTCGACACCCCGAGCTGGATCGCGGTGGTGCACGGTTGGGTCTACTTCATCTACCTGATCATCACCGCCGACCTGGCGATCAAGGTGCGCTGGCCGATCGGCCGCACCATCGGCACCCTCCTGGCAGGCACCATCCCCTTCCTGTCCTTCTACGTCGAACACATCAACGCCGAACAGGTCAAACAAACCTACGGCATCTGACGGCGCACAAGCACTTCGCGCACCCCCTGCATGCCCTCGCACCCCGTGCAGCGCTTGTAGCGGGTGCGAGAGCGAATGCGGGGTGCGGGAAGGTCAGCGTTCGGCCAACTCCGCGAGGACAGGGAGTAGGGCTCGGAGGGCGCGGCCGCGGTGGGAGGCGGCGTCTTTCTCGGCGGGGTCGAGTTGGGCCGAGGTGCGGGTGCCGCCGTCGGGGACGAACAGCGGGTCGTAGCCGAAACCGTTGTCGCCGACCGGTTTCCGGCCGATCGTGCCCGGCCATTCGCCGACCACGACGACCTCGCGGCCGTCGGCGACCAGCGCACACGCGGAGACGAAGCGCGCCCCGCGGCGGGCATCGGGGACGTCGGTGAGCTGGCCGAGCAGCAGCTCGTTGTTGGCCGCGTCGTAGCCGTGGCGGCCGGACCAGCGCGCCGACAGCACGCCCGGCATCCCGTTCAACGCATCCACGGCCAGGCCGGAATCGTCTGCGACACAGGCCAATCCGGTGGCGGCCGCGCCGTCGCGCGCCTTTGCCAGCGCGTTCTCCTCGAAGGTCGCACCGGTTTCCGGCGCCTCGTCGTAGGGCGGCACCTCGTTCAGGCCGACGATCTCGAGGCCCTCGATCCCGGCCTCGGCGAGAATGCGGCGCAATTCCACCAGCTTCTTGGCATTGCGGCTCGCGACCAGCACCCGCCGCTCGGTCACTTCTTCTTCTCCGGCTCCGGCAGCACGCCCGGGTACGGCTGCGCCAGCGCCTCCTTCTGCACCGCGAACAGCTGCTCACAACCGGCCAGCGCGGAATCCAGCAGCTTGTCGAGGGTGGAGCGCGGGAACGTGGCGCCCTCGCCGGTGCCCTGGATCTCCACCAGCGTGCCGGTGTCGGTGGCGACGACGTTCATGTCGACCTCGGCGCGCGAATCCTCCTCGTAGGGCAGGTCCAGCCGCACCCGGCCGTCGACCACGCCCACGCTGACCGCGGCGATCATGCACGAGATCGGCTGCGGATCCGCGAGCTGCCCCGCCGCGCCCAGATAGGTGACCGCATCCGCCAGCGCCACGTACGCACCGGTGATCGCGGCCGTCCGGGTGCCGCCGTCGGCCTGCAGTACATCGCAGTCCAGCGCGATGGTGTTCTCGCCGATCGCGGCGAGGTCGATGCAGGCGCGCAGCGACCGGCCGACCAGGCGACTGATCTCCTGGGTGCGCCCGCCGACCTTGCCCTTCACCGACTCCCGGCCACTGCGGGTGTGGGTGGCCGCGGGCAGCATCGCGTATTCGGCTGTCAGCCAACCCAATCCGGAGTCGCGCCGCCACGGCGGCACACCCTCGGTCACGCTCGCGGTGCACATCACTCGCGTCTGCCCGAATTCCACCAGCACCGAACCCGCCGGATGCGTGGTGAACCCCCGGGTGATCCTTACCTCGCGGAGTTCGTCGTCCGCCCTGCCATCGGCTCGTCTAGACACACGAGGCAGCCTAGTGGGAACCTCCGACGAATCCGGGACCCGCCTGGATATCTATCACCTCGCCGGGTGACACCGCGTGCACCGGACCGCTGAACTGTTCCTTCGCCTCCGCGATCACATCCTCGCGCGAGGTCCACGGCGGGATGTGGGTCAGCAGCAGTTCGCCGACTCCCGCCTGGGCGGCGATCATGCCCGCCTCGGCGCCCGAAAGATGAATGCCCGGTGGACGATTGTCCGGGTCGTGCGTCCACGACGCCTCCGACAGCAGGATGTCGGCGCCCTGCGCGAGTTCGAAGACCGCCGGGCACAACGCCGTGTCGCCGGTGTAGACCAGGGTGCGTCCACTGGCGGTGGTGAGCCGCAGGCCGTAGGACTCCGGTGGGTGGTACATGCGCCGCGCCAGCACGGTGTGCCCCGGACCGAAGGTGATCTTGTCGCCCTCCGACCAGGGACGCATATCGATCACGTCGGACCAGTCGTCGCAGTGGCCGCCGATCTCGGCCGAGGCGTTGCCGATCCGCAGCGAGGTGTCCGACGGCCCGTAGACGATCGCGCGCCCGCTCGGCGGATTCGGGTGATAGCGCCGCCATACCAGCAAGCCCGGCAAGTCCAGGCAGTGGTCGGCGTGCAGATGGGTAAGGAATATATCGACCTCACCAGGATCCTGATAGCGCTGCAGCGCCCCCAGCACACCCGGTCCGAAATCGATGACCGTCGGCGTCATATCCGGTCCGGTGAGCAGATAACCCGACGCTGGGGAATCCGGGCCGGACACACTGCCCGAACACCCGAGGACGGTGAGGCGCATTCCCCCATGCTGCCACGCTGCATTTTCGCTCAAGAGGGGATCCCCCAAACCACCGGCCGGGCTCCGCGATCACCCCGGCGACGCGGAGCGGCCGACACTACCCCCGCGGCGACGACGTTCATCCCCGGAGAGTACCCAACCGGCAACCAGTCCACCCACCGCCCCGAAAAGATGTCCTTGCCAAGAGATTCCGGGCTCTCCGGGCAGCACACCCCACAAAATCGACCCGTACAGCAACCCCACGCCCACGCCGATCAGTATCTGCCGGAGGTTTCGCGCGAATATCCCGCGGGAGATCAGATAGGTCAGCCACCCGAACACGAGCACCGAGGCGCCGATGTGCACGGTGCCGGCGGCTCCGGTGAGCCAGGTTCCCGTCTCGCCCACCAGCCAGACGATCGCGGTCGCCGCCAGCCCGCGCCCGATCCCGGTCAGCAGCGTCAGCAGTCCCAACACGATGACGGGCAGCGTATTGCCCACCAGGTGCGCCCAGTCTGCATGCAGCAACGGCCCGAACGCGATGCCGCTCAACCCGTCGGCGGTGCGGGGCTGCACGCCCTCCTGGTCGAGCCGGTGGTCGGTGAGGGTGTCGACGCCCTCGATGGCGTAGAGCAGCGCGACGAAGGCCAGCGTCATCCCGATCGCCCGCTGCCACAACAACTTCAGCGCGGGCGAGGAGCTACCCCGCTGCGGGACCGCGGATTTCCCCTGCTGCCCGCGCAGTGCCGCGATCCGATCGGGATCGAACGACGAACCCATGCCAGCGGTCATCGCTATCGCCTCCTGCGGGGTCCGGGCTGGACGCGCCCGATCGGGATCCGGACTCCACATACCGAGCGTACCGAGAGGTGCACCCGTCCCGTCACTACCGGGATCCATCGCCGGTCATCCCGGCACAGAGGGGGCGGCCTACGCCCAGAGTTGGCCGTCCAGTTTCTCCTCGGCCTCGTCCAGCGTGCCCTCGTATGCCCCGGTGGACAGGTACTTCCATCCCCCGTCGGCGACCACGAAGGCGATGTCCGCCCGTTTACCTGCCGTGCGCGCCTTATTGCCCACGCCCAGCGCGGCATGCAGGATCGCGCCGGTCGAGATGCCCGCGAAGATCCCCTCCTCGGATACCAATTCCCGGGTGCGGCGCACGGCGTCGTAGGGCCCGACCGAGAACCGGGAGGTCAGCACCGATTCGTCGTACAACTCGGGAACGAAGCCCTCCTCGAGGTTGCGCAGCCCGTACACGAGTTCGCCGTAGCGCGGTTCGGCGGCGACGACGTCGATGCCCGGCACCTTCTCGCGGAGGAAGCGGCCGGTGCCCATGAGCGTGCCGGTGGTCCCCAGACCAGCCACGAAATGCGTGATCTCCGGCAGATCGGCCAGAATCTCCGGTCCGGTGCCCTCGTAGTGCGCCAGCGCGTTCGCGGGATTGCCGTACTGGTACAGCATCACCCAGTCGGGATTCTCGGCCGCGATCCGCTTCGCCTGCGCCACCGCCTGATTGGACCCGCCCGCCGCGGGCGAGTCGATGATCTCGGCGCCGAACATGGTCAGCAGCTGCCGCCGCTCCACCGAGGTGTTCTCCGGCATGACGCAGACCAGGCGGTACCCCTTCAACTTGGCCGCCATGGCCAGCGAGATTCCGGTGTTGCCGCTGGTCGGCTCCAGAATCGTGCAACCCGGCCGCAGCGTCCCGGCCGCCTCCGCCCGCTCGATCATCCGCAGCGCCGGGCGGTCCTTGATCGACCCGGTCGGATTGCGGTCCTCGAGCTTGGCCCACAGCCGGACGTGATCGTCGCCGTCCCACTGCGGCGACAACCGGCGTAGGCCCACCAGCGGCGTGTTGCCGAGCGTCTCGATCAGGGATTCGTAGCGCGCCACGGGATCAGCGCGCGCCGCCGGCGACGGCGGGAAGAATCGTGACGGTGCCGCCCTCGGGCACCTCGGCCGCCAGCCCGCCCGCGAACCGCACGTCCTCGTCGTCGACATAGATATTGACGTAGCGGTTCAGCTTGCCGTCGGACAGCAGCCGCTCCTTCAGACCCGCGTAGTTGCCGTCGAGGTCGTCGATGACGGCGGCGAGGGTGCCGCCGGCGGCCTGCACCCGCTTCTCGCCTCCGGTCAGGGTACGCATGATGGTCGGGATGGACACGGTTACCGACATTTACTGCTCCTTGTTCTGGTCGGGACGGCTCGCGCCTTGACGGCTCAGGCGTTCGAATATGCGGGCACGATCTGCACGGGCTCCTCGGTGACCACGCCGTCGACGATCCGGTAGCTGCGCAACTCGTGCTGTTCCGGATCCCGGGTGGAGACCAGCACATAGTGCGCGTTCGGCTCGGAGGCGTAGGAGATGTCGGTGCGGCTCGGATAGGCCTCGGTCGCGGTGTGCGAGTGGTAGACGACCACCGGTTCCTCGTCGCGATCGTCCATCTCGCGCCACACCCGCAGCTGTTCGCCGGAGTCGAACCGGTAGAACGTGGGCGAGCGCTCGGCATTGATCATCGCCACGAACCGCTCGGGGCGGTCGGAACCCTCGGGCCCGGCGACGATCCCGCACGCCTCGTCCGGATGATCGGCGCGCGCGTGCGCCACCATCGCGTCCACGAGGTCGGCCCTGATCACCAGCACAGTCGAAATCCTTCCGCTCGCCGTTCGTCAACGGCCCAGAATATGCACCTATTCCCGGGCCGACGGGCGCAGCCCCCGAATTTCCCGCGCGGGGTCGGAAAATGTGCTAGTCGCGGTGACTGTCAATAGTTATGTGCGGTGAGAAATCCCGTTAAGGGGCCAGCGCCTGCAGCAGGGAGTCCTGCATCCAGGTGAGCCAGTGGTAGACGTCCAGGTGCGGTGCGCGCGGATCGTTCGGATCCAGCTGTTCGGGCGTGTCGGCGTCGATGCCGAGGGCGGTGCCCAGGGCCAGGCGCACGTCGTTGAGGGCGGTCAGCCAGGCGTCGGCCTGCTCCGGGGTGAGCACGATCTTGCCGCCCTCGGACGGGAGGGTCTCGAGCACCACCGCACCGGCTGCCACCTTGGCCTCGATGATGTCGGGCTCGTGCAGGCCGCGCAGCGCGCTGTTGAGATCGGCGCGGTCGGCATCGGGGGAACCGGGCTCGGACCGGTGGAACTCCGGGAGTAGTCGGGCCAGCCGGGGGTCGTCGGGCGGGTTGGTATTGCCGCTGCGCAGCCCGGTCAGCGCGGTCAGATCGTCCTCGGGCGCCGACTGCGCCCGGTCGTTCAGCAGCCCGGTGACCGCGCCCACCAGCGAGCGCAACACCTCCGCCTCCCGCACGTCCATCTCCGACCGCAGCTTGAGCCCGCTCAGCGAGTTCTTCCTGCTCCACTTGCGCACGGGGCTACGGTAGTCGCCGCGGTCAGTCGTCACGCTGCATGGTCGCCCATAGTCCGGCCGCGTGCAGGCGCTGCACGTCGTGTTCCATCTTGTCCCGGGAGCCGGACGACACCACCGCCTTGCCCTCGTTGTGCACCTTGAGCATCAGCTCGGTTGCCTTGGCTTTGCTGTAGCCGAACAGCTTCTGGAATATGTAGGTCACGTAATGCATCAGGTTGACCGGATCGTCCCAGACCACCGTGACCCAGGGCCGGTCCTCGGCCTCGAGAATCTCGGTGGACTCGATCGCCTCCGGGGTAGCCTGTGCCGCCGACAGCGCCGGGTGCACGCCGACCGGACCGGCGGCGACCCGGACAGCGTCTTCTATACACAGACCCATAACCTTCAGGGTACGACTCGACTCCGAATACACAACACCCGCGCCCAGCCGTTATGTCCAGTTCCCGGCGGCGTCCCGCACCGGGCCCGACGGGGCCGCTGTCTACAGTGACGACGTGGACACCACACCCGGAGTTACCAGCACCGCGCTGCTGACCGACCAGTACGAACTGACCATGCTGGCGGCCGCGCTGGCCGACGGATCGGCCCGGCGCCACTGTACGTTCGAGGTATTCGCCAGGCGCTTGCCGCACGGTCGGCGCTACGGTGTGGTCGCCGGTACCGGCCGGATGCTCGAGGCCCTGGCCGAGTTCCGTTTCGGCGAGCCGGAACTCGCGATTGCCGGGGAGTTCCTGGACCGGCGCACCCTGGAGTGGCTGCGCACGTACCGATTCACCGGCGAGATAGACGGCTATCGCGAGGGCGACCTCTACTTCCCGGGTTCGCCGATCCTGTCGGTGCGGGGCAGCTTCGCCGAATGCGTCGTGCTGGAGACCCTGGTCCTGTCGATCCTCAACCACGACAGCGCGATCGCCTCGGCGGCCGCGCGCATGGTCAGCGCCGCCGCCGGGCGCCGCATGATCGAGATGGGGTCGCGGCGCACCCACGAACTGGCCGCGCCAGCCAGCGCCCGCGCGGCCTACCTGGCGGGGTTCGACGCCACCTCGAACCTGGAGGCCGTGCGCCGCTTCGGTGTTCCCGGCGCGGGCACCAGCGCGCACGCGTTCACCCTGCTGCACAGCGGACCCGACGGCCAGCACGAGGCGGCGGCGTTCCGCGGCCAGATCGAGGCGCTCGGCATCGGCACCACGCTGCTGGTCGACACGTTCGACATCACGCAGGGCGTGGCCACCGCGATCGAGGTGGCCGGGACCGGATTGGGCGGGGTACGCATCGATTCCGGCGATCTCGGCGTCCTGGCTCGACAGGTGCGAGACCAGCTGGACTCGCTCGGCGCGACAGGGACCCGCATCGTGGTGTCGGGGGATCTGGACGAGTATTCGATCGCCGGGCTGCGCGCCGAGCCGGTCGACGCGTACGGCGTCGGCACCTCGCTGGTCACGGGTTCGGGCGCGCCGACCGCCGGGATGGTCTACAAGCTGGTGGAAGTCGACGGCGTGCCGGTCGCCAAGCGCAGCAGCCACAAGGAGTCGCGCGGGGGCACCAAGAAGGCGGTGCGGTTGTCCCGGCGGACCGGCACGATCGTGGAGGAGATCGTCTATCCGGCCCACGCCGCGCGGCCCGGGAACGGTCACCAGGTTCGCGACCTGCTGGTCCCGCTCGTGCGCGAGGGCCGCGTCGTCGAGGGGCAGCCGACCCTCGCCGAATCTCGCGACCTGGTCGCGCGGGGGTTGGTGAGCCTGCCGTGGGAGGGGCTGAAACTGTCGGCCGGGGAGCCCGCGATCGGCACCACTTTCCTACAATGAGGACACCGCGAACGCCCCGTTCGAGACCGAGGTACAGCAGATGACCAGAGCACTCATCGTGGTCGACGTGCAGAACGACTTCTGCGAGGGCGGCTCGCTCGCCGTCGCGGGCGGCGCCGCGGTGGCCGAGCGGATCTCGGAGTATCTGAGCGTCGCCGACTACGACGCGATCGTCGCGACCCGCGACCACCACATCGATCCGGGATCGCATTTCTCCGACGATCCCGACTATGTGGGCACCTGGCCGCCGCACTGCCGGGCGGGCACGCCCGGCGCCGAATTCCACCCGAATCTGACCATCGCGCCGATCGAGCAGATCTTCTCCAAGGGCCAGTACAGCGCCGGATACTCCGGTTTCGAGGGCACCGCCGACGACGGCACCGCCCTCGCGGACTGGTTGCGCGCCAACGATATCGACACCGTCGACATCTGCGGTATCGCCACCGATCACTGTGTCCGCGCCACCGCGCTCGATGCCCGCGCCGCGGGATTCGACGCCCGAGTTCTGCTGGTGCTCACCGCGAATGTCGCACCGCACACCACGGAGAAGGCACTCGACCAAATGCGTGGTGCGGGTGTAGAACTCGCCGGTGAGCTGGAGGGCTGAGTCCGCCCTCGAGGCCGCCGCGCCAATGCGGTCAGCTCGACACCACTTGCCCCGGCTCGCCCCGACACGACGTCCCCGGCTCGCTCGACACGACGTCCCCGGCTCGCTCGACACGACGTCACCCCGGCCGATGGAATCGGCCGGGGTCGACGGAACCTCTTGCCCTACACCAGCTTTGCGAAGAATCCGCGGATATCCGCCGCCAGCACCTCGGGCACCTCGTAGGCGGCCCAGTGTCCGCCTTCCGCGTACTCGTTCCACTGCACGATGTTCGCGTGGTCGCGCTCGGCGAACTTGCGCGGCGGCTTGAAGTCGTACCCGAACGAGGCCAGGCCGATAGGCACCGTGGTCGGCGCCGCGGCGTGCTCGCCCTTCGCGTTCTCGTAGTAGAACCGGGCCGAGGACGCCGAGGTGTTGGTGAACCAGTAGATCGCGACGTTGGTGAGGATGTCGTCGGGATCCAGCGTCCCCAGCAGCTGCCCGCTCCAAGCCAGCTGCCCGGCCGGTGAATCCGACAGGCCGTGCGCGATCGTGCTCGGCTGCGCGCGCTGCGTGAAGTCGTGGATGGAGTGCTCGAGGAACTTCTGGCCGAACTGCACGCCCATCAACTCCTGCTCGCTGAGGCCCTCCATCTCGCCCGGCTCACCCTTCGGGAAGGAGAAGATCTGGTTGACGTGCACGCCGATCACGTTTTCAGGTGCGAGCCTGCCCATTTCGGGCGAGACGATCGCGCCGCCGTCGTTGCCGTGCACGCCGTAGCGCTCGTACCCCAGCCGCCGCATCAACTCGACGTACGCGGCGGCCATCCGCTCCGGCGTCCAGCCGATGTCCCGGGTCGGGCCGGAGAAGGCGAAGCCCGGGTACGACGGGATCACCAGGTGGAACTCGTCGGTCAGCCGGTCGACCAGGCCCAGGTACTCGACGAACGAGCTCGGCCACCCGTGGGTCAGCATCAGCGGCGTCGCGTCCGGATTCGCCGAGCGCACATGCACGAAGTGGATGTGCTGCCCGTCGATCTCGGTGACGAAGTGCGGGTGCGCGTTCAGCTTCTCCTCCACTGCGCGCCAATCGAATTCGTCGCGCCAGCGCTCGATCAGGGGCCGCACGAACGCGCCCGGCACGCCGTACTCCCAGCCCGGGGGCACCGGGATGCCGAGATCCACCTTGCCCGCGAACCGCTCGGCGGGAAGTTCGGCGGCGAACCGGGTGTGCGCGAGGCGGTAGTTCAGGTCATCCAGGTCGGCCTGCGGGATCTCGATGCGGAAGGGGCGGATGTCGGACATTGTGGATCTCCTTGCTCTCCGGAGCGGTGTGCTCCGTTCTGACACTCTAACAGAACAGAGCATTCCGTTCCAAATTTTTCCCGATAATTCACCACAGCGACGCCTCGGACCACGGTCGCCGGCGGCCAGTTGCCGCACACCCTCGCATGTCCGATGCTCGAATGAATTCCATTGGGCCGGAACGATCCGCCGTCGAGCTCGCAGGCAGTCGACCTCGCTGTCGGACCGGCGCAGTACCCTGCCAGGGTGCCCGAACTGCCGCCCGTTCCGACCCTGCTGTCGACCGCCGTCGAGGCCCTCGGCGGCACGGCCCGCAAGGGCCAGCAGACCATGGCGGCCGCGGTCGCGCACTCCATCGATACCAAGGAGCACCTGGCGGTGCAGGCCGGTACGGGTACCGGCAAGTCGCTGGCGTACCTGGTGCCGAGCCTGCGGCACGCGGTGCAGACCGGCCGCACGGTGGTGGTCTCGACGGCGACCATCGCGCTGCAACGCCAGCTGGTGGACCGCGATCTGCCGCGCCTGGCCGAGGCGCTGAGCACACCGCTGGGCCGCCGGGCGCAGTTCGCGATCCTCAAGGGCCGCAACAACTACCTGTGCCTGAACAAGATCAACAGCGCGATTCCGGACGAACCTGCCGATGCCGAGCTTTTCGACGCGTTCGCGGTGTCCCGGCTCGGCCGCGAGGTCCAGCGCCTCAACGACTGGGCGTCCGACACCGAGACCGGCGACCGCGACGAGCTGGCTCCGGGCGTGAGCGACCGGGCCTGGCGGCAGGTCAGCGTGTCCTCGCGAGAATGCCTGGGCAAGTCCCGCTGCCCGTTCGGCCAGGACTGCTTCGCCGAACGCGCCCGCAGCGAATCCGGGCAGGCCGATGTCGTGGTCACCAACCACGCGCTGTTGGCCATCGATGCCATCAGCGGCATCCAGGTGCTGCCCGAGCACGATGTGGTGGTCATCGACGAGGCGCACGAACTGGTGGACCGGGTCACCGGCGTCGCCACGGCCGAACTGTCCACCGCCGCGATCAGCGCCGCCGCCAAGCGCTGCGCGAAACTGATCGACGAGCAGGAGGTCGACCGGCTCGAGGGCGCCGCCGAGGCCTGGCACGACCTGCTCGAGGAGATGCCCGCGGGCCGGTGGGACGAGCTGCCGGGCGGCGCGTCCGGGGTGCTGGCGCTGATCCGCGACGCCGCCTGGAACTGCCGCACCGCGCTGGCGCCGCCGGGTTCGTCCGCCCCGCAGGGCGATCCGGAGGCGGCTGCCGCACGCAATCAGGCGGTGGCCGCGGTCGAGGAGATCCACGACACCGCCGTCCGAGCGCTGACCACCTTCGAGGAGAGCGATCCGGCCGCCCGGCGCGACGTGATCTGGCTGGCGGCCGACGAGATGCGCGGCGTGCCGCGGCGCACCCTGCACATGGCGCCGCTATCGGTCGGCGGACTCCTGCGCAGCCGCCTGTTCGGCGCCGCCACCGTGGTGCTCACCTCGGCCACACTGCAGGTCGGAGGGTCGTTCGACGGGCTCGCCGTCACCTGGGGCCTGCCGCCGCAGTCGGCCAACCGCGTCGACGCCGCCCTGGCCAACGGCGCCGAGGCGCCCGCGGACGCCGACACCGTGCGCTGGAACTCGCTGGACGTCGGTTCCCCGTTCGATCACGCGAAATCCGGAATCCTGTACGTAGCCAAGCATCTTCCGGCCCCGGGCCGCGACGGCCTGCCCCCGGCCTACCTGGACGAGATCGAGCGGCTGATCCGCGCCGCGGGCGGTCGCACGCTGGGCCTGTTCTCCTCGATGCGCGCCGCCAAGGCGGCCACCGAGATCCTGCGGCAGCGCCTGGACACCCCGGTGCTGTGCCAGGGTGACGACGCCACCGGCGCGCTGGTCCGCAAGTTCGCCGACGATCCGGAGACCTCGCTGTTCGGCACGCTGTCGCTGTGGCAGGGCGTCGACGTGCCCGGCCCGTCGCTGAGCCTGGTGATTCTCGACCGCATCCCGTTCCCCCGCCCGGACGATCCGCTCCTGGTCGCGCGGCAGCGGGCGGTGGAGTCGCGCGGCGGCAACGGATTCATGGCGATCGCGGCCAACCACGCGGCGCTGCTGCTGGCCCAGGGTACGGGCCGCCTGCTGCGCAGCACCGACGACCGCGGCGTGGTAGCGATCCTGGATTCCCGTCTGGCCACCGCCCGCTACGGCGCCTACCTGCGGGCCTCGCTGCCGCCGTACTGGGAGACCTCCGACCCGGAAGTGGTGACCAAGGCCCTGCGGCGCCTGACCTCGACGGCGACCGCGGCGGCGAAATAAACCTCACGCGGCTGTGACATGACTCTCATCCCTTGGACCGAACTTCTATGCGGAAGTAAATTGGGCGGCGATACTCCGATGACCCCCAATTCCCCATCGGATGTATCTGATGCCCCCGCGCCAAGCCCTGCACGCGGTGCGGGGGCACCAAAATCTTCCGCTCCGCGCGACGCTCGGAATCCGCGCCGCCCGGCTCGAGTGTTCGGAGCGTCTTCGGTCAGAGCGTCCACTTCAGGATCAGGGTGATCACACCGGCGACGATCGCCAGCACGACGGCGGCCGCACCCCAGACCACGCCCTTGCGCTCCCACGGACGGCCGTGGTCCAGCGAGTAGCGGCCGGGTCCGGTGAAGCCGAGCGCGGCGGCGGCGATTCCGAACAGCAGCGCCATCTCGTAGCCCGGTCCGCCGGTGCCGCCGAAAAGGCCACTGGCCCATGTCGCATTGATCGCGTTGACCATGGTGCCGAGCGCGATGGCCGCCGCGAGCGGCGTCAGCAGGCCCAGCAGCAGGAGGATCCCGCCGGTGAGTTCGCTGAGCCCGGCCAGGGTTCCGAAGAGCTTGCCGGGGTTGTAACCCATCTGGTCGAACATGGTGTTGGTCGCGTCCAGGCCGGGGCCGTTGAACCAGCCGAACAGCTTCTGTGCGCCGTGCGCGGCCAGGAGGCCGCCGAAGAACAGGCGCAGTACCAAAAGACCGACATCGGAAGTGTCGGCGCGGCGGCCTAGCTCGCTGGAGGCGGTGGTGTGGGCGGTCATGATTATCTCCGTGTCCTCATCAACTAGTTAGTTGTTGCAAACAAACCGGACCATGGTCCGGTTTGTTCACGGGGAGACAACCCTAATCGGTTCGATCGTTATTCCGCGATCTCGATTTGTTCCGCTCGGAACCTATTCCGCCAGGAAGAAGAAGTAGCCGAGGAATACGGCCATCAGCACCCACATCACCCAGTGGACCTCGCGCACGCGCCCGCGGGCGACCATCACTACTGGATAGAACAGCAGACCCATGGCAATGCCGTTCGCGATCGAATAGGTCAACGGCATCATGATTACGGTGAGGAACGCCGGGATCGCGTATTCCAGCTTGCCCCAGTCGATTTCGCCCAGTGCGCGGGCCATCAGCACACCGACCACGATGAGCGCGGGCGCGGTCACCGCGGGCGCCCCGGCGACGACGGCGAACAGCGGGAAGAAGAACATCGCGATCAGGAACCATCCCGCCGTCGCCACGGCGGTCAGCCCGGTGCGCCCGCCCGCGCTGACGCCGGCGGTGGATTCGACGTAGGCGGTGGTGGTGGACGTGCCGATGACGGCACCCGCGGTGGTGCCGACCGAGTCGGCGGCCAGCGCCTGCGCCGCCCGCGGCAGCTTGCCGTCCGGGCCCAGCAGCCCGGCCTGGTTGGCGATGCCGATCAGCGTGCCCGAGGCGTCGAAGAAATCGACGAACAGCATGGTCAGCACGACGATGATCATCTGGCCGGTGAAGGCGTCCGGCAGGTGGATGATCGCCTGCCCGAAGGTCTGGTCCAGCCCGTGCGGCATGGCAACCACCGCATCCGGCAGGTCGACCAGCCCGGTGACGATTCCGACCACGGTGGTGGCGAGAATGCCGTACAGCACGGCCCCGTGCCAGCGCAGCACCATGAAGATCACCGTCACCAACAGGCCGAACAGCGCCAGCAACGTCGTGCCCTTGGTGAATTCGCCCAGATGCACCAGGGTCGCCTCGCTGGCGGTCACGACACCGGCGTTCTTCAGCCCGAGAAACGCCACGAACATTCCGATCCCGGCGCCGACCGCGAGCTTCATCTGCATCGGGATGGCGTCGATGATCTTCTCGCGGACCTTGGTGACGGCCAGCACGAAGAAGATGACGCCGGACAGGAAGGTGCCCGACAGCGCCTCCTGCCATGGGATGCCCATCTCGAGCACCACGGTGTAGGCGAAGAAGGCGTTGAGCCCCATGCCCGGCGCGAGCGCGACCGGATAGCGCGCCCATATGCCCATGACCAGCGTGCCGAACACCGCCGCGACCGCCGTGGCCGTGAACACCGCCTGGGTCGGGATGCCGAGCGGCCCGAGCTGGCCCTGGTCGCCGAGGATCGATGGATTCACCGCGAGCACATAGGACATCGCCAGGAATGTGACCGTCCCGGCCATGATCTCGCGCCTGTAGGTCGAACCGAGTTCGCTGACCCCGAAGTAGGAGTCGAGTCGACCGCGCGGTCGCGGCTGCACGTCAGTACTCATGTTTTGTCTCCACCCTCGGCCCGGAACGACAAATGCTATATCCACTGCGAGACATCCGCTGTCCCCGCGGATATCCGGTGGGCACCGTATCTGCCGCGACACGCCCGGCGCCATCCGGACTCGGCGAACCGATGGCAATCACGATCAGCACGCGCCTACTGGGACAGCAAGTCCTATGCGTAATCCGCCGAACCGAGCTTTCGAAACGGCCGAGCGAGAAGTGCAAGCAGTTGGTTACCGATATCGTCGAAACGGCCGTCGACTTGGCGGTCGCCCGCAAAGCGCTGTGGGATCTCCTCCTCGATTCCGAGACCTACTCCCGGATGTTCCCCGGCGTCGGCGCCTGCGAACAACTCGACTCCGACGGCGGCGGGCCGATGCTGCGAATGCGCCTGGGCGGTGCCGAGCACCAGATTCGCAACATAGATGTGCGGCTGGTCCCCGGTAAGGCTCCCGAATTTCTGGAGTTGCAATGCCTGGGCCCATCGTCTCCCGGTCCTTCGGGCACCCCCAATTGTTCGAGGGAGACGAACCCACGGGAACGACCAAGGGCTATGGGCTGGGGGTGGCGACCAGGCCCAGTTCGGCGTTGGTGGCGAGTAGGGGGTGGTGCGGGAGGATGCGGACGGTGTAGCCGACCGCACCGGACAGGGGGACGGGGGTGTCGACGGTGAATACCTCGACGCCGGAATCCGTTCCGGCGTACGCCATTTCGATGGTCGTGACGTCGGACAGGTCGTCGTCCATCGAGACCCGGCCCAGCACGGCCTGCACCACCACCTCCGTGGGTGCCAGGCCGCCGAGATCTATGCGCGCTCGCAGCGACAGCCCGGCGCCGATCACCGGTGTGTCGGGCAGCCCCGCGCTGTCGACCTGGATCACCTTCACCAGCTGCCAGGCCGCCTCGACGCAGCGCCGGTACTCCGCCAGCTCCCGCGCACCCGCGAAATCGTCTTGTGCCACAGCGTTGTACGCGCCCGCCGCGGGCGTGTAGTACTCGACGGCGTAGTCGCGCACCATGCGGGAGGCGAGCACCTTCGGGCCCAGCGTCCGCAGCGTGTGGCGGACCATCTCCATCCAGCGCACCGGCAGACCGTCGCTGTCGCGGTCGTAGAAGCGCGGCAGCACGGCGCGTTCCAGCATCTCGTACAGGGCGCTCGCCTCGAGATCGTCGCGGCGGTTGTCGTCGCGCACGCCGTCCGCGGTGGGAATGGCCCAGCCGTTCTCGCCGTCGTACATCTCGTCCCACCAGCCGTCGCGGATCGACAGGTTCAGCGAGCCGTTGAGCGCGGCCTTCATCCCCGACGTGCCGCACGCCTCGAGCGGGCGCAGCGGATTGTTCAGCCACACATCGCATCCCCAGTACAGGTAGCGCGCCATCGACATGTCGTAGTCGGGCAGGAAGACGATGCGGTGCCGCACGGCCGGATCGTCGGCGAACCGCACCACCTGCTGGATCAGCGCCTTGCCGCCATCGTCGGCCGGGTGGCTCTTGCCCGCCACCACCAGCTGCAGCGGCCGGTCGGGATCGAGCAGCAGCGCGCGCAGCCGCTCCGGATCGCGCAGCATCAGGGTCAGCCGCTTGTAGGTCGGGACCCGGCGGGCGAAGCCGACGGTGAGCACGTTCGGATCGAAAACCTCATCCACCCAGGCCAATTCGGCCGGGGCGGCGCCACGCTCCAGCCACGACGCGCGCACTCGTCGTCGCACCTCCGCGACGAGGATGCCGCGCAACGCGTTTCGGGCCGACCACAGCTCGCGCAGGTCGACATCGCACAGCCGCTCCCAGCCGCGCGCCTCCTCCACCAGTTCGGGGCCGACGAATTCGCGGGCCTTGTCGATCCATTCGCGGGCCGCCCAGGTCGGTGCGTGCACACCGTTGGTGACCGCGCCGATCGGCACCTCGGCAGCATCGAAGCCCGGCCACAGCGGTGCGAACATGGCACGGCTGACCTCGCCGTGCAGCTGCGATACGCCGTTGGCGCGCTGTGCCATCCGCAGGCCGAGGTGCGCCATGTTGAACACCGAGGGGTCGGTCTCGCGCCCCAGCGCCACGATGCGATCCACGGAAACGCCTGGCAACAGCGAGGATTCACGCTCGCCGTGTGCGCCACCGAAGTACCGGCGCACCAGCGCACCGGCGAACCGGTCGATTCCCGCTGGCACCGGGGTGTGCGTGGTGAACACCGTTCCGGCGCGGACCGCGGCCAGCGCCGCATCGAAATCCAGTCCGGCGGCCATGAATTCACGGATGCGCTCGATGCCGAGGAATCCGGCGTGGCCCTCGTTCATATGGAACACGTCCGGGTCGGGCAGCCCGTGCGCCCGGGTGTAGGCGCGCACCGCCCGCACCCCGCCGATACCGGCGAGGATCTCCTGTTTGATCCGGTGATCCTGGTCGCCGCCGTAGAGCCGGTCCGTCACCGACCGCAGCTCCGGATCGTTGTCGGCGATGTCGGAATCCAACAGCAGCAACGGAATCCGGCCGACCTGCGCGATCCACACCCGGGCCCGCAACACGCGCCCCTCGGGCATGGCCAGGTGGAGCAGTACCGGCGCACCGGCGGGCGCGTCACCCGTGCCCGGCGGATCGGTGAGCAAGCGCAGCGGCAGCCCCTGCGGGTCCAGGTGCGGATATCGCTCGGACTGCCAGCCGTCGGCGGTCAGCGACTGCCGGAAATAGCCGGAGCGATACAGCAATCCCACGCCGATGAGCGGCAGGCCCAGGTCGGAGGCGGACTTGAGGTGATCGCCCGCCAGGATCCCGAGACCGCCCGAATAGTTGGGCAGCACCTCGGTGACGCCGAACTCCATCGAGAAGTACGCGATAGCCGTCGGCAGGGCGTCGCCCCGCTCCCCGTCCGCCTGCTTCTGGAACCAGCGCGGCCGCGTCAGATAGTCCCGCAGATCAGCTGCCGCGGCGTCGACCGCGCGGACGTAGGCATCGTCCGCGGCCTGCTCGTCGAGCCGCGCGGCGGGCACCTCCCCCAGCATCCGCACCGGATCGCGCCCGACCTCGAGCCAGAGCGCCTGATCCAGCTCGGCGAACAGATCCTGCGTGGGCGCATGCCACGACCACCGCAGATTCGTCGCCAGCTCGGCGAGCGCGGACAGCCGTTCGGGCAGATGGGCACGGACCGTGAACCGACGAAGTGCCTTCACCGCAACGACCATACAGGGCGCCGCACCGCCCGGGTGTGGCCATATGACCACGCGAAATACACCCGTGACCAGCCGGGCGCTCAGTCGGCGGGCGGCAGTGTCCGGTCCAACAGCGACACCAGCTCCCGCCAATGGCGCTCGGCGGCCTGTTCGTCGTACGCGGAGGTGTCGGTCTGGGTGTAACCGTGGCGGGCGCCCGAGTAGACCTCGCAGCGATGGGCGATACCGGCGTCCGACAACGCCCGCTCGAAGCGTTCGACCTGTTCTGGAGGCAGCGACGGGTCATCGTCGGCGTGGCCGAAATACAGTTCCGCCGTGACGTTTCCGACCACCAGGTGCGGGCTGTCGGGACCGTCGGTGACGAGACCACCGGCATGGAATCCCGCCGCGGCACCGATCAGTTCCGGGAAACCGGCGGCGGTGCGCAGCGCCAGCCGGGCGCCCATGCAGTAGCCGGTGGCGCCCATCGGCCCGTCGGCGGTCCGCTCGTACGCCGTCAGCCAGGCCAGATAGGCGTCGGCATCGCGGAGCACCAGGTCGGGGGTCAGTTCGTGGATCATCGGCAGCAGTTGCTGGAACAGTTCCGGTCGCTGGGACGGGTCGATGAAGTCCGGCAGGTCGACCACGGGCGCCCGGCCGTGCCGGTACAGCACATTCGGGACCAGCACCGTGTATCCGTGCCCGGCCAGCCGGTCGGCCATGGCGCGCAGGCTCGGCCGCAGCCCGAAGGCGTCCATGTAGAGCAGGACTCCCGGATGCGGAGCGCCGTCGTCCGGGGACGACACGTAGGCGTCCGCGACCCCGTCGGATGTCGTGATATCCACCGAAAGGCCTTGTACGGCAGTCAAGGGGGAAACCTCCTCCAGCGTCGTTACCTCCGCCGACTCCAACGGAGACAACCTCCGCTTCGGCATCGACAGCCTTCCACATTCGGCCGTCGATCGAGTAGCCACGCGGGAACTACCGGTACGGTTGACTTCGTGACCGGTCGCATCGCCATCGATGACACCGCCCCGTCCATCCCCGGTGGCCGCCCGGCCAAAGCCGTGGTCGGCGAGGTGTTCCCGGTGCGGGCCGTCGTGTGGCGGGAGGGCCACGACGTGGTGGGCGCGACGCTGGCCGCGCGGTCACCCGCCGCCCGCACCCAGCGGATCCGGATGTCGCCGGAATTCGAGCCCGACGTGTTCAACGCCGTGTTCACCCCGAATCAGCCGGGCCTGTGGACCTACCGCATCGAGGGCTGGAGCGATCCGATCGCCACCTGGCGAGCGGCGGTGGAGGCCAAGCTGGCGGTCGGGCAGAGCGCCGCCGACCTCGCCAACGATCTCGAGCTCGGCGCGCGGCTGCTGGACCGGGCGGCACAGCAGGTGCCGAAGAAGCAGTGGGAGCGGCTGCGCGCGGCGGCGGCCGCGCTACGCGCCGAGGGGCAGCTCCCGGCCCGGGTCGCGCCCGCGTTCAGCGCCGAGGTCGGCGAGATCCTGCGCGTCACCCCGCTGCGCGACCTGATCACCCGCGGCCCGCAGCATACGGTGCTGGTCGAGCGCAGGCGGGCACTGTACGGCGCGTGGTACGAGTTCTTCCCCCGATCCACCGGCGGCTGGGACGCCGACGGAAACCCGGTACACGGCACCTTCGCCACGGCCGCCGAGGAACTGCCCCGAATCGCCGCCATGGGTTTCGACGTGGCCTACCTGCCGCCGGTCCACCCCATCGGGCGGGTGAATCGCAAGGGCCGCAACAACTCCCTGACCGCCGAGCCCGACGATGTCGGATCGCCGTGGGCGATCGGCGCCGAGGAGGGCGGGCACGACGCCGTCCACCCGCTCCTGGGCACCGAGGCCGACTTCGTCGAATTCGTCGACGCCGCACGAGAACTCGGGATGGAGGTGGCGCTCGATCTGGCCCTGCAGTGCGCACCCGACCATCCGTGGGTGCGCGAGCATCCCGAATGGTTCACCACCCAGCCGGACGGCACGATCGCCTTCGCCGAGAACCTGCCCAAGAAGTACCAGGACATCTACCCGCTCGACTTCGACAACGATCCGGACGGGTTGTACGCCGAGGTGCTGCGTGTGGTGCGGCACTGGATCACGCTGGGCGTCAACATCTTTCGCGTCGACAATCCGCACACCAAACCGGCCGACTTCTGGGAGTGGCTGATCGCGCAGGTGCGCCGCACCGATCCGGACGTGCTCTTCCTGTCCGAGGCCTTCACCCGACCGGCCCGGTTGTACGGGCTGGCGCGGCGCGGATTCGGGCAGTCCTACACGTATTTCACCTGGCGCACGGGCAAACACGAGCTGGCGGAGTTCGCCCGGGAACTCGCCGCCAAGGCCGACGAGGCCCGGCCCAACCTGTTCGTGAACACCCCCGACATCCTGCACGAGAGCCTGCAGCACGGCGGGCCGGGCATGTTCGCGATTCGCGCCGTGCTGGCGGCGACGCTGGCGCCGGCCTGGGGGGTCTACTCGGGCTTCGAACTGTTCGAGCATCAGGCGGTGCGACCGGGCAGCGAGGAGTACCTGGACTCGGAGAAGTACCAGCTGCGGCCGCGCCACTTCGCCGCGGCCGCCGCGCGCGGGGAGTCGCTCGAGCCGTGGCTGACCCGGCTCAACGAGATCCGCCGCGCGCATCCTGCGCTCCAGCAGTTGCGCTGCATCGCCTTTCACCACGTCGACAACGACGCGCTGCTGGCGTACTCGAAGATCGACCCCACCACCGGTGACGCGGTGCTGATCGTGGTGAACCTCGATCCCTACGGCGCCGAGGACGGCATGATCTCGCTGGACCTGCCCGCGATCGGACGCGAGTGGCACGACCACCCGGTGGTGCTCGACGAGATCACCGGCGAGGAATACCACTGGGGCCAAACCAATTACGTGCGCCTGGACCCGGTCCGCGCGGTCGCGCACATCCTCGCCCTGCCGCCCGTATCCGCTGCCGCCCGAACCGAATTGGCGTACCGGAGGTCGTTCCGATGAGGGGCCGATGAACCGCCGCGACCTGCTGCTGCTGGCCGCGGGCACCCATCCCGACCCGCACACGGTGCTCGGCGCACACCCGCATCCCGAGGGTATGGCGATCAGAGCCCTTCGCCCGCACGCGGATTCGGTCGCGGTCCGGATCGGCGAGGCGGACTATCCCCTCGAGCACGTCGAGCACGGCGTCTTCGAGGGCGTGGTGCCGTTCATCGAAATCCGCGACTACCGGCTGCTGGCGGCCTACCCGGGCGGCCAGACCGTGCTGGTGGCCGACGGCTACCGATTCCTGCCGACGGTCGGCGAACTCGACCTGCACCTGATCGGCGAGGGTCGGCACGAGCGGTTGTGGGAGGTACTCGGCGCGCATCCGCGCAGGTACACGACCCTCGACGGCGAGGTGACGGGGACCTCGTTCGCGGTCTGGGCGCCCAACGCCCGCGGGGTCTCGGTGATCGGCGATTTCGACGCCTGGAGCGGAACCACCGCGCCCATGCGGAGATTGGGCGGATCCGGGGTCTGGGAGCTGTTCGTACCCGGCATCGAGCCGGGCGCGCTGTACAAGTTCCGGGTGCACGGCGCCGACGGGCGCACCGTCGACCATGCCGATCCGTTCGCGTTCGCCACCGAGGCGCCGCCCGCCACCGCCTCGGTGGTCACCGAAAGCTCCTACACCTGGCGCGACGACGACTGGCTCGCCGTGCGTGCCCGCACCGATCCGACACGGGCGCCGATGAGCGTCTACGAGGTGCACCTCGGCTCCTGGCGCGCGGGGCTCGGTTACCGCGAGTCGGCCGAGCAACTGGCCGCGTACGTGCTGGAGCAGGGGTACACCCACGTCGAACTGCTCCCGGTCGCCGAGCACCCCTTCGGCGGCTCCTGGGGTTATCAGGTCACCTCCTACTACGCTCCGACGGCCCGGTTCGGGACACCCGACGATTTCCGCGCCTTCGTCGACCACCTGCACGGCGCGGGGGTCGGCATCATCCTGGACTGGGTTCCGGCCCACTTCCCGCGCGACGAGTGGGCCCTGGCCCGCTTCGACGGCACGCCGCTGTACGAGCATGCCGACCCCCGCCGAGGGGAGCAGTTGGATTGGGGCACCTACGTTTTCGACTTCGGCCGGCACGAGGTGCGCAACTTCCTGGTCGCCAACGCGCGCTACTGGATCGAGGAGTTCCACATCGACGGGCTGCGGGTCGACGCCGTGGCATCGATGCTGTACCTCGACTACTCACGGCCCGAGGGCGGCTGGGAACCCAATGTTCACGGCGGCCGCGAGAATCTGGAAGCCGTTGCGTTCCTGCAGGATATGAACGCCACCGTGCTCGAGCACCATCCGGGCGTGGTCACCGTCGCCGAGGAATCCACCACCTGGCCCGGCGTCACGCGCTCGACCGACGTCGGCGGCCTGGGCTTCACGATGAAGTGGAATATGGGCTGGATGCACGACACCCTCGGCTATCTCGGCCGCGACCAGATCCACCGCAGCTGGCATCACAACGAACTCACGTTCTCGGTGGTCTACGCGTGGAGCGAGAACTACGTGCTGCCGATCAGTCACGACGAGGTGGTGCACGGCAAGGGCACGCTGTGGACGCGGATGCCCGGCGACGACTGGGCGAAGGCCTGCGGGGTGCGGACGCTGCTGGCCTACATGTGGGCGCATCCGGGCAAGCAACTGCTGTTCATGGGGCAGGATTTCGGCCAGTTCCGGGAGTGGTCCCACGACCGCGGCCTGGACTGGCACGAGCTGGACAACCCGCTGCACAACGGCATTCGGCTGCTGGTGCGCGACCTCAACGCCGCCTACCGCGCGCATCCGGCACTGTGGACGCAGGACACCGCACCCGGCGGCTACGCCTGGATCGACGCCGACGACAGCCTCAACAACGTGATCGCGTTCCTGCGCTACGGGTCCGACGGTTCGATCGTCGCCTGCGTCTACAACTTCTCCGGCGCCCAGCACCGCGACCACCGCATCGGTCTCCCGGCCTCCGGCCGCTGGCGCGAAATCCTCAACACCGACGCAGACACCTACGGCGGCAGCGGAATCGGCAACCTCGGCGGGGTGCACGCGACCTCCGAGCCCTGCCACGGGCGGCCGTACTCGGCCACGCTCACCATGGCCCCGAACAGCGCGGTCTGGCTGACCCCGGGGTAGGGCCTTCCGGCCGAAAGCATGCCGGAATTATCAGAACTTCCAAGGCGTAGGGAGGTCCGGGACCAGACAGTTGTAGGTGCGTTCCACAAAGACGGGGGCGCCGCGGAAGGTGCCCTCGGCCCGCAGTGTGACCGGGTGGTAGCGGAAGCAGCGAACGCCCGGGTCCTCCTCGGGCAGGGCGAGGTCGCCGGTCAGCAAGTACTCACAGGCGGCGACGGGGTCCGGATGGGAGCCGCCGACCGGATCGCAGGTCAGCTCCGCCGTGCGGGTCGGCTGATCGGAGTCTTCTCGCGTGAGCACGAGGCGGGTGGACGTGTCCTCGGCCGCGGCGGCGCCCGGCACCAGGATCACCGCCGCAGCGGCGGCCGCGCCCGCAAGCACCCGGGCGATAGTTGTCGTCATGTGCGAACGTTCGCCTTCCCCCGACCCGATCCGCCGGTTCACACCGCATGTCGCCCGGCGGCCCGGACTCGTTTCGCGACGGACGCTCAGTACAGCGCGGTCGCCAGCTTGCGACGGGCGGCGACCACCGCCGGATCGGCCGTGTCGAACAGTTCGAACAGCTCGACCAGGCGGGTGCGGACACGGTTGCGGTCGTCCCCGGCGGTGCGCTTGATCAGCTCGATCAGGCGCGTGAACGCCGCCTCGGGCTCCTGGTTGAACAGTTCCATATCGGCGGCGGCGAAGGCCGCATCGATATCGGCCGGATCGGCGTCGGCGCGGGCGACCGCATCGGCTGGCAGCCCCTGCGCGCGGGAGTAGAAGCGCAGCTGACGCAGCGCGGCCTTGGCCTCGGAATTGGCCGGTTCCTCGGCGAGAATCTTCTCGTACGCGGCCTCGGCCCCGGCGACATCGCCGCGCTCGATCGCCTCCTCGGCGGCGGTGAACCGCGGATCCTCCGGCGCGGCGGCCTCGGGCGCCTCCTCCCCCTCAGCGCCCTGCAGCTTGCCGCGCACCGCGTCGATCACGGCCGCGATCCACTGCTTCACCTGCGGTTCGGGCTGGGTGCCCTGGAAATCGGCCAGCGGCTGGCCCGCGGCCACGGCGATCACGGTCGGGATGCCCTGTACCCCGAGCGCCTGCGCGATGCGCATATTCGGCTCGGCCTCGACGGTGGCCAGGTCCCAGCTGCCATCGCCCTCGGCAACGAGCTTCTCGAACAGCTTCACCAGATCTACGCTGGCCGGGCTGCGCTGCGAGTACAGGACGATGACCACCGGCACCTGCATCGAGCGACGCAGCACCTTGGTCTCGAAATCGGCCTCGGAAACCGCGTGACCGGTCGGAGCGTCCGTGGCGGCCGGCTGTTTCAGAGCGGACAGATCCACCGCACCGGACATGGCAGCGGCGACGGCGGGCGAGGGACGACGTGCAGCAGGTCGAGTCACGGTTTCCAGTTTGTCACGAACGGGCGGTGGAGGATGCGGCGGCCGCGCTGAGCTCACCCAATTGGCCGGAACGGATCGCCCAGCGCTCGAACCAGGCCGAAGTGAACGGGACCACGGACGAGAGCAGTCCCAGCGCCAGCGTCTTGCCCGGCCACTCGAACTCGCGGAATGCCAGCAGCACATTCAGCACGAACAGCAGGAACAGAATGCCGTGCAGCATCCCGAACACCATCACCGGCCAGGTGATCGGTTCCGGCAGACGCTTGAGCACGGAGCCCGTCAGCAGCAGCGCCCACGACACCGCCTCCAGCGTGCCGAACAGACGCACCCGCTTGGCCACGGTGCTCACATCGAAGAATTCGCCCATGGGCTCTATTGTGCCCAATGCCCACACCTCTACGACAGCGGGTAGTTGGTGTGGCATGCAACACACCCCACCGGCACCACCCGTCATCCCGATGGGTTACCCGACCTTGACGATCAAGGCGTCGCCCTGACCTCCACCACCGCAGAGCGCCGCAGCACCCACGCCACCCCCGCGACGCTTCAACTCCAACGCCAGGTGCAGGAGAATGCGGGCACCGGACATGCCCAGGGGATGGCCGATGGCAATAGCCCCACCGTTGACGTTGACCTTCGCCGGATCGATCCCCAGCTTCCGAGTGGAGGCGATACCAACAGCCGCGAACGCCTCGTTGATCTCCACCAGATCCAGATCGGCAGGCGAAATCCCCTCCCGCGCACAAGCTTTGGCGATGGCGTTGGCGGGCTGCTCCTGCAGCGTGGAATCCGGACCGGCCACCACGCCCGCGGCGCCGATCTCGGCGATCCAGCTCAGGCACAGCTCCCGCGCCTTGGCCTTGCTCATCACGACCACCGCGGCGGCGCCGTCGGAGATCTGCGAGGCCGACCCGGCGGTGATGGTCCCGTCCTTGCGGAAGGCCGGGCGCAGCCTGCCCAGCGATTCGGCGGTGGTGTCGGCGCGGATGCCCTCGTCCTCGGTCACCAGGATCGGGTCGCCCTTGCGCTGCGGCACCGCCACCGGCACCACCTCGTCCTCGAAGACCCCGTTCTTCCAGGCGGCCGCGGCCTTCTGATGCGAGGCGGCGGCGAACTCGTCCTGATCCGCGCGGCTGATGTGGTCGGCGTCGTTGCGCGTCTCGGTCAACGCGCCCATCGCCTGATCGGTGAAGATGTCGTGCAGGCCGTCGAAGGCCATGTGATCGCGCAGGGTCACGTCGCCGTACTTGAAGCCCTCGCGGCTCTTCTCCAGCAGATGCGGCGCCTGCGTCATCGACTCCTGCCCCCCGGCCACCACGATCTCGTACTCACCGGCGCGAATCAGCTGATCCGCCAAGGCGATTGCGTTGATACCGGACAAACACACCTTGTTCAGCGTCAGCGCCGGGACATCCATCGGGATGCCGCCCGCCACCGCGGCCTGCCGCGCTGGAATCTGTCCCGCACCGGCGGTCAGCACCTGGCCCATGATGACGTAGTCGATCTGATCGGGCCGCACGCCGCCCTTCTCCAGCGCCGCCTTGATGGCGAATCCGCCCAGATCGGAGCCGCTGAAGCCCTTCAGCCCACCCAGCAGCCGGCCCACCGGGGTCCGCGCGCCGGAGACGATGACAGAAGTGGTGGTCACGGTATGCCTCGCTTCGTGGATCGGTGAACGCTGTACTCAACGGTAACCGGTGCCGTCTCGGCAGCGCCGTGCAGGTGCGCGCTACCGTTCGAAGGGTGAGCACCGCCGATACGTCCGAATTCATTCCCGCCGACTACGTGATCGCCGTCGACCATGTCGGCATCGCCGTCCCCGACCTCGACACCGCCGTCGCCTGGTACTCCGAACACCTCGGAATGGTCGAGACCCACCGCGAGGTGAACGAGGCCCAGGGCGTCCACGAAGCGATGCTGTCGCTGCCCGGCGCCGGGGACGATTCGACTGCTCTGCAGTTGCTGGCGCCGGTGAACGAGGCGTCGACCATCGCCAAGTTCATCGATCGCAACGGTCCGGGGCTCCAGCAACTGGCCTACCGCGTCACCGACATCGATGCCGTGGCTACCTTCCTGCGTGGCCGGGGCCTGCGTTTGCTGTATGACGCACCCCGCACCGGAACGGCGGATTCCCGTATCAACTTCGTACACCCCAAGGATGCTGGCGGTGTGCTCATCGAGCTTGTGGAGCCAGCCGCGAATCCTACTCACTAGTACCGCAATCCGGCCGCGGAAACTTGTCGTAACGACATTCGCGGTCGGGTCACCATGGTGGCACGGTAGGCTGTAGTTTGTGGGGCATGTCGTCCACTGAGCCCGATCGCAATCGCTTCGTCGCGTTGCCGTTTACCGTGGTCCGTAAGGGCTACGACCGCGATGAGGTGCGCAATTATTTCGACCGATTTGATGCCGAACTAAGGGTCACCGCAACAGATCGCGACGCCGCCGCAGCCCAGGCCAGAAACCTGGCCGCCCAGCTGGAGGACGCACGCGACGAAATCGACGAACTCCGCAAGGAAGTCGACCGCCTGTCGGTGCCGCCGACCACTGCCGAGGGCATGAGCGATCGCATCTCGCGCATGCTGCGCCTGGCCTCTGACGAGGCCTCCGAGGTCCGCGCCCAGGCGCAGGCCGAGGCCGCCGAGATGATCTCGATCGCGGAGCAGCAGGCCACGGAGATGCGCGGCAAGTACGAGTCGCTGCTGGCCGAGACCAAGGAGAAGCGGGAGGCGCTCGAGGTCGAGTTCGAGCAGACCCTCTCCAACGCGCGGGGCGAGTCCACCAAGATCGTGGAGGCCGCCCAGGCCGAGGCCGAGCGCATCACCAAGGAGGCGGAGGCCAAGCGCAAGGCCACGCAGCAGGACTTCGAGGTTACCATGGCCGAGCGGCGCACCAAGCTCACCCGCGCCATGGAGGAGCTGGAGGCGTCCAGCCGCTCCGAGGCCGCCCAGCGCATCAAGGACGCCACCGACGAGTCCAACCGCCTGGTCACCTCCGCCACCCAGCAGGCCGATCGCAAGATCGCGCACGCCAAGGAACTGGCCGAGGAGATGCGCGTGCTGCGCGGCCGAGTTCTGGCCCAGCTCTTGGGCATTCGTGGTCAGCTCGATTCCGTTCCGGCCATGCTCGCCGCGGTCAACCGCGAGAGCGAGCTGCTCGACGGCGCCCCCGAGCAGCGTTCGCTGCAGGGCAAGCAGTCCGGCTCCGGACGCCAGAAGGCGATTCCCGAGGTGAAGGACGAAGAGATCGTCGACGACGAGCGCGAGAACGCCGAAGTCTCGAGCTAGCGCCAATCCCGCCGGGCGACACAACCCACCACCGTCCGAAGGCCGCCCCCACCCGGGGCGGCCTTCCCTATTTCTCCCGTATTACATTGCGGCGCAGGGCATGACGTGGTCGCCGTCCCGTTGCCCAGCGGCCGAGACTGCGCTCAGGACCAGCGTCGGGTGATGCCGCGGGTGTACCTGCCCTTCCAGCATCCGGTGTGCCAGTGGCGGCGGTCGTCCTCGCCGCCGTATTCCAGCCAGGCGACGATATGCGCTGTGCCGGGCGGGATTTCGTGATCACAGCCTGGACAGCGGTAGGTCTTGGTCGCGCGGGAACCCGGGACCGTGCGGACCACGTAGGTGTCCTCGCCGTCCGGCCCGCGCTCGGTGCGCCCGAAGACATCGCCGATCGGTCGCGGCTCCCGCTGGAACCGCGTCGACGACTGCTTGGGACGAGGCTTCCGGCGGGGCATACTTCGACCTAGAACAGCCGGAATTCGTCGCTGTCGGTGCCGCGGAGCGCGTTGTAATCCAATGTCAGGCAACGGATTCCGCGGTCGGTCGCGAGCGTCTTGGCTTGCGGCTTGATCTGCTGCGCGGCGAATACGCCGGTGACCGGGGCCAGCAGCGGATCACGGTTCAGCAACTCCAGGTACCGGGTCAGCTGCTCGACGCCGTCGATCTCACCGCGCCGCTTGATCTCCACCGCCACGGTGGCGCCGTCGGCGTCGCGGCACAGGATGTCCACCGGCCCGATCGCCGTCATGTACTCGCGGCGGATGAGCGAGTAGCCAGCGCCGAGGGTCTCGATGTGCTCGGCCAGCAGCTCCTGCAGATGGGCCTCCACGCCGTCCTTGACCAGTCCCGGGTCGACGCCCAGTTCGTGCTCGGAGTCGTGCTCGATGTCCTCGACGGTGATACGCAATTCCTCAC
Organism: Nocardia thraciensis; assembly: GCF_054782435.1. NCBI lineage: Bacteria > Bacillati > Actinomycetota > Actinomycetes > Mycobacteriales > Nocardiaceae > Nocardia > Nocardia thraciensis. The sequence continues at coordinate 46,695 of NZ_BAAGSM010000001.1, forward strand.
CGGCCTTGTTGGTCACCACCCACAACTTGGCCGCTTCGGTTTCGCTGTCGCGCTCCTCCAGCCAGCAGGGCGGACTCATCCAGTTCAGCGGCTTGTAGGAGCCTCCGTCGGAATGCACCAGCACCGAACCGTCGGCCTTCATCAGCAGCAGCCGGCGAGCCATCGGGAGGTGGGCGGTGAGCCGACCAACGTAGTCGACCTGACAGCGAGCAATCACGAGGCGCACCGGTCGAGTGTAATAACCGGCCCCCGCTCGGCTGTATCGGCATCAGTTCCCGGGCGATTCGTCCCGTCCGACACTTCCGGCGCGGTGGTCAGCCGACGAGCATCAGGTAGCCGAGCGCGGTTGCGACCGCGAGTAGCCCGCATTCGAACCGGCTGAGCTTGGACGAGGTGCCCGACATTTGTGAACGTGCGGCCCAACGCCACACCGGACACCGCGACGGCCAGCCACGTGATCGACCAGGTGGCGCGCCACTTCGACGGCACCAGCACCACAAAGGCACCGATCACGGCCATGGCACCGTAGCTGATGCCGACATCCTCGGCCGTCGTGAGGGAGATCGATACCCAGTCCGCCGTGACCGCGACCCACAGGCCCACGGCGACCAGGAGTGTGGCGCCGATATGTCCGGCGACGAAGATACGGATCGTGGTGAGTGCGCCGAAGCGCAGCTCGGCCAGCGCGAGCAGGCACATCAACAGCGGAATGACCAGTGCGGCGACAGCACCGTCGCCGACCACGAGAGCGAGCTGACATCCACAGCGCGTCGCGGGTAACGATCCGAGAAAATGGCGAAGGCCCCCAACTGTGTTGGGGGCCTTCGTGAACGATTGTTCCGGCGGTGTCCTACTCTCCCACACCCTGTCGAGTGCAGTACCATCGGCGCTGGCAGGCTTAGCTTCCGGGTTCGGAATGGGACCGGGCGTTTCCCCACCGCTATAACCGCCGTAACTCTATGAAACCGACCGCGGCCCAGCACGGTCGTCCCGGCACGCTCTCGGCCGGGATCCCGCACAGGACACGGTGTGTTGTTTCAGATACCGCACAGTGGACGCGT
>NZ_BAAGSM010000002.1:0-83252 GCF_054782435.1 Nocardia thraciensis
TCATGCAGCACAACCGGATCCGACGCATCCGAACCGGATCACAACCACGTAAGACACGGTCTAAGGTCGGGAGAGCGTAGCGAACCCACCTATTAGGGATTCCAGTTCCACTGTTCCACTGCCGTTGACCTGCGGAAACCCTGACAGGTGGAATATTAGGGTGTTCCACCCTGAGATGTCGTTGACCAGCAGTAACGTCATGGAGGTGGAATAGCTCTGACCTACCGATGTTCCACCCACTCCCAACCCGTACCGGCCTGCCGGACAAGCTTGGACAACCGGCCTCGGGTGAGAGAGTTCTTGTGCGTCCCGACAGCTCCATCGAAGTTCTCTGCCAGTTTCTGGGCAGCCATGTTCCGGCTCATACCTTGGCAATTCTCGATTACGAATCGGGCTTGGTCCTTCGTCTTGTCGAGCGTCTGTGCCGTTCGGTTCCTACCGGCGCTCTTTTCGTCGGTGTCTACTGCCACCACATCGAACTGAACACCCGTGCCCGGGCGGATAGTGAAGCTCCGACCATGGTCGATATTGCCGTAGGTCTTTACATCTAGATTACCGCCCCTGCCGGGACGGATTTGCATCAGCCATCGAACCGATTGCGAGATAGCGGCCGATCCCATCGGCCGATTCGGTTTCCATCCGTTCTTGCTCGGAGAATCGGTCGCATGACCGACGATCACCACAGGAATATCCGATCGGGTGAACGTCCGGATTCCATCGAAGCACTGGCGGATCACATCGTCATCCACCATCGAACCATCGAGAATCTGAGTCAGGTTGTCGATCACCAGGACGTTATGCCCAGCATCCTTGAATACTCGAAACAGGTCATCCCAGTCTTCGCGCTGCATGATCCGCAGCGGATATAGCGATACCGGGTGATCGGTGCCGTCTACTGCCGTACCAATCCGTTTGGCATATTCTCTGTGTCCGGCGTCATCGGTATATCCGATACCGATCGAGAACTGTTCATCTGGCACCTGGACATCCAAGAACTTGCCACGGGTCAGCAATGCGCCGATAAGGTGCGCTATCAGCCATGACTTACCCACCTTCGCCTCACCAAAGACCAGAGTAGAAGTGGACCCAATCAGGCCAGGAACCAGCCAATCGCCTTGTTCCTCGGCCGCCTCCGTAGCTTCAGCCAGCGAGTACGCACGAAACTTCTGCTGCGCTTCCCAAAGTGCTAGCTGTTCCTCTTGTTCCTCGGTCAGTTGATCAAGTTCTGTCACCTATCCATCACCCCTTATTCGTCCCAGTCGCCTGGGCCATACGCGAACTCTTCTGCGATCTTCTCACGACGCAACTCCCGCCGTTCACGCTCAGCCATGATCGCGTCGGAGGTGAGCACCCACACACCCTCCATCGGCTGATGCCACGTGTGACCCTCTACGGGTTTGGGCATATGTTCAGTGCCGCTGAGATCCATGGCCGCAATGTCATTGCGCGTCATAGCGTCGAATGTCGTATGCAGTTCTGTTTGGCCGCGCCCAAGACTCGCGTCAGCTGGCGCTAGCTCGATTTCCATGACGAGTGGCTTCGTCGTCGCTATATGCAACTTCACTCCGGCATCTATCAAAACCTGCTGACGGTTGGTCTCTGGGTCGGCCCAAACTTCCGCATAAGTCTTTCCAGTACCCTGGTCGACCCATTTAGCGGGACGGCTTGGTTTTGATTCCAAATCTGTTCTGCGGGCCACCAGGGCGGCCATACGATCCATGTATTCCGCTTCGTCAGCCTCTCCCACGATAAGACCGGCGTCGGACTCACGGCGTAGCCTGGCAATCGTGGTATTGACCAGTTCCAGATCGTGTGAATAATCTTCCCCTGGCACGAAAACCCGAGTAGCTACCTCGGTGTTTCCGTATACACCTAGAAACATCTTCTCCACCACAGTATCGAGAGCGTCGAGACGAACCGTGGTGTTAGGGCATCGTTTCGGAGTCCGGCCACACCGGTAGTACGCGACACTCCTCGGTGCGCCATTAGCACTCGGTCGTGTATCGAAAGTTTGGACCATTGATGCCCCACAACTGCAATACGCTATCCCGAGATATTTGTTCTTGGTCTTGGTCTTCGACCTCGGTTCACGCGAGCGTAGAGCCGCCGCAGCCTGGATCTGGGACCAAGTATCGTCATCAAACGTAGGCGGCCCAACCCGAACAAGGCTCCCGTCCGGCATGAGCTGAGGTGTGCCGTCCGTCTTGACCTTATAGCCTTGTGTGTTCATGCCAGTAAGAGCGCCCTTGACCGTGAACACGGTCCAAGGCATCTCGGCATTCCCTCTCACCTTCTTACCTTCGACTTTTAGTTCTGCGTGCTTCCTGACTCGCTCGCGCTGAGCACTTGTGCATATCCCGCTTTCGTTGAGCCAGATAGCTATTGCGCTGAAAGACCAGCCCTCCAGGAGCTTGCCCGCCATCTTGTGCAGGATCGCCTTACCCTCTGTGTCCGTCTCTAAGGCCTTCCCTTTGCCGCTGGGGTGGTCTACCGTTTTGAAGCCCAAAGGCGCTACACCGGAGGCCCAGCGGTCCGTATACCGCAAGACCGAATGAGCATCCTTGGCCCGAGAGCTGAACCGGGCCAGCTCCAACTGCCCGAAGAACGCACCAAGGAAGATGAAAAGCTCAGCCATCATCCCCTCAAACGAGGCAGAATTAGTGCCAGGCCGATAATCGAGCTTGAGACCGTCCTCAGCGAAGACCAGCATCTTGCCGTTGTCCTTGCACCACTTCGCTACCTCCACGGCATCGGAGATTGACCGAAAGGCGCGATCAATCTTCGAGAAGACCATCACATCCCAGGTGCCCCGGAGGTCCACCTTGAACCACTTCCCCAAGTCCGGCCGGTCGAACGGGGAGACCGTTGCCGACACGTCCAGGTCTAGGAAGGTGCCGACGACATCCGCTCCGTTGTCCTCGGTCCACCGAACGCCGGTAGCGTGTTGGGCTATGTGGCTGACCTTCTGGGGTCCTTGGACTACGGACACACGCGCGCCGACGACCGCGCGTAGTAGCTGCTGAGATGCCATGAAGGAACTATCTCAGAACTTGGAAGCGGTCAAACAGACCATGCGAACGCGCTGGCCGCTGTACCTCGCATCGACGCTGGCGGCCAACGCCTTCGGTGCGATTCTCGTGTACGCGTTCATTCAGTACGGCCTGCCCGCGCCCGAGGGCGCGCCGACCGGCGTGCGCCGCACCGGGCTGGTGGTCCCGGTGACGGTCTTCGTGGTGGGCGGCGCGCTCAGCCTGGCCGCCGCGGCGCTGATGCTGCGCCCGGTGATGCGCTGGCAGCTGCGCGGCGGGCCGCCGAGCAGGCAGGAGCAGATGGCCGCGCTGCACGCGCCGCTGCGGCAGTCGATCGTGCATCTGGCGCTGTGGCTGGTCGGCGGCGCGGTGTTGGCCGCGACGATCATCGTGGACACCCCGGAGCTGGCGGGCGCGGTGATCGTCACCGAATGCATGGCCGCCACCATCGTGTTCGGGTTCACCTACATGCTCGGCGAGCGCATCATGCGCCCGGTCGCGGCGCACGCCCTGTCCACCGGGACCTTCGACCACACCCTCACCCCGGGCGTCGGCACCCGGATGGCGATGACCTGGGGCATGGGCACCTTTGCGCCGACCATCGCGATCGTGCTGCTGTGCGTCACCCAGATCACCTCGCAGGTGCAGTTCTCGGCGCGGTCGCTGGCGGTGTCGATCCTGCTGCTGTGCGGTGTGGTGATCATGCAGGCGCTGGCGCTGTCCATGCTGACCGGCTCCAGCATCTCCGATCCGGTGCGCCAGCTCTCGCAGGCCATCGACCGCGTGCAGGAGGGCGCGCGCGACGTGCAGGTGGAGGTGTTCGACGGCAGCGAGATCGGGCTGCTGCAGGTCGGCTTCAACCGGATGATGGAGGAGGCCGCGCAGCGTCGCGAGCTGCAGGAGCTGTTCGGCCAGCACGTCGGCGAGGAGGTCGCGCGGCGGGCCCTGGAATTCGGCACCGAACTGGGCGGCGAGACGCGCTTCGTGGCCGTGCTGTTCGTGGATATGGTCGGCTCCACCGCCACCGCCGCCGAGCGGCCGCCGACCGAGGTGGTGAGCCTGCTCAACGAGTTCTTCCGGATCGTCGTCGACGTCGTCGACCGCAACAACGGCCTGATCAACAAGTTCGTCGGCGACGCCGCGCTGGCGATCTTCGGGGCGCCCCTGGACCGCCCGGACGCACCGACCGCCGCGCTCACCGCGGCCCGCCAACTGCGCGAGGCGCTGCGCGAGGTGCCGGGCCTGGATATCGGCATCGGCGTGTCGGCGGGCCTGGCGGTCGCCGGGAATATCGGCGCCGCAAACCGGTTCGAGTACACCGTGATCGGCGATCCCGTCAACGAGGCTTCCCGGCTCACCGAGCTGGCCAAGGAGTATCCGGGCCGGGTACTCGGCTCGGGCAGCGCGCTGTACTTCGCCGACGACCACGAACAACGGCACTGGGAATCAGGCGACGAGGTGCAGCTGCGGGGTCGTCGCCGCAAGACCCGGCTGGCCTGGCCGAAACCCGCCGACGAGCGGCCCGTCGAGGAATCCGCGGCGGAATCCGGGCGGCAGCCGGACACAATGGTCGACTGACCGGCCGGATCATCCCTACGACGCGCATCCTCGAAACGGGGGCTGCTCCTGATATACGCCGCCAGTTAGGCTGACGGGCGTGAGGGCCCATGGTGAACTAGCCGGCGACCCGGGATCGCCTGCCGAACCGGGTCGCCGCGGGCGGTTCTGGTGGTTGAAATGGGTTCTCGGGCTGGCCCTGTCGGCGCTGCTGATCGGCGAGGGCATCTATATGTGGCCCCGGCTGCACGAGTCGTGGCGCAGCCTCACCGAAATCCACTGGGGATGGGTCGCGGCCTGCGTCCTGATGCAGGCGGTATCGATGAGCGGCTTCGGCCGCATTCAGAAACAGCTGCTGTACGCGGGGGGCGTGCGCGTCAGTCAGCGCAAGTCGGTGGCGGTGGTGTACGGCGCCACCGCGATGTCGGTGACGCTGCCCGCGGGTCAGGTCTTCTCGACCGCGTTCACCTACCGCCAGACCCGGCGCTGGGGCGCGAGCCCGATCGTGGCCTCCTGGCAGCTGGTGATCTCCGGTGTCGTCGCGGCGGCGGGCATGGTGCTGCTCGGCGTGGGCGGCGCGCTGCTGGCCGGTGACCAGGTCGGGCCGTGGAAGCTGGTGCTGCCGATCGCGGGCGTGATCGCGCTGGTGTGGGCGGGCAACTACATCTCCGGCAATCCGGGCTCGCTGGAGTCGCTGGCTCGCCGGATCCTGCACCTGGTCAATCGGATTCGGCGGCATCGGCTCGACGACGGCATGGACCGGGTGCACGAGATCCTGCACCAGCTCGAGTCGGTGGACCTGGGCCGCCGCGACGGCGTCATGGTCACGCTGTTCGCGTTGATGCACCGCCTCGGCGATGTGGCCTGCCTGGGCGCGGCCTGCTACGCCGTCGGCGCCGAACCGCGATGGGCCGGGCTGCTGATCGCGTTCAGCGTCGGCAAGGCGGTCGCCACCATTCCGTTCGCCCCGGGCGGCATCGTCTACGTCGACGCCACGCTGTTCTACGCGCTCACCGCCGCCGCCGGGCTTCCGGCCGCCCAGGCCGTCGCCGCGGGAGTCATGTACCGCATGGTCAGCTTCATCCTGGTGGCGATCATCGGCTGGATCGTGTTCGCGTTCCTGTTCCGCAAGCCGCAGGCCGAGGACGCCGAGTTCGAGAAGGAGTTCGAGCAGCGCTCAGCGATGCTGGCCGAAAAGCGGCTGCTGAACGAGAAGCGGCCGCGGCCCGAACGTGAGGCCGAGGGCGAGGACACCTAGCGGCCGCGCTGCCCGTTCCCCCGATTACCCTGTCGGCGTGAAGAAACTGGTGCCGTTCGTGGTCGACGCCCTGTTTGTGATCGTGTTCTGCGCGATCGGCCGGCGCAGCCACCACGAGGCAGTGGTCACCGGCCTACTACGTACCTTGTGGCCGTTCGGTACCGGGCTCGTCGCGGGCTGGCTGCTGTCAGCGTGGATCGGCGCGCGCGGGGAAATCGCCACCGCGCTGCGGCAGTTCGACGCTCGTGCACTGTGGCCTACCGGCGTCGTGGTATGGCTGGCCACCCTGATCATCGGCATGGCCCTGCGCGTGATCAGCGGCCAGGGCACGGCGGTCAGCTTCATCATGGTCGCCGCCACCGTCCTGGCCCTGTTCCTGCTCGGCTGGCGCGCGGCCTGGCGCGCCCTCCTCCCGGCCAAAAGCATGCCGGGATGACGAGGGGTGTTCATGCCGGAACAACCAGAAACGTAAATGCCGGGACGACCAGGACGTTCATGCCGCGACGACCAGGACGTTCATGCCGCGACGACCAGAAACGTAAGTGCCGGGATGACGAGGACGTTCATGCCGGGATGACGAGGACGTTGACGCCGGGACAACGAGGACGTTGACGCCGGGACAACGCGGACGTTGACGCCGGGACGACGCGGGGCCTTACGTACCGGGAGGACGAACGACTTGCGTACCGATACGGCGAGGGACCTCAGGTGCCGGGATGGCGAGGGAATTACTGGTCGGGGGCGGCGAGTGACTGGAGCATGCGGGAGGCCATGCGGGAGGTGGCGTCGCCGCTGTCGGCGTTGTCGATGTGGATCGCGAAGGCGAGGTCGCCCATGTTGGCGAGCAGCCAGCCGCTCGTGCCCGCGGTCGCGGCGTAGGCGGCGACGCCCGCGTACCGGCGCAGCGAGGCCAACTCCGGACCCCCGGCGGCGTCGTCGGTCAGCATGCGGCGCAGCTGCTGGAGCACGTCGTCGGGCAGCGGAGTCAGCTCGGCCTCGGTGGTGGACGGGCGGCCGATCTCGATCATCGGCGGCGCCACCCCGCCGCGGGAGATGGCCGCCGCGGCGATGGCCATCCCGAACGGGCTGGCCAGGATCGGGTCGGCGCTGCCCTGGCGCACCTGCTCGACCCCGCGTCCGCCGATCGGCAGCCGCCCCGTGGTCTGGTCGAGCCCGGGCACCTTGAAGCCGATGCCGACGCCCAGCATCGCCGCTCCCTCGGCCGCGTCCTGCACCGAGACGTCCTGCGGCGCCTTCTTCTTGGTGATCGCCGCGACCTGCTTGAACAATTCGCTGATGCCACCCGCCGGATAAGCGCCGGTGAAAGCGACCGGCCCCTGCTCGGTGGCGTAGGTGTTCTGCGCGGCGGCCACGACGGCGCCGGTGGAAGGCTGGATCGCCACGATCGAGGCCGGGGTGCCCGCGCTCACCACCGCGTCCTCGGCGGCCCGCTGCAGTTTCTGATCCAGCGTGGAGGCGATATCCGGACCGGGCGGACCCTGCTGCCCGGCGAGCTGCGTCACCGGGCGGCCGTCTGCCTCGAACAGCTTCACGCCCCAGCCCGCGTGCTGATCCCGATTCTCCTGCCACACCTTGCGTAAGCCGTCGAGCATGGGCGACCAGATCCGGCGATCGGTGACGATCAGCCGCGGCTGCTTCTCCAGGACCACGCCGGGGATCGGCGCCATCCGCGGTTCCAGGATCGCGAAATCGTCCTCGCGCAGCTGGACCGCGACGATCGGCTTGCCCTGCGAGGTCGACAACTGCTGCATCAGCGAGGGCCCGGTGATCAGCGGCGCCACCGGGGCGATGGCAGCGGCCAGGGCATTGGTCGAGGCCACCGGGTCGGGTAATTTCGCCGGATCCAGCTTCACCACGTTGATCACCTGCTCGGTCATCAGCGTGTTGCCCGCGTTGTCGTTGACCTTCGGCGGGGGCGCATCGGTGCGCACCAGCTTGACGCCGCGCTGGTTGTTCAGCTGCGGCACCACCACGCTGGGCTCCCAGGAGATTCGCCAGCCGATCGCGAGCTTGCGGATCGAGCCCTGCAGATCGTAGGTCCAATCCTTGCCGGGGCCGAAGTTCCAGTTGGCCTTCAGGTTGAACATGGCCGAGCTGTCGTCCAGGCCGATGTACTGGGCCAGTTGATAATCGGGTTTGCCGGGATTGAGCCCGTCGAACACCTTCGCCAGCGTAGCCTCGGCGCCGTTGGGGTATGAGGTCAGCTGGGCGGCGCCGCTCGCGTCCTTATCGTCCAGCAGCTGGGTGAACTTCTTGACGACCGCCTCGGGGCTGTTCGGCTTGTCGTTCAAGCCGCACGATCCCGTCACGATCGCCAGGACGATCGCGCCCGCGACCGCCACTGCGCCCCGAACGCGAATGCGGCGGGATCCCCACACATCCATATCGCCCACTCTTCACTCTTGTCACTCCAGCAACAAGACCAACGGTACCCGAAAAGAACTGACCCGGCGCCGGGTTGGCGCCGTCCGCATTCTCCATGCTCAGCACCAGAATAATGCCCAAATCCCGACATCCTATGCAGCGGCCCCGAAATCGTTAGCCGTGTTCACTGTGCGGCCGTCCCGGAACCGTTCTCCGAGAGCGGAATTCGATCTCGCCGAAGTGGAGTAATCTTGTAATCATTGTTACACCTCATGGAGGGTAAGCGAGGTAGCACCATGAGACACGGAATGCGCGGCCGGGGATTCGGCCGCCCGGGCGGCTGGCAGCAGGCCGATCTGCCGGATGCCGCCGAGGTGCCGGACTGGTTCGCCGGAAGATTGCCGAGCGAGTGGTTCACCGGGACGCCGACGATCGACATCGACCGGGACGAGATCGTCGTCATCGGCGAGTTGCCGATCCCGAAGGGGGAATCGGCGGCGGAGAAGCAGACCCCGGCCGATACCGAACAGCCGACCGAGGAGGTCCCCCGGGCCACCAAGGAGGGGCTCGTCGCCCGCTTCCGCGAGTCCACCCGTCCCGCCCGCATGCAGATCGCGCAGGAGGCGCAGGCCCGGTTCGGCCGCAGCGTCGCCTGGGGCGTCTCGGTGGACGGGGAGCGGATCCTGTTCACCCACTTGGCGGTTCCGGTCATGACCAGGCTGCGCCAGCCGGAGCGCAAGGTGCTGGACACGCTGGTGGACGCCGGGGTGGCGCGGTCCCGCGCCGACGCCCTGGCCTGGACGGTGAAGCTGGCGGGCGAGCACGCCGAGGAATGGCTCGAGGAGCTGCGCACGGCTATGCGCAAGGTCGACGACCTGCGCGCCGAGGGGCCGCGCGGGCTGTAACCGGCCGTTACAGCGATAGGGTGTCCGGCATGGCACCGATCCTCGTGCTCAACGGCCCGAACCTGAACATGCTGGGCACCCGGCAGCCCGAGGTGTACGGCTCGGAGACCCTCGACGACGTCGTCGAGCTGTGCCGCGCCACGGCCGCCCGGTTCGACCGGGAGATCACCGCGTTCCAGTCCAATTCCGAAGGGGCGCTCATCGATCGGATCCACGCCGCGCGCGGCGCCGCATCCGGCTTGGTGATCAACCCGGGCGGCCTCACCCACACCTCCGTGGCCCTGCGGGATGCGCTGGTCATCCCGGAGGTCCCGATCGTGGAGGTGCACATCTCGAACGTGCACGCCCGCGAGGAATTCCGGCATCACTCCTACATCTCCCCCATCGCCACCGCCGTGATCGCGGGCATGGGCGTGCACGGCTACGCGGCCGCCATCGAATTCCTCTGCACCCGAACGTAGTTCGACCGTCTGGGAGCGCCCCGACACACCCACCTGTCCCGGCGCGCCCTGCTTTGCGTTCCCGGCAGATGGTCGCGCCGTAATTTCCCTTGTTCATCCCAAAATGTAGTAGGTATGCTACGGCCCATCCTGGAATTACTACGGAGGGCAGGATGACGGTAGGCGACGAAGTCGTACTCGACGTCCAAGGTCTGCGGATGCGGTACGGCACTCGGGATGTGTTGCAGGACGTCACTTTTCAGGCCCGCAGCGGCGAAGTCCTGGTGCTGCTGGGCCCCAACGGCGCGGGCAAGACCACCACGATCGAGATCCTGGAGGGCTTCCGGATGCGCTCGGCGGGGCAGGTGACGGTGCTCGGCACCGACCCGGCCCACGGCGACGAGGCCTGGCGGGCGCGCATGGGGGTGGTGCTGCAGTCCTGGCGCGACCACGGTCGCTGGCGGGTGCGGGAACTGCTGTCCAATCTTGGCTCGTATTACGGGCCGTATTCGACAGCGGCGATCCGGCGCCCGTGGGACGCCGACGAGCTGATCGCGGCGGTGGGGCTGACGGAGCAGTCCGGCGCCAAGGTCAGCAGCCTGTCCGGCGGCCAGCGTCGCCGTCTCGACGTGGCCATCGGCATCGTGGGGCGGCCGGAGCTGCTGTTCCTCGACGAGCCCACCGCCGGTTTCGATCCGCAGGCGCGCCGCGAGTTCCACGATCTGATGCACCGGCTCGCCGACGACGAGCAGACCACGATCATGCTCACCACGCACGACCTGGACGAGGCGGAGAAGCTCGCCGACCGGATCCTCGTACTGGCGGGCGGGCGCATCATCGCCGACGGCTCGGCCGACGAGCTGTCGCGGCGCATCGCGGGCGAGGCCGAGATCACCTGGACCCGGGACGGGCAGCGCTTCGTGCACACCACCACCGAGTCGACCAAGTTCGTCTACGAACTGTTCAAGCAGTACGGCGAGGATATCGGCGAACTCGAGGTGCGCCGGGCCTCGCTGGAGGACACCTACATGACGCTGGTGCAGCGCTTCGAGACCGGCCAGGGCGACGACGCCGAGATCCATACCCTCGAGGAGGTGACCCGATGACTCCGATGCTGGTGGCCGCGCGCGCCGGGGTGTCGCAGGGGCTGATCGAGATCCGGCAGATGCTCACCAACGGCCAGGATCTGTTCATGCAGTATTTCTGGCCCGTGCTCATCCTGGTGGCGCTGTTCTTCATGCGCGACGGGCAGTTCGGCCAGACCGGCATCGGACTGGGCGCCCTGGCCCTGCCGGGCGTGCTGGGCATGCTGGTGGCGTCCAGCGGGCTCATGGGCATCTCGCAGTTCCTGAGTGTGGACCGCGAGGACGGAACCCTGTTGCGCGCCAAGGCCACTCCGAACGGCATGGTCGGGTATCTGATCGGCAAGATCATCACCACCGCGGGCACGCTGCTGGTTCAGGTGGTGGTCATGCTCATCGTCGGCGGCATCATCGTCGGCGGACTGGATCTCGGCAGGGTCGGCGCCTGGGCGACCCTGGTCTGGGTCTTCATGCTGGGCATGCTGGCGACACTGCCGATGGGCGCGGTCTTCGGCTCGATCTTCGAGAACCCGCGCAACGTGGGATTCGCGATGATGCCGGTCATGGGCCTGATCGCGGTCTCGGGAATCTTCTATCCGATCACGTCCATGCCTGGCTGGGTGCAGGGTCTGGCGCAAGTGTTCCCCATCTACTGGCTGGGCCTGGGGATGCGTTCGGCGATCCTCCCCGACGAGGCGGCGGTCGTCGAGCTGGGCCAGTCCTGGCGACACTGGGAGACCTTCGGCGTACTGGGCATCTGGACCGTGCTCGGCCTGGCGCTGGCCCCGGTCGTGTTGCGGCGCATGGCTCGCCGCGAATCCGGATCGAGCGTGGCGGCCCGCCGCGAGAAGGCCATGCAGCGTGCCTACTGAGGTCATCTACAACCGCATCGCGATGCTGCGCGCCGAGCGCGGCATCTCGCGGCGGCAGCTGGCCGAGGCGCTGGGCGTGCACTACCAGACGATCGGTTACCTCGAGCGCGGCGAGTACAGCCCGAGCCTGCATCTGGCGCTGCGGATCTCGGAGTACTTCGGGGTGGCGGTGGAGGTGGTCTTCTCCACCGCCCCCTTCCCGCGTCTGGGCTCGAATTCCGAATCCGCCTGAGCGGTACCACGATCCGCTCGCGGTGGCGTCATGCCGCGTCGCCGCGAATCAAGCGGAGGGTCGGAACCGGTTCTCCGGTGGCCTCGGTGGCCGCGAGGGCCCGTCGCCAATAGTCCTGCGCGGTCCGCACCAGCGCGGCGTCGACCCCGACGTCCTCGCTCGCCTCGACGGCGTGCTGCGCGCTCGCGTCCATCATCCGCATGGTCGCGATATCGCCCCACCCACCGCTTTTCGCGAGCTCGGCGAAGACGGCGAAGGAGGTGCCCATGCTGTCGAGGAAGCGCTGCGCGTACGGGAGGAAGCGGTCGATGGGCTGGCCGGAGCGTTCGATCGTCGCCATCGCCTGCTCGTAGGCGAGGATCAGCGGGTGCATCAGGATCAGCAGGCCCTGGTAGAACACCTGGGACAGACCGGGATCCGCGCCCATGTACTCCGGCGGGCACAGCGGCCGCAGCAGTTCGGCGTGCGCGTCGAAGACCTCCCGCGGTCCGCTGTAGAAGATGTAGGAGGTCGGGGTGGTCATCGTGTCGCCGTCGGAAATCACACCGCCGGAAAGGAATCGGGCACCACGCTCACCGACCCAGGCGGCGCCGCGGCGGGCCTTCTCCGGCGAGTCGGAGGACAGGTTCACGATCACCTTGCCGCGCAAGTGATCCGCCGCCGGACCCAGCACGTCGTACATCACGCCATAGTGGGTCAGGCTCAGCACCGTCACCTCGTTGGCATCCAACGCCTCGGCCACCGACGCGGCTCGCTTCGCACCCAATTCGACCATAGCGTCGGCCTTTTCGGGGCTGCGGTTCCACACCGTCACCTCTATATCGGCCGCCAGGAACTGCTTCACCATCGCCTGACCCATCGGCCCCAGGCCGATCAGGGATACCGAACGGGTCATGCCTTGCCGCCCCGCATCAGCTCGAAGACGGAGACCGGACGACCGGTCTGCTCGCTGGCCGCGAGCGCCTTGCGCCAGATCGCCTGAGCCTGGTGCGACAGGGTCGCGTCCACACCGACCTCCTCGCTGGCGTCGATGATGTGCTGCGCGCCCGCATCCATCATCTTGAACGCCGCCACATCACCCCAGCCGCCCGCCTTGGCCGCCGCGGCGTACTCCGCCATGAAGAACGGGAACGCCTCGCTGGAGCGCTGCGCGAAGGGCAGGAACTGATCGATGTCGTGGCCGGACTTCTGGATCACCGCCAGGGCCTGGTCGTAGGCCAGCATCCAGGGATGGAAGATCGTCAGCAGGGCCTGGTAGAAGACCTGCGAGACGCCGTCGTCGGTGCCGAGGTACTCCTGCGGGCTGAGCGGGCGCAGCAGTTCGGCGTGCGCGTCGAAGACCTCCCGCGGCCCGCTGTAGAAAATGTAGGACGCCGGATGGGTGATGTTGTCGCCCGCCGACATGACGCCACCGGACAGGGACTGCGCGCCGTGCTCGCGTACCCAGGCCGCACCCTCGCGCGCCATTTCCGGCGAGTCGGAGGACAGATTCACGATCACCTTGCCGCGCAAGTGATCCGCCGCCGGACCCAGCACGTCGTACATCACGCCATAGTGGGTCAGGCTCAGCACCGTCACCTCGTTGGCATCCAACGCCTCGGCCACCGACGCGGCTCGCTTCGCACCCAATTCGACCATCGCATCGGCCTTTTCGGGAGTCCGGTTCCACACCGTCACCTCGACACCCGCGGCCAGGAACTCCTTCACCATCGCCTGCCCCATCGGGCCCAGGCCGATAACGGAAACGGAACGCTGAGACATCGTGCATCCTTCGGTAGTCGCATATTCGGGATCGGCGCCGGATACCGATGGTGGCGGCTGCCGGTATTCTCGGGAAGACCGCACGTCGAGGGCCGGTTGCTTACCTCGAGGTTCGAAATGAGGTCAGGAGGCCACGGTGACGATGAGCAGTGACGCAGTTCACGATGTCTGCGGCATGTCCGTGGCCATCGATGTGGTCGGCGGCAAGTGGAAGCTGCACCTGATGTGGGTGCTCGGCGAGGGCCCGCAGCGGTTCGGGCAGATCCGGCGGCTGCTGGACGGCGTGAGCGAGAAGGTGCTCGCGGAGAACCTGCGGCACCTGGAGACCGCCGGGGTCGTGCACCGCGAGATCTATCCCGAGGTGCCGCCGCGCGTGGAGTATTCACTCACCGAGCGCGGCGAGGAACTGGCCGCCGCCCTCCGCCCGCTGGAGGAATGGGGCGAAAAGCACCGCGACCACGTGCTCTCCTGCGCACTCAGCCCGGTGTGACCCCCGCGCGCCGGTCAGCGGCGCAGGTGGCGGAGGGCGAGACGAGCGCCGAGCTGTTCCAGCAGCGGGGCCGCATGGGCGATCGAACGGCCTACATCCGGCTCGAGTTCGGCGAGCGTGTAGGCGGCGGCGAAGCCCGCGGCGCGCAATTCGTCCTCGCCGAGTAGACAACGGCCCGCGACTGCGATGACGGGCAGGCCCGCGGCGCGGGCGGCCTGGCACACTCCCGCCGGTGCCTTGCCGCGCAGGGTCTGCTCGTCGAGCGATCCCTCGCCGGTGACGACGAGATCCGCGCCCCGCAACCGCGAGTGGAAGTCGATCAGATCCAGCACGACGTCGATCCCGGAACGTTCGACGGCGCCGAGGACCGCCATCGCGCCGAATCCGGTACCGCCCGCCGCGCCCGCACCGGGGCGGTCGGCACATGCGGGATCGATCAGCTTCGCCCAATGAGTCAGTGCCGCTTCGAGAGTCGCGCACTGCTCGGGGTCGGCACCCTTCTGCGGCGCGAAAACCGCCACCGCGCCCTCGGACCCGAGCAGGGGGTTGTCGACATCGCTCGCCAGGGTGAATGCCGTGTCGGCCAGCGCCGGGTGCAGCGCCGACCGCTCCACCCGCGCCGCCCGTGCGAGAGCCGCTCCGCCCCTGGGTACTTCGGCACCGCCCGCATCGAGGACCCGCAGCCCGAGCGCCTGCAGCATGCCCGCCCCACCGTCACTGGACGCGCTGCCGCCGACGCCGAGCACGATCGAACGCACACCCCGATCGAGCGCGTGCCCGATCACCTGCCCCAGCCCGTACGTACTCGCGCGCATCGGATCCGGTTGCCCGCCGGGAAGTTTCGCGAGCCCCACCACTGCGGCGAGTTCGACCACGGCGGTATCCCCCTGCGCCGCATAGACGGCGGCCACCGGTGCCCCGGTCGGCCCCTCGGTCGCGATCTCCACGCGCTCCCACCCCGCAGCCAGAAACGCATCAACGGTCCCGTCCCCACCGTCGGCCACCGGCACCCGCCGCACCTCGGAGCCCGGCGCCACCCGCCCAATCCCACCCGCCAGCGCCTCGACCACCTGCGGCGCGGTCAACGACCCCTTGAACTTGTCCGGTGCCAGCACCACCCGCCACGGTCTCTCATTCGCCATCCCGCCATTCTGCGACGCGGCCCCACCCCGTCCACACAAACCCCACCCAAATCCATTCGGTGCCCGCCGTGCCCCAAGCCAATCCACCCTGCAACGCGACGAAGAAGCAAGCCGTACGGGCGGCGACGGCCTAGCCATGACCGGCTGGCGGCCCCGCCTCGTAACCCACGACATCCCTGCGTACTCCGGCGAGTGGATGGGCATTGCCACATTCTCGATCCCGTACGCCGATGGGCGTGAACCGCTGACCGTGTTCAACCAGCTGGTGCCCGGGTACGCGGTCCGGCCGCGCAGGTCCTCGACCGTGTTCTAATGGTCGACGCCGAGGTCCCGGATCAGTACGTCGAACTGCGGTGCGTCGGGCCAACTGGGGCGCAGCGTGCCAACACGTAGCCAGCCCCACCGCAGGTAGGTGTCGTAGGCGCGACGGTTGTTCGGATTAACGAGCAACGTTGCCCGCCGCTCCGGTCGGCCTCCGAGCAGCTCGTCGTGCAGAGCACGAGCGATACCGCGTCCGGTGAACTCCGTGCGCACCATGATCTCACTCAAAGCAAAAGTGCGGCTGCCATCTTCGGCGGTGAATGCGCCTATATCGCCATCATCCAATTGAAGTCCATCCCACCACCGGCTGGCCGGTCCCAACGGCCACCCCCACGCCTGACCGCATGGCCCGCCAACGATTCGAGCCATCACCAATTCGAACCCGGGCCCACGACTGGCATCGGTGTAAGCGTCGAAACGGTGCATGAACGCCTCGGGTGATGCGAAGGCGCTGCCCGACTCGATCGCTTCGACATAGGCGCCCCGAAAGATGTATTCGACGTCGTCCCGAAGTTCGCGTGCATCGGCAGCGGTATACCGCTGAAAGGTGATGCCCTCGATGGAACGTGCCGACTGCTCGGTACTCATACGTTGATCACTACCTTTCGCGTCAGATCATCGAATCGCCGTCTGAACTCGCCGTCTGGCGCTGCTTCGACGGCAGCGCGAACAGGGTCGAGCAGCCTCAGTGTGCGCGTGGAAGACACGGATCTCTCTAGGTCGGTCAGGACCGAGTTCCCTTGCGTGACAGCGCCTGTGATGTCGCCGACCTTGGCGAGCGTTGCCGCCCAAACCGCACGGTAATTGGCTGCATTACTGGCACTTGCGTGCTCTAGGGCGAATCCTGCAGCCAAGTCGGCTGATTTCGCCAGGTCGCCGAGGTCACCTACACCACGTGCCTCATGACAGCGGATTTCGGTGGGAGTCACGAATCGCAGCCGTCGCGGGCACTCGTCGAGGGGCTCGTGGTCGAGAGCGGAGTCCAGTTCGCGCCATGCCGTGGCGATCGCCTTGCCGAACGCCGACCGGTCGCCGAGGACGCCGTACGCCTGCGCTTCACGCGTGGCGATCAAGGCATGGACTCGGCCCGGCGGACGACCGCGGGAAAGATCTCGGGCGCGATTGAGATAGCCGAGGGCTCGATGAGGGTTGCTCTGGCCCAACCTGCTCAACGCTATCGACTGATGCGCGGCGTTGAGGCAAACGTGCACGGTGAGATCGTCGTCGCCAGCCTGACTCGCCAACGCGAACGCATCGGCGTAGCACCGCCGGGCAAGCGAGTGCATGTCAGAGTCATAGGCAAGCCACCCGGCGGTTGCGGCAAGTTGTCCGGCCGCGCTCATGAATGCTCGACCGGCCTGATTGTTGCACGAACAGGTCTCCAGCAAGTGCTGCGCTATCTCCAGTTCGGTGATCGCATCCTGCACAAGCGCAGGGCCGCCAACACGCTTCTCGCGGTCGGCGAAGCTCGCGACACGCTCGGTCAATCGCTGAGCATCACCGATCCCGATGTGACTCAACCTGACTTCGGAATCGCTATCCGGCGCGAGTAATGTCGCCCCCAAAAGGATCCCAAACTCGCGCCGCTTCACGTCGTCCTCGACTCCCTGCCCGCTGACGTCGCCACCGACAGCCAGACCATCGTCCGTCCCTCGGACCACGTTCCCGTTATCGAGGGCCGCCCGAAAGCGTGCACGCTGCTCGTCGTCAAGCCGCGCCAACGCAGTGTCCAACGCCTCCGCCGACTCACCGCGCACCGGACGCTCGACGGTGGCCTTCTTCCACTTCCGAACTGTTGGCGGCTGGAACCCGAGCCGTTCTGCAAACTGCTGCTGTGTCAACCGCAAGGCCGCCAGCCGAAGGGCCTCGACCTCCACGCCCGTCCATTTGCTGACGATCATCGCCACCCCGTTCACGTCGAGCAACGCACCGTATCGCAAGCGTATTACTTCGGCGCTGTTCTGTGCCTGGTATCGGACCGGGCGGTAAACGACGCTCGGATTAGCCCCCGCCGCCGAGTCGTAGCCAATCCCCCGGCCCGGCTCCCAGGCGGCGGGGTACCGGTCACTGACCGAGCCGAGAGGAAGTCATGGATCCCGTGGAACAGGATGGCAAGCCAACAGCGGTATGCATGGTGCGCAGCGACATATCGGGACCCAAAGCCCTGGAACATGCGCTAGCGGCACAACGTCATGCCGTGCAGCTGGGCTACATCGTCCTGTACACAGTGCGCCCGCCGGTCGACTCTCCGGACCCGATCGAGTACGGGCTCGGCATGGCGGCCGGGCTCACCGCCAAGGCCGTGGTGGTCTACGACCTCGCCACGGTGAACGACAACCCCGGCCGGGTGTGCGAGATGTTCGACTTGGAGACGGTCAGCCCGCCGAACACCTGGGCGGCCACGCTTCCCGCCACCGCCGGACTGGACCACAGGCATCCCGAAGGCCCACTCACTGTGCCGGAGGCGCACCGAATCATGCGCCAGCACATCAGTTGTCGCGCTGATACGTGCTCTCGCAAGGCGAGCGCGTACAGCTGCCTGGTTCGCGCCGGGAAGATCCATCCCCCGGTCGACACGTTGAAGGAGCGCGCCGCCGCCCGGGGCATGGAGCCTCCGCCAGCGATCACCGAACCGTCACAGCCGGTCGGATCGGACTTGCAGACGTTGCTGGATGTGCTCGACGGGCTGGCCGACAGCACGACCGATTCCCAGCTGCTCGCGGCCCGGTTGTCCCCGGGCTCCGAAGGCTAGGTGTCGCAATGAGTTTCGGCTGGTGGCGCAATCGAGGAGGGGACGGTACCAGCGTGCAGGAGATCCAGGACCGCCTCGAGAAGGAGAAGACGGTGATCGGCTGGACACACGATGCGCCGGACGGGCCGCTGACGACTGGCCAGGCACACCGGATTACCCAACAGCACAGGGACTGCCGTCTGGAGGACTGCCCACAAAAGAACGCCGCGTGGCAGACGCTCGTCGACGCCGGGAAGATCAAACCGGACTCGGGGCGAATCCGCTAGCCGTGGCGTGCCCTAACCCGCCGATACAGTGAGGGCCAATCAAACCCAGCGCAGAGGGAGCCACGAGTGAGTGACGATCAGATCGGTTTCGATATCGAATTCGATGACAAGACCCAAGCATTCCTGGAGTGGGCCGCGCCCGAACGTATGGAATCCCAGGTTCGCACGTTCCTCGCCGAGACCGTGCCAGGTATCGCCGACTATTCAACCGATACCTGGTGGAAACGTCCACTCTTGATCAGCCTCCTCGAAGCCGCGAAAGACCTTTTCGGCGACCAGGACGGATTGCACGCTCCAGAGAACCGGGATCGCGCCGACCAGTTCATTCGCTTCCTGGGCGAATGCTGCATACGACGGAATCCCGGAATGACCTGGACGAGTAGGCCCGCTTCGGACTGGCCCTTGTACTCCGATTTCACCCCGTCCGTGCATTACGCGGAAACAGGAGACGGGACATCGCTGAAATCCATGGCACGGTGGCTTTTCGATGACGACGGCCCCGGGATGGTCGACTACTCCATTCGGACGGCTGGTAAAGCCATCTGATCAAAACCCAGCGAGGGGGCGCTGTGCCCGACGAATACGACAATGTTCGGCGCAACCTATCCAACTATGAGCGGGGGCTGTACTTCGAACTCGGGCGAGCGCAGATCCGGGGAGAAACACCTGAAAAAGGCTGGGTGCGTCAGTTCGAAATCAGGGTCGGAGAAGACCAGCAGCGCCGTCGACTCGATTCGGCCCGCACTGAGGGCCGCGGCGTCCGAGCGGTAGAACGGAAATCGGGCCAAGTCAACGAGCGGGAAGCGCGCGGCCAGATCGGGGTGGAGCGGTCAGCACTCGACTCTGGCCAGGTGACGCACAGCACCTGGGAGACGGTCGAGGGTGAGAAGGTTCCCGAGAAAGTGCTCGGCGACATGCAAGACATGTCTCGCGACTTCCCGGGAAAGTTTCACCACGAGATCGTTTCTCGCGCTGACGCACTACGCGCCATCCAGCTCAAAAAGAGTCTCGCCGGACAGCAACTCGAACTCATCGACGCCTACAAACTCGATCGCGCCGAACGTGCTAGGAAGCGGCTCGAGGGACTCCGCGAGATCGAGCGGCAGAAGGAAGCACGGGCGAAAGAGGGACGCGAACGGGCCGAACGCGAAGCTCGGGAACAGCGCACGCGGGCGGAGCGGGAAGCGAAGATCCGCGAGGCACGTACCAGAGCGGCGCGTGAGGCTGCGCTGGAGTCCCGACCCTCGGAGAACTGCTGGCACGCCACGGGGAACCGCAGGCAGCGGAGAAGGGAGTCCGAACCGAAGCAGACGCATCCGAGAAGGCACGCCAGCGAGAAGCGGAGTCAGCCGGAAAGGCGAAAGCTCGCGAGGCAGCCGACGCGGCAGCATGGAAACAGCAACGCGACGCAGCTGACCGACTCGCACAAGCGGGACGGGAGTCACGCGAAGCCGCGGCGAGGAGCCAGCGCAGCGACATGGCACGCGAAGCGGCCGACATACTCGGGGTCACCAAGCCGACGCCAGGGGTCGAACCACCGACCCGCGACGAAATAGAGGCGGCTCGGACACGCGGCGGTCGGGAGGAACGCGGCAGGGAGCGCGAGATCGGCCCGCGAACCAGGTAGTGGTGGCGGCGGTTATGCCATCGGCGCGATTCTCCTGTTGCAGTCGTTGTACGCGGCCGGATGGACCTGGCACGAAATCGCTTATCACACACCGGATGTCGCCGAATCGGGCAGGTCTCGTATGAACGGCCCGCGCCATGGATGGACCGCAGTCATGTGGGCAGCGATTCGGGACGTTTATGAAAATCCCTCCGGCACAACAGGCCCCAACAGGAGAGCCGCGGCGGTCGTACGACGCGCCGCCGAGAAACGGGCAGCCAACACCCCCACCCCAACCAGTTACAACGGCGCCTGATCCACATGGTCGACCCCCACCCGCCCCGTCCGCAAATACCCCAACACCGCCTCATCCAAAGCCACATTCCCCCGCCCGAACGTCCCGTGATCCCCACCCTCGACGGTGATCAGCGAGCCGCGCAGGGCCGACGCCATAGCAGGCCCGCCCTCGTACTTGGTGACCGCATCATGCCGACTCTGCAGCACCAACGGCCGAGTGCGCAGCCCCTGATCGGCGATGGCGACCGGCGCACCCACCGGATTCCAGTCGGAGCAGGCGACCCCGGACCGGATCATGTCGGCGCGCGCGTTCAGAGCGCTGCCGCCGGAGGCGACGGTGGCCGCCGCGGCACCGAGCAGTTCCGTCCGGCCGGGGATCGCGTTCTCGTTGCAGGTGATGGCGGCGAATACGTTGCGGCCGGTCGGGTCGGTGGCTGTCAGGCCCTCGATGGCCCGCAGCTGCCCGGTGTCGGCGGGATCGGCGTTGGCGTCGGCCATGGCCCGGGCGAAGGTAGGCCAGAACGACCGGGTGTAGGTGGCGACCGCGGTGGCTGCCAGCAGCGGCACCTGCGCCGAGGTGCCGCCGGAGGCCAGCGTCCGGACCAGGTTCTGCAGCTGCCCGATCTGGTCTCGTCCGCCGTTGAATCCGTCGCGCGCCAGCTGCGCGATCGGCTCGGGCAGTTCGCCCGGCAGATCGGCGGTCGACGCGGGCGGCGGGGTCAGGTTGGCGTACCAGCCGCCGCCCTGCGCGACCACCAACCGCACCCAGTTCTCGTAGACCCGAAGCGGTGTCGCGCCGAGGCGGTAGTCGGCGTCGTGGTCGGCGATCCACGTGAACAGGTCGTCGAGCCGTTGCTTACCGGCCAGTTGCTGTTGCGCGAACTGCTCGTTCCACACCCAGCCCGGATGGACGCTGGAATCCAGCACCAGGTGGTCGATCCGCTGCGGGAACAGCGTGGCGTAGACGCCGCCCAGATAGGTGCCGTAGGAGGTGCCGAAGAAGTCGATGCGCTCCAGCCCGAGCGCGGCCCGCACGGCGTCCATGTCGCGGGCGGTGTTCTCGGTGGTGACGGTCTCGACGTAGCCGGGTTGCGCGCTGTCGCAGGCGGATTTGGTGGCGCTGCGTTCCTTGCGCTCGGCGTTTCCGCAGTCCAGCGGGGTCGACCAGCGCAGCCCCCGGGGCTGCACCGCGATCCGGTCGTAGTGGGTGTTCAGCTCGGCGGGCAGATCCGGCGAGCGCCGGGCCCAGTAGTCGAGGGCGTCGGCGCCGGGGCCGCCCGGATTGGCGAACAGCGCGCCGCGGCGGTCGCCGGTCGCCCGGATTCGGCTGACCGTCACGTCGATTCGCGGACCGTCGGGCGCCGCGTAGTCGCGCGGTACCGAGATCACCGCGCATTCGGCGCCGCGGTCGGGTGTCACGGCGCCGTCCGGACACGCGCCGAACGCGGGCTCGGCGGTGGCCTGCGCGACAGCGGCCGACTGCATCGCCAGGCATGCGGCGAATGCCCAGGCGACCGAGCGCACCGTACGTCGTGTCATCATCCGCGTCATTCTCTCCGCTCGCATTCGACCACAAGCATTCTCTGCGGCCGGGGACGCCGTCACAACTCGAGCCTCGCGTCGTGTCCTCCCTCGCAATCGAACATATTGCGCGCGTGAGCCAGTAGCGTCGAGCCATGTCGACAGAGGTTCGCAACAACAAGGAGCTCGATCGTTTCGAGATCTATGTGGACGGCGGTCTCGCCGGCATCGCGGAGTACCAGGACACCGCCGCCGAACGCGCCTTCGTCCACACCGAGATCTACCCCCGCTACAGCGGTCAGGGCTACGCTCGCACGCTGGTGCAGGCCGCGCTGGACACCAGCCGCGACGAGGGCTTCGGCATCCTGCCGCTGTGCCCGATGGTGCGTCATTTCGTCGAGTCGCGGCCGGAGTACCTGGCGCTGGTGCCGCACTGGGCGCGCGAGCGGTTCGGCCTGCCGCAGTGAGGGGTCAGTAGGCGGCCACGGCGCCGTCGAGGGCCAGTTGGAGCTGGTCGCGCACGACCCTGGCGATCTCGGCGGGCCGCGCGGGCAGTTCGGGCACCGGCGGCCCGAAGTAGAAGCTGGCCGACTTCGCCTCCTCGACGGTCGGTTCCACGGTCGGATCGGCTCGCGGCCCGTAGCTGAGGCCCATGCTGACCAGGGCGGGCCGCGCGCCGAGTTTCATCGCGCGGAAGGCGATGTGCCCGATCCCGCTGCCGACCGCCTGCACGCGGGCCGGGTCGACGTCGTTGCAGGTGCCCTCGGGAAAGACCGCCATGGAATCACCGCGCGCCATCCGCTCGGCGCAGATGTCGATCATGCGCTGCCCCGCCGCGTTCACCGCGCGCAGCCCGTGGTCCTTGCCCCGGAACACCGGGATGCCGCCCATCATGTCGACCTTGCGGCGCTGCTCCGAATCGATGAACAGCTCGTCCTTGGCCAGCACCCGGGCCCGCCCGATCACCGGCCGCAGCCCGCTGCGCCAGGCCGCCGCCGCCACGGTGTACGGATCTTGCTGGGACAGGTGATTGATCGAGATCAGCAGCGGCCGCCCCTGGGAAATCAATTCCCGCAGTCCTTCCCGGGCCCCCTCGGCATAACCGATCCGCGGCCGGTAGCGCCGCGCGAGCACGGCGTAGGCCCCCCGCGCCTTCAGGCGATTCTGCCGATGGTCCCGATAGAAGTCGTAGACGGCGTCACAGTTGTCGAGGACCACCTCGGGGTGCTGCATGCGGCCACCCTAACGACCCGCATTCGCCCGCCCCAACCGAACACTGTGATTTGTCTTACACGACGGGCGGCGCGAGGGCGGCGCGAAACAACGAGCCATAACCCCAGCGGCGGTGCGATGATGACGTGGTGTCACGCGCAGACGAACACGGTGATCGCTCCAGACGGGAATCCCGGAACGAGGAACAGGCGGTCCGGCCCGGCACGCTGCTGGTCTCGGCCACCGACCTGACCGAGCCGTCGTTCCGGCGCACCGTCGTGTACATCGTGGAGCACAACGATGCCGGAAGTCTCGGCGTGGTGATCAACCGTCCCAGCGAGACGGCGGTACAGGACGTGCTGCCGCGGTGGGCGGAACTGGCCGCGCAGCCGCGCGCGCTGTACATCGGCGGCCCGGTGAAGCGGGATGCGGCGCTGTGCCTGGCGACGGTGAAGGTGGGCACCCCCATCGACCGGGCCGCGGGCCTGCGCCGGGTGGACGGCCGAGTGGCGCTGCTGGATCTGGATTCCGATCCGGAGGTGGTCGGGCCGATGGTGGAGGGGATCCGCGTCTTCGCCGGTTACGCGGGCTGGACGTTCGGGCAGTTGGAGGGGGAGCTGGAGCGCGGCGACTGGATCGTGCTGTCGGCCCTGCCGTCGGATCCGATCGCGGGCCGCACCGATCTGTGGGCGCAGGTGCTACGCCGCCAGCCGCTGCCGCTGTCGCTGCTGGCCACGCATCCGATCGAACTAGAACGCAATTGAGTACGTATCCGCTTAGTGTGGGCACTACATCCGGATCTCTGATCCGCCGATCTGTTCGGTGAGCGCATGGCACGCTCACCCCGCCTCCCCAGCGATGACGCCGATACCCAGCCGTCTCGGGGTGTCCCCGAGCTCCCGACCGGCGACCCGGCCCAGGCGGATCTGCTGCGGGCGCTCTACGACCAGCACGCACCGGCGCTGTGGCGCTACACCTACAGCCTCGTCGGCGACTCGGGACGAGCCGAGGACATAGTGCAGGAAACGCTGCTGCGGGCCTGGCAGCGCCCGCAGGTACTCGATCAGTCGACGGCGTCGGCGCGGGCCTGGCTGTTCACGGTGGCGCGCAACATGGTGGTCGACGAGTACCGCAGCGCCCGTCACCGGCGCGAGTTCCGCACCGACAACCCACCCGAGCAGCCCACCCCCGACCAGGCGGACCGGACCCTCGACGGCTGGCTGATCGCCGACGCGCTGGCCCGGTTGAGCGTCGATCACCGGGAGGTGATCGTGCGCTCCTACTACCGTGGTCTGTCGACGCACCAGATCGCGGCGGAGCTGGCCATTCCCGCGGGCACCGTGAAGTCCCGGATGCACTACGGCATGCGCGCGCTGCGCACGGCACTGCGGGAAATGGGGGTGACGAAGTGACGGAGACCGCGCCTGCGGCGGCGCCCGAGGGCGACGACGACTACGCGACGTGGGACGCCCCGTATGTGCTCGGCGCCCTGGACCGCCCCGAACGCCTGGAATACGAGGCGCATCTGGCGCGGTGCCCGCGCTGCCGGGAAGCGGTGGCGGACCTCTCCGGGATGCCCGGGTTGCTCGGCCGAGTGGATGCCGAGGTGGCGCTGTCGCTGATCGATCCGGCACCGGAATCGGTGGGCGGGAACGGGTCCCGGGCCCCGGTTGGAGCGCTGCCCGAGGCGCTCGGGGCCGAGGGTCGAGTTCCGGGTGCCGAGAAGCCTCCCTTTTCGCTGGCCGAACTGGCGAGGCGGGCTCGCAGGGAGCGGCGGCGCGGGCGATTACTCGCGGTCACCGGTGCGGTGGCGGCGGCCGCGGCGGCCGTGGCGATCGCCATTCCGGTGACCGCCTCGCTCACCGAACGCACTGCGCCGCCCACCGATCAGGTGGTGGCCGAACGCAGCATGAATCCGGTGGTGCCCTCGCCGATCACGGCGAGCTTCCGGCTGGTCGCGGTGAACGACGGCACCCGGGTCGAAATGTCGTGCAGCTACGCGCCGTCCACCACCGACTACAGCTGGCAGGGCTCGCTGTGGGTGGTGCATGCCGACGGCACGCAGTCGATGGTCGCCCAGTGGACGGCCCGACCGGGCGAGACGGTGACCCCCGACGGCACCACCGCGGTGCCGCCCGAACAGGTCCGGATGGTCGAAATACGTTCGGCCACCACGAATCAGGTAATGCTCACCAGCTCCCTGCAGTAACCAGTCCTCACGCACCCCTCACATGCCCCCGCACCCGCTACATGCGTTGTAGAGGGTGCGGGAACGAGCGGGGGGTGCATATCTAGCAGCGCTATATTCAGCTCCCCGGCACGGCCGGTGCGGTGGTCGAATACAGCCCGCTGTCCTCGCGGCGGAATCGACGGTGTCCCTCCCGCCGCGCCCCGTCGCCGAGCGCCCACCGGACGGCGATATCCGCGGCCGGGTCGCCGACGGCGATCCGAGCGCTGCCGTCGGGATAGGTCTTGGCGGCTATGCCCGCGCGTGACAGCCGTGCCGCGATATCCGCCCCCGGCAGATAGAGAAAGTTCGCTCGGCTGCGCGGAACTCGGATTCCACTGCGGCGCAGAGTTGTTCGCAACAGTTCCCGCTCGGTGGTGATGCGCAGCACGCGCTCGCCCAGCTCCGCCCGCGCCGCATACGAAGCCGCCACCGCGGTGGCCGCCGACGCGGGCATTCCGAACGGCAACTGCAGGCGGCGCACCCGGCGCACCAGATCCTCGTGCCCGAACGCGTAGCCGATGCGCAGCCCGGCCAAGCCGTAGGCCTTGGAGAAGGTGCGCAGCACCAGCAGATTGGGATACCGGGAAATGAGCTGCACCGGGTCGAGAGCGTCTGCGGCACCGAGGAATTCGACGTAAGCCTCGTCCAGGATCACCGGGATGTCACGCGGAACGCCGAACAGGAACGCTTTGAGTTCGCTGGCCGGGACCACCGTGCCGGTCGGGTTGTGTGGGCGGCACACCACCACCAGGCCGGTCCGGCCGTCGACCGCGCGGGCCAGCGACCACAGATCCTGACGACCCGCCGAATCCAGGGGCACCGCAGTGTCTTTCAACCCGGTCATGCCCGCGAGAATCGGGTAGCCGTCGAAGGTCGGTGTCGCGAACACCATCCGGTCGCCCGGCGTCGTCAGCGCCTGCATGATCTGCAGGGCCACCCCGGTCGCGCCCGAACCGACCACGACCTGATCCGCGCCGATCCCCACCTGCTCGGCGATCAGCCGCGGCAGCCGGTCCGGCAGGAACTCCGGATACCGGTTCGCCTGTTCCAGTGTGTGATTCACGGCGGCCAGCACCGAGGGCAGCGGCGGGAACGGGTTTTCGCTCAGCGTCAGGTCGAAGCGGACCGAATCCGCTGTGCGACCGGCGGTCGCGTGCCGCACCGGCCGCGTCGACCGGTCCGCGCGTCGCACCGAGATCGATCGGCTGCCGCTCATCGACCGGCTCCCCAGCGCACCGCGGCCGCGGCGGCGAAGTCACCGGCGTGTGCGAATGCCGACAGCAGCACGACCGATCCGTCGCGCAGGCGGCCCGCCCGGTTCTCCGCGTCGAGGGTGACAGGAATGCCCGCGGCGAACAGATTTCCGCAGCGGTCGAAGGTGTCGGGATGGCGTTCGGCGGGTAGTTCCAGGGCGTCGTGCCAGTTGCGCAGGAACAGCCGGTTCGGCTGGTTGGTGACGAAGGTGTCGATATCACGGCCCTTCACGCCGATGCGTTCGCATACCGCCAACGCGACCTCGGGCACCAGCCGATTCCCCCGCGCGAACACCTTGGTCAGCTTCGACTCGGTGAAACTCACGCAGCCCTGCCCCTCCCCCGGCTCCCAGTACTTGCGATCGGACCCGGTACTGAAATCCATATCGCCCGCGAATTCGGGGTAGGTGCGGCACTCGATGTCCAGGATCGGCGCCTGATCGTTCTTCAACAGCAGCCCGACCCCGCACCCGTCGCCCGGGACCGGCGCCTGGGCCAGCCCGCGGATCTCGGACTGGGTGAACACCGGGCCCGCCGTGTTCTGGACCGTCGCGATCAGCGCGCTGCGGGCGGCGGTGGTCTGCAGGATCATCCGGGCCAGCGACATCATGTGGACGAACGCCGCGCATCCGCTGTTGTGCACATCGAACACCCAGCCGGGGCGCATCCCGAGCCGCCGCGCCACCTCGGGGCCCGCCCCCAACACTGGGTTGGTCGGCAGCTGGGTGTGGGTGATCAACACATCGATATTCGAAATCGTCTCCGCCCCATGTCGTTCCCGCAGCGGCGCGACGGCCTGTTCGGCCATGTCGACCGCCGTCTCGTCACGACCGACGTGATGGCGGGTCTTGGGCGCCCGGAACATCACATTCTTCGCCATACGCTCGGACCGGGAGAATTGCGTGAAGTATTCGGTGCCGACCGGCTCTCCGGGCAGATAGCTCGCCACGTCGACGAGGCTGACCGGCGGCAGCGAGGGTTCGGTGAAATCCATTGGCGCGCCTCACTTCATCCAGTCGGGTTTGACGGGCAGGTCGTGGGCGGCTCGGTACTCGCAGATCGTCCGCAGATTGTCCATCTCCAATTGGTGTCCGGCCGAGAACATCTCCCAGAAGTCACCGACCCAGACCGGACGCTTCGGGGGCGCGGTCTCCGGATAGGGGTTCTCGTCGTAGAAGGGGTGGTGGCAGTTCATCCACAGCACCACCGACCCCGGCTTGTCGAACACCACCTGGGCGTCGACCACCCGCAGCAGGTAGATCATCCACAGATGTTTTCCCTGATCCCAGGCGCAGTGGTAGTCGACGGTCATGGCGTCCGGATTGGCGACCGTGCGGGTGAAGATCTTGGTCTCCGGGCCCAGCCGGTCGTAGGCCAGCCACAGTCCCGGCTCGTCGGTTTCGACGAATCCGCGCAGGCTGTAGGTCCATTCCTCCAGGCTCCGGGTGTCAGCCAGATACTCGTACACCTCGCGCGGCGGTGCGGCGATATACGACTGAACCGGGCAGAATTCGCCGAAGATCTGGTCATGCGGATACACCGACCGCAACATGTCCATGATGATGGGCGTGGTGGCCTCGCGATCGGAGTTCTCGATGCGCAGGACCGCGGGTATCTCACCCTCCGGGATATCGCTGAGCGCGGGCAGGGCACTGGTGGTCACTGATTCCTCCTCGGTACCGACAGAAACGGGGTGAACGGCGGGATCTCGTCCGGGTCGCAGTCGATCGAAATGAACGACGGCCCAACGGTTTCGAAGCATCGGGCCAGCACGGCGGCTAGTTCGCCGGTGTCGGCGGGGGTGTACGACGGCAGCTCCGGGAACATCGCCGCCATGCCGTCGCCCAAGCGCGCAGGGCGAAACCTGTTGAAGCTGTACCGATCTCCGTAGTACAGCTGTTCGCGGGTGATGCACATGGCATGCGCGTTGTTGTTGAACACGATGAAGGTCACGGGGAGCCGGTGCTCGATCGCGGTGTGAATCTCCATGCCGTGCATGAAGAACGCGCCGTCGCCCGCCACCACCACGGTGCGCCGGATACCGCCGTCGTGCCGGTGCCCCCGGGCGAAGGCCGAGCCGATACCTGCGCCGAACGCATACCCCATCCCGCCCATGCCCAGGGCGACGACGAACCGGCCGCCGCGCGGGAGCCGCAGATGATGCACGACCGATGCGCCGGTATTGCCCGCGTCGGCGAAGACATCCGTCCCGGGTTCCAGCGCGGTATTGAGGGTTTCGACGATATCGCGGTAGCGCAGGCCGGGGCCCGTGGCCTCGGGGACCGGCAGGGCGGTGAGCGAGTTCGGCCCCAGGGCACCACGCGCCCCACCCGTCTTTCCGGCGGACGCCGGAATCGAAACTGGGCCTTTGTGCGCAACCTCGGCTCTCGATCCCGGCGTTCGCCGGGAAGACTGTGTGGCAGGAGCGGACGACGGTGACGCGGGATCCGACAAGGGTGACGCGGGATCCGACAACGGTGACGCGGGATCCGACGGTGACACCAATTCGGACAGCGGCGCGACAGGTTCGGAGGATGGCGAAGCGGGCTCAACCGACGTCAGTTCGTCGAACGCCAAGCGTCCCAAGAGTTCTGCGAGCACGCACCGCAGATCGCTCGCGGTAGCGTGCACCGACTCCACGTGCGGCGGCTCGGCGCCCACGCTCGCGACGGCCGGATACGACAGCGCCTCGTCCAGTCCGGCCCGTGCGGTCACCGGCATCCTGGTCCCGATCAGCAGGCACAGGGCGGCGTGCCGCACGGCATCGATGAGTTCGGGATGGCCCATACTTCCGGCCACCCCGCAGAATCCGGGTTCATCCGGGGCGTAGACGTCCTTGGCGTCCGGGGCCACCCCGACCGCGGCGTCGAGAACCACCGCCAGCCGCCGCAATTCGTCGCGCGCGTCGTTGCGGGCCACCTGGTCCCCGGCGATGATCGCGACCTTGCCGGTCGTGCGGGCGGCCCGCAGCGCCGCCCGCACTCGATCCAGACCGGCCTGGTCACGCGTGTGCGTCGGTCGGGGCGGGCGGAACGGCGGCAGATCGCCGACGTCGGCCTGCTGCACATCCTTGGGCAGCAGCAGCACCGCCGGACCCCCGCGCCGCGCGGCCGCCACCGCCCGGGACAGATGCCACGGCAGCGCCTCGATCGCGTCCACCCGCGCGCAGTAGCGCGAGATCTGCTCGAAAAGCCGTGCGGCATCGAATGTTCCAGCCAGGCCGCTGGAATCCTGAAAGGCGCCCCGGCCTTCGAGCATCGTCGGCGCCTGCCCCACCAGCGCCAGCACCGGCACCCGGGAGGCGAACGACTCCGTCAGTCCCGCAACCAGATTCATGGCCCCGCCGCCGGACGTCGCGCAGACCACGCCCAGCCGCCCGGTGCTGCGGGCGTAGCCGTCGGCCATGGTGGCGGCGGAGAACTCGTGCTTGGCGACCACCCCGGTGACATCGTGCGGGCTGTCGAAGATAGCGTCGTAGAGGTCCTCGATGTTGGCCCCGTCCACACCGAAGATGTGCCGGACCCCCAGGGTCGCGACGGCCCGCACCAGATAGTCCACCGCTCGTGTCGGCATCGGCGCTCCTTTCTTGCCGGGGCCTCGAGCGCACACGGCCGTCCGCTCCCACCCCGGGATACGAGGCACACCGCGGCGCGGTTCAGCCCGTCCGTGCACGATCTGCGACCGACCCTTGTGTGTATGTATACGTCTACGTATAGTGGAGTCATGCCCAACAAGACCGTTTACGTATCCGACGACGATCTGCCCCTGTTCCAGCGCGCACAGGAGCTGGTCGGCGGCAATCTGTCCGGCGCGATCGTGACGGCGCTGCGCCGGTACATCGAACTGGAGGAGGGCCGCCTGGAGGGGTTCGAGGAGATCGTCCTCGGCGTCGGCCACAACGGCGTCCGGCAGGTCCGCTTCTCCGGCGCCCTGCTCGGTGAGGTCCGCGATGTCAACGACGAGCACCAGCAGCACATCCGCGTGTACCGCAGCCGCAAGGGCAAGTTCGTCCTGCACATCCAGACCTCCGCCTGGGCCGACTACCCGGTCTACGGCGGCGAGGGCACCAAGTGGATCAAGGATCTGACCAACTGGCGCAAGCTGCTCGGCGTCAGCGATCCGGACTGGGGCGATTTCACCATGGACATCTATGACTCGGTGACCGATCTGAAGGGGAGGATTCCGGCCAAGCTCTATCAGCGGGTCAGCGACATCGTGGAGCATCCACAGATCGAGGACCTCGACATCTGACACCGGCGGGAACTGTTCCCGCACAACCGAACACCGCACAACCCACCCGTCTCGACCGCGCGACCCAGCGGTCACGACTCAGTACACGCATGCATAAATGCCTATTCATTGATGAGAGGAATACCATGACCACCGGGTATCCCCTGCCTGCCATATCGGTCGGCGGCCTGCGGAAATCCTTCGGCGACCAGGTCGTGCTCGACGGTATCGATATCACCGTCGAGGAAGGCACGATCTTCTCGCTGCTCGGACCGAACGGCGCGGGCAAGACCACCACCGTGCAGATCCTGACCACGCTGCTGCGGGCCGACGACGGCGTCATTCGCGTCGGCGGCTTCGATCGCAATGCCGACCCCGACTCGGTGCGCTCGATCATCGGCGTCACGGGTCAGTTCTCGGCGATCGACGAACTGCTCACCGCACGCGAGAACCTGCTGCTGATGGGCGATCTGCACCATCTGCCGCGCGGCGACAGCCGTCGGCTGGCCGGGGAACTGCTGGAGCGGTTCGATCTCGTGGACGCCGCCGACAAGGTCACCAGCACCTTCTCCGGAGGCATGAAGCGCCGCCTCGACCTGGCCATGACCCTGGTCGGCGATCCGCGCATCATTTTCCTCGACGAACCCACCGTCGGGCTCGATCCGCGCAGCCGCCGAGATGTCTGGGACATCGTCCGCGAACTCGTCGCCGACGGCGTCACCATCTTCCTCACCACCCAGTACCTGGAGGAAGCCGATGAGCTGGCGAATCGGATCGCGGTGCTGAACAAGGGCAGCATCGTCGCCCAGGGCACCGCGGACCAGCTGAAGCGGCTGGTGCCGGGCGGGCACATCCGGCTCACCTTCGCCGACCGCGATGCCCTGGCCACCGCCGGGGATCTGTTCGGCGGGGTCCCGGAGTACGAGGACCGCACCCTCGCGGTGCCCAGCGACGGTTCGGTCAAGTCGCTGCGCTCGATGCTGGATCGTCTCGACGACGCCCGCCTCGAACCGGAGGGCCTGTCGGTGCACACGCCCGACCTCGACGACGTCTTCCTCACCCTTACCGGCCACACCGTTCCCGAGGGCGAAACCGTTCCCGCGGAGGAGATCGCGCGATGAGCACCGCAACCTACACCCTTGCCGATTCCAAGACCATGCTGCGCCGAAATCTGGTGCACGCCAAGCGATATCCGGGTCTGACCTTCTCCGTGGTGGTCATGCCGGTCGTGCTGCTTTTGCTGTTCAAGTATGTCTTCGGCGGGGCGCTGGGACAGGCCACCGGTGGTAGTTATATCGACTACCTGACGCCGGGCATGATGCTGATGATTCCGGCCTATCTGGTTGCCGGGATCGCGGTGTCGGTGGCGACGGATATGACCAAGGGCATCATCAACCGGTTCCGGGCCATGCCCATGAATCCCTCGTCGATCCTGACCGGCCATGTCATCGGCAATACGATTCAGGGTCTGCTCGGCGTGGCCCTCATGGTCGGCGTCGCCGCACTCGTCGGATTCCGGCCGGACGCGAACGCACTCGAGTGGGCGGCCGCCTTCGGCCTGATCGCCCTGATCCTGTTCGCATTCCTCTGGCTCGGCGCCGGATTCGGCATGTCCGCCTCCAGCCCCGAGGCCGCCAGCAATACCCCGATGGTGATCCTGTTCCTGCCCTTCCTCGGCAGCGGCCTGGTCCCCACCGACACCATGCCCACCGCCGTCCGCAAATTCGCGGAGTACCAGCCCTTCACCCCTATGACCGAAACCCTCCGCGGCCTCCTCATGGGCGACCGCATCGGCGGCAACGCCCTCGGCGCCCTGGCCTGGTGCCTCGGCATCCTGGTAATCGGCTACGTCTGGTCCAGCCTCCTCATGCGCCGCAAGGCCAACGCCTGACCACCAAACCCCAACGCCCCGAGGCACCCAGGCGCCTCGGGGCGTTAATCATGAATCACTCAGTAATAGTCCCGATACGGTACCGCCAACGGCCAGAGGCGATTCCGGACGCCGTTGCAAATCATCCGGCGGCACTTCCCCAGCGAGAGGTCGTGCCACGGCGTCTTCGTAGAAGGCGGCGGCTCGCCGTTGAGATAGCAGCGCAACCGCTCCGCCTCATGCGGAACCGAATACGAATCCCGCGTCTCCAGATAAAAGGCATCACGCCTGCACTCCCGAAACAAGCTCGACCACAACGCCGGATCACTACTTCGGAACTGCACCGTAGAACCTCCTCCTCCAAAACAACTGCATGCATCTAGATGCTCTACCATCGTAGTAAATGCAGACATGGAACATGTGTTGGCGTACAAGGCTTTTCGAGTCGGCCGCTCTGCCTCTCATGGTTCTCGTGGTCGCTGTGCGCCTGGAGGTCGTCATCGGCTGAGTCCGTCGAGCGCGTCGAGGATCAACAGCCGCGCGTCCCGGCCGTAAACGGCTGACTGTTTCAGCTCCTCGAACATGCGCGCGTACAAGTGACATTCTGCAGGCTGCGTGACCTGGATCGTCGCCGATGGAGTCTCCAGTGCTACGAGATCGTGGTCGAATATCCAGAAACCCGCCGAGGCCACGGCCTTACGTTCGGTCATCAATGGGATGATGCCGATCGAGATGTTGGGCAGCGCCATTAGCTCCAGTAGCCGACCCAACTGACCAGCCTGTATCTCAGCCGTGCCGAACCAAGTACGCAACGCCTGTTCCTCCAGTAGGACCACGAAGCGCTTGCCGCCGCGCTGCAGAATGCGCTGCCGCCGCATCCGGACCGCGACCGCGTCGTCGATGTCGTTGGGTGTGCCGAGGAACCGTATCCAGAACGACAGCATGGCCGCGGAGTATTCGGCCGTCTGAAACAGTCCGGGGATCACGTTGTGCTCGTAGATCCGAAATACTCGGGTCTGCTCGTACTTCTTGAGTGTGTGGGCACCGAGGACTCGTTTCATGCCCGCACGACTCTGCCTCCGGAACTCCACGTAGGCCTCATCGACGGTACGCAGAATGGCAACGAGATCGGCTATCTGATCTTCGGCATTGCAGGCGCGACACCACTGCTGGATGTCGCGATGGGTGGGCGCCTGCACGCCGTTCTCGATCTTCGACACTCGTGCGAAGTGCCATTCATTGACCGCACCGAGCTCACGCACGGTGAGGCCCGCTGCGTGTCGCAGTTCGCGGAGACGGCGGCCCAGCGCGCGCCGAGCTTCCTGCGCGGCGCTAGACGGGCTGGTATTCACGGTGCGGTATTGCCAGCTGCCACACTGCGTCGAATGCCACGCGGCACAACCGGATGTCGTGAGCGTCGGTCGAGGTGGTCTTATCGACCGCGAGTCCGTCACCAGAGTAGTGCAGGAAGATCACCAGCCGATCATCGAGCAAATAGAAGTCGTTGCCCGGGATTCCGATCGACGACACCAACCGCCGAGGAACCCAGCGAATGTCCTCGCCGGCGTCAACCATCGGATGAGCGATGCTGCACGACCACCGCTGATAGTCGCTCAGCGGTTCGGAAACGATGCGCGCCCGCCGCACCGACCGCCCGGCGGTCACGTGGCCGCGCACTGTGGTGCACCAGCCCTGCAGCCATTCGAGATCGTCCGGCTCACCATCGGCCCACTTCCGCATGTACGGAAGCTCGACAGCGGTGCCGTAAGCATCTCGCGTCTCGAGATGGATCGCCGCCGTGTCGAATTCTGTTAGCAGACGGTCGAATTCGCAATCACTGATCGAGGTCACTTTCTCCCTGCCCGAAGAACGGAACCAGCCTGTCGGGGATCTCGACGCACGATTCCCCTTCCGGGATGCCCATCTGAGCCAACGCCTCGGGGTCGGTGAAGACCCAGCCTTGTACGACCCAGGACTCTCGGTCGGTGCGATAGAGCGTCGGCGAGCCCGAAGGATTCGAGCCCGGATCCTTGGCAATGAACGTTAGACGCATGGTCTGCCCCCTACACAGTTCGTTGCGAGATGTTGCGTCACAGATCTCTATAATCGCCGCACAGGTGGCCGAGAGTCAAGGACGAGTGGACAGGTATTTACACAGCTAGAGTTAGACTTTACCGAGTCACTTGATCAGGTTCTCGAAACATTTCGCAACTTCCTTTCGACTCACTGCAGCCACACCTAGCGTTCGAGGTGGCGGGCCAGTTCCGGCGGCAGTTGGCCAACCTCGGGCTCTACGGACCCACTTGCAGCGATCCCGGTCCCGGCCCGCCTTCCACAAACGATCGCGACCGGCGCGGGCTTGGCGGACTGGATGCACTGAAACGCGTTGTGTACCAGCGAAACACGCTCACATCGGTCACCTGACAATGGTCAACTAGGGGTCGATATGAAATGGCGCACAAGGCTTTTCGAATTTCCCGGAGGCGTCCTCGAAGTCTATGCCTACGGCGATGAGACCGACGACGGTCCAGGGGTTTACATGGAGTCGTTCACCCCAGACCCGGAGACTGCTCCGAATCAGGGGGATCAGACCGCCCCGGAGGTACGAGAAGAAGGGAGGGCATCGTGAGCTGGCAGTTCGGGCTGGTTGTTGTGGTCGCTTTGCCGGTCGTGGTTCTCGTGGCGGCCGTGGTCTGGCCCGTGCGTGTTCCGAAGGAGCGGACTGTTGGGGCCATACGTGACCGAATCGAGAGGGAAGGCCCCGAGGGGTGAATCGGGTGCTGTCGTCCACGAGTCGGGAACCAGGAGGGAGATTGCTGGCGATCGGGCAGGGGATTCGGTGCGGCATGATCGGAGGGGTGGCGATCTTCCGGAAGGAGTTCGAGGGGAACCCAGGCCCGCGGTGGGGATCTCGCGCGCAACAGCGGGTCGAAGCCGCTGATGCTTACGGTGCTGTATCTGAACTCGGCGGGTAGTCCGCTGTCGCGGAGCGTTCCTCCACCTGCATGCGCCACGACCTCCCGGCCGCTCAGTGGCCCCGGTACCCCGACAGCCACGCGGGGAACTCGGTGAGGTCGGACAGCACCACATCGGCGCCCGCAGCGCGTAGTTCCTCCTCGTCACACGGCCCGGTGGCCACCGCGACCGCGTAGGCCTCGGCCGTGCGGGCGCCGAGGACGTCGCCGACGTGGTCGCCCACATAGACACTCGCCCCGTGCTCGCGCAGGGCCAGCCCCTTCTGCTCAGCCCAGAGATCGCCGATCACCGCGTCGGCGGGAATGCCGAGATGTTCGAGATGGAGTTTGGCGTTCGGCTCGAACTTGGCGGTGACGACGACGGCCCGGCCACCGACCTCCTGGACGGCCTCGACCGCCTCGCGCGCGCCCGGCATCGCCGTCGTGCCGGTGACGGCGTGGCCGGGATACATCTCGCGGTAGAGGGCGGTCATGGCCGGGACCTCGGCGGCCGGGAACCAGCGCGCGAGCTCCTCCTCGAGCGGCGGGCCGAGCCGCGTGACGACCAGCTCGCAGTCGATGTAGGCGCCGGTGCGCTCCGACAGCGCGCGATAGCAGGCGGCGATGCCGGGCCGGGAGTCGATCAGGGTCATGTCCAGGTCGAAGCCGACCGTCAGCGGACCCATCAATTGGCGGGCTGGCAGGCGTCACGCAGCGAGCAGGCGCCGCAGGCCTGCCCGCAACCGCCGACCTCGGGGGCCATGCCGTCGATCGCGCCCGCGGCGGCGTTGACGCCCGCGCCCAGCACGAACACCGCGATCACGGCGGCAAGCAGCGCGCCGACGAGCCCCACGACCGCGCCCGCGAACAGCGCGATCACGCCGCCGGCGACCA
This sequence comes from Nocardia thraciensis, assembly GCF_054782435.1. Lineage (NCBI taxonomy): Bacteria > Bacillati > Actinomycetota > Actinomycetes > Mycobacteriales > Nocardiaceae > Nocardia > Nocardia thraciensis. Next base: position 36,560 of record NZ_BAAGSM010000002.1, read on the forward strand.
GCAGCACGCCGGCGCCGAAGGAGGTGGGCGCCGCCACCCGGTTGGCGACGCGGAAGGTCTCGTCGGTCCGCAGCGCCTCCTCGGTGTGCACACCGACGAACGGATTGCGGGGGAGGGAACCGGTCAGCCCGAGCACCCCGGTGACGACGGCCACCGCCGCCAGCACGAACAGGATCACAGCCACCACGAACACCCCGACCACGGTACTCGCGTGCAGGTATACGGCGTCGACCGGGCCGCGGGGCCTACAGGGTCGCGAAAGACCGCTATGCCGTGCGGCGACGAGTACCGACCTGCGCGGCTGCCCTTTTTGGGCCCCGACGTGCGCACCCTTTACCCTGGTGAGCGACTTTATTCCCGGGGGCTTCGGCGAGCAGAAGGCAGGACAGTGCAGGACACTCGTGTAACCGACCCAGTCGGCGCGGCGACGACCGGCGACAGCGACGTGCCCGCACACCGCTACGGCCCCGAGCAGGCCGGTCGGATCGAACGCAAATGGCAGCAGCAGTGGGAAGAGCGCGGCACCTTCTTCGCGCCCAACCCGGTGGGCCCGCTGGCGGGCGACACCCCCGCCGACAAGCTGTTCATCCAGGACATGTTCCCGTACCCGTCGGGCGCGGGCCTGCACGTCGGGCACCCGCTGGGTTACATCGCCACCGACGTGTTCGCGCGCTATCACCGCATGAACGGCCGAAATGTGCTGCACGCCTTGGGATACGACGCCTTCGGCCTGCCCGCCGAGCAGTACGCGGTGCAGACCGGCGCGCACCCCCGCGTGACCACCGAGGCCAATATCAAGAACATGCGGCGTCAACTGGACCGGCTGGGTCTGGGCCACGACCGCCGCCGGTCGTTCGCGACCACCGATCCCGAGTTCTACAAGTGGACGCAGTGGATCTTCCTGCGCATCTACAACGCCTGGTACGACACGGAATCGAACCGGGCCCGGCCGATCGCCGAGCTGGAGGCCGAATTCGATTCGGGCGCACGGGAAACTCCCCAGGGCCGGGCCTGGTCGGAACTGAACGCGGACGAGCGCGCCGAGGCGCTGGACTCGTATCGCCTGGTGTACCTGTCGGATTCGGTGGTCAACTGGTGCCCGGGACTGGGCACGGTGCTGTCCAACGAGGAGGTCACCGCCGAGGGGCGCAGCGAGCGCGGCAACTTCCCGGTCTTCCGGAAGCGGTTGCGGCAGTGGATGATGCGCATCACCGCCTATTCCGATCGGCTGGTCGACGACCTGGAGCTGCTGGACTGGCCGGACAATGTGAAGGCCATGCAGCGCAACTGGATCGGGCGCTCGCGGGGCGCGCGGGTCACCTTCCCTGCCGACGGCCATACCGTGGAGGTTTTCACCACGCGGCCCGACACCCTGTTCGGCGCGACGTATGTCGTGCTGGCTCCGGAACATGAGCTGGTCGACCGGCTGGTCGCCGCGCAGTGGCCGGAGGGCGTGGATCCGCGCTGGACCTTCGGCGCGGAGAAGCCTGTGGAAGCCGTTGCGGCCTACCGTAAGACGATCGCCGCGAAGTCGGAGCTGGAGCGGCAGGAGAACAAGGAGAAGACCGGCGTCTTCCTGGGCGCGTACGCGACCAACCCGGTCGACGGGACCAAGGTGCCGGTTTTCGTCGCCGACTACGTCCTGAGCGGCTACGGCACCGGCGCCATCATGGCGGTGCCGGGCCACGACCAGCGGGACTGGGAATTCGCGACCGCGTTCGGCTTGCCGATCGTGGAAGTCATCGCGGGCGGGGAGCCCGGCCGAAAGCATGCCGGGACAGGCGTTTCGGACGGGGCCTACACCGGCGACGGCACCTTGGTGAACTCCGGCTACCTGAACGGGCTCGACGTGGAGGCGGCCAAGGCGAAGGTGATCGAGCACCTGGAGGCCGACGGCCACGGCACCGGCCAGGTCCAGTACAAGCTGCGCGACTGGCTGTTCGCGCGGCAGCGGTACTGGGGAGAGCCGTTCCCCGTGGTCTACGACGAGGACGGTCGCCCGCACGGACTGCCGGAATCCATGCTGCCGGTGGAACTTCCGGATGTGCAGGACTTCGCGCCGGTCACCTTCGATCCCGACGACGCCGACTCCGAGCCGTCGCCGCCACTGGCCAAGGCGACCGACTGGGTGAACGTCGAACTGGACCTGGGCGACGGCCCGAAGACCTACCGCCGCGACACCAACGTGATGCCGAACTGGGCGGGCAGCTCGTGGTATCAGCTGCGCTACGCCGACCCGACCAACGCCGAGACCTTCTGCGCCCCGGAGAACGAGCGCTACTGGCTGGGCCCCCGTTCCGAGGAGCACGGTGCCGACGATCCGGGCGGCGTGGATCTGTACGTCGGCGGCGTCGAACACGCGGTGCTGCACCTGCTGTACTCGCGCTTCTGGCAGAAGGTGCTGTTCGACCTGGGCGACGTGTCGAGTTCGGAACCCTATCGCCGGTTGTTCAACCAGGGCTACATCCAGGCCTACGCCTACACCGATGCGCGCGGCGCCTACGTCCCGGCCGCCGAGATCGTCGAGCGCGACGGAAAGTTCTTCTGGCCCAACGCCTCCGGCGGTGAGATCGAGGTATTCCAGGAGTACGGAAAGATCGGCAAGTCGCTGAAGAACGCCGTCTCCCCCGACGAGATGTACGACCTGTTCGGGGCGGACACCTTCCGCTTCTACGAGATGTCGATGGGCCCGCTGGACACCTCGCGGCCGTGGGCGACCAAGGATGTCGTCGGCGCGCACCGCTTCCTGCAGCGGGTGTGGCGCCTGGTCGTGGACGAGGAGACCGGCGGCCTGCGCGCGACCGACGGCGAGGCGTCGGATGCCACGCTGCGCCTGCTGCACAAGACGATCGACGGCGTCCGCGCCGACTACGCCGCGCTGCGCGACAATACCGCGGGCGCCAAGCTGATCGAGCTGACCAACCACCTGACCAAGGAGTACCCACAGGGCGCCCCGCGCTCGGTGGTGGAGCCGCTGGTGCTGATGCTGGCCCCGATGTCCCCGCACATCGCCGAGGAGTTGTGGGAACGCCTGGGCCACACCACCGCGCTGGCGCACGGCCCGTTCCCGGTCGCGGATCCCGCTCTGCTGGTAGAGGATTCGGTCGAGTACCCGATCCAGGTCAACGGCAAGGTCCGCAGCCGGATCAGCGTCCCGGCCGACGCCGACCAGCAGTCCATCGAATCCGCCGCCCTGGCCGACGAGAAACTGCTGGAGTTCCTGAACGGCAAGCAGCCCCGCAAGGTGATCGTCGTCCCCGGCCGCCTGGTGAACGTGGTCGCCTGACCACATCCATCCACAGGCTCGTCGCACCCCCTGCGTACTGACGCACTCCCTTCAGGCTGTGCCACGAGTGCGTGACCGTGCGAGGGGTGCGGCTGTGAGCGTGACGAGGGTCCGCGGCCGACAATGCACAGATGCACTACACCCTGACGGCGGGCGCACCGGAATCTCCCGTACTGCTGCATGTTCCGCACGGGTCCCGGACGATTCCCGCCGAGGTGCGACAGCGCATCCTGCTGGACGACGCCGGGCTGACCGCCGAGCTGGACCGCATGACCGATGCGCACACGGCCCTGATCGCAGAGCGGGCAGCCGAGCAGGCGGCCGTCCGGCCGTGGATGTTCACCAACCAGCTGTCGCGCCTGGTGGTCGATCCGGAACGCTTTCCGGATGAGCGCGAGGAAATGCGCGCGGTCGGCATGGGTGCGGTGTACACCCGGACATCGTCGGGGGAGCGGTTGCGCGTCGCCGACGAAGATAATGAAAGATCGCTCCTGACAAGCTATTTCGAGCCGTATGCGGAAGCGGTGGCGGATGCCGTGGATGCACGTCTGGCCGCGGTCGGACGGGCCTTGGTCATCGACGTGCATTCGTATCCGACCGTGCGATTACCGTACGAACTCCATACGGGCCCGCGCCCCGAGGTGTGCCTCGGCACCGACGCGATCCACACCCCACCTCGGCTGTCGACGATCGCGCGGAAAACGTTCTCCGCCTTCGAAATCGGCCTGAACTCACCGTTCGCCGGAACCTACGTACCACTGCGGCATTACGCTACCGACCCCGCCGTCTCCGCACTGATGGTGGAGATACGCCGCGACCGGTACATGCGCGAACACGGCGGGCCGCCACACGAAGGATTGGGCACACTGATGCGGGCCCTAACGGCGCTGATCGATGAAGTCGGCACCGCCCCATGGTGATCCGGTTGCCGGACACGCTCAGCAGCACGACCGGGGTGCGCGGAGGTCAGCGGGCGACCGGCCGCAGGACTAACTCGGTGGGATGGGCGTCGCGGGGCGTCTCGACCGCATTGCGCACCGTGAGTGCCACGGTCTCGGGGGTGAGGAATTCCTCCGGATCGAACTCGCGCTGCTCGCTCGCGACTATGGCACGCTGCATATCCGTGGCGATACGCCCCGGATGCAGCGAGGTCACCCGTAGCTGGGGCTCCTCGAGCCGCAGCGCGTCGCCGAAGGCGCGCAGGCCGAATTTGCTCGCCGCGTAGACGCCCCAGTTCGCGTTCGCGCGCAGTCCCGCGCCCGAATTGATCAGCACCACATGGCCTTCGGCCGCCCGCAACGCCGGAAGCAGCAGTCTCGTCAGCTCGGCGACCGCGATCAGGTTGGCCTCCAGGGTGTCTCGCCACTGCTGCACCGAAGACTCTGCGACGGTGCTCAATTCGGCGACACCGGCGTTGTGCACGAGCACGTCGAGCCGATCGATGGCGGCGGCGGCGCGGGCGACCTCGTCGTAGTCGGTGAGTTCCACCGGCCATGCCGTGGCATCGGGCAGTTCGGCGAGAATGCCGGTCAACGACTCCGCCGAGCGGGCGCCGAGCAGCAACTTGTGCGAAGGCGCCAGCTCCCGTGCGATGGCGGCGCCGAGCCCGCGGCTCGCCCCGGTGATGAGCGCGGTCGGCCGCGCCGTGAATTCGGCCATGCGACCACGGTATCGGTGCTCCCATCGCACCGGGACGCAGACCTCGCGAAATCTGTCACGCCCGGGCGATCTCGCCCAACCGGCCCGACGCGTGTGGCCGCCCGGCTGCCCCTTCGGTCGGAATCCGCGCTGGACGGTAACCCTCCGGCAGCCGCCGCCGATGCACGGGATGGCCCGCTGTGAGCGAACAGTCACCGCACCGGTGGCGATCACGGTCCGGCCGGGTGTATCAATCTCGGCAAACCGATTCGAACCGAGGCGAAGAGTGTGAGAACTGCCGAACAGCAGCCGGCACCGCACCGGCCCGAGGGTGGGGAGCCCACGCAGCGCGCGTACCTGAAGGTGACATCGCAGAATAGGGGGATGAACGGGCCCGGATTCACTCCGACACAACTGGCGGCCCGAGCCGCGTACCTGCTGCGGGGAAACGACCTGGGCACGATGACCAGCGCCGCCCCCAAGCTGTACCCACACATGTGGAGCTGGGATGCCGCGTTCGTCGCGGTGGGCCTGGCGCCGCTGAGTGTGGAACGCGCGGTGGTCGAACTCGACACCCTGCTGTCGGCGCAGTGGAAGAACGGGATGATCCCGCACATCGTGTTCGCCAACGGTGCGGACGGCTACTTCCCGGGCCCGGCGCGCTGGGAATGCCGCCGCCTGGCCGCCAACGCCCCGGACGGGCCGGACACTTCCGGGATCACCCAGCCGCCCGTGCACGCCATCGCGGTGCAGCGAATCCTGGACCATTCCCGCAGGCACGGTCGCAGCACGCGCGGTGTCGCCGAGGAGTTCCTCAATCGCCGCTGGGCCGACCTGATGCGCTGGCATCGCTGGCTGGCGCACGCCCGCGACCCGAAGCAGAACGGCCGCATCACGCTCTACCACGGCTGGGAATCGGGGATGGACAACTCCCCGCGCTGGGACCGCGCCTACGACAACGTGGTCCCCGGCGATCTGACGCCCTACGAACGCGCCGACATCACGCTGGTGGATCCGGCCGAGCGGCCCACCGACCGCGAGTACGACCGGTACCTCTGGCTGGTCGAGCAGATGCGCCGGTGTGGATACGACGATTTCCAACTCGCCGCGACGATGAGCTTCGCTGTGGAGGACGTGTTCGTGACCGCGATCTTCGCGCTGGCCTGTGAGGTCCTGGCGAATATCGGCGAGGACTACCGACTCCCGCACGCCGACGTCCGCGAACTGTACGAGTGGTCGGACTACTTCCGTGCGGGCGTCCTCGGCACCACCGATCCACGTTCCGGTGCGGCCCACGATTTCGATGTGCGCCTGGGACGGCCGATCCACACCGAAACCCTGGCGATGTTCGCGCCGCTGCTGTGCGGCGGACTGCCGCGCGACGCCGAGCGCAGCCTGCTGCGCTTGTTCGAGGGTCCGAGATTCTGCGGCCATCCCGACCTGCGCTATGCCCTGCCGCCGTCGACGTCTCCGGTATCGAAGGACTTCCGGGCACGCGAATACTGGCGCGGACCGGTGTGGCCGGTGATGAGCTGGCTGTTCTCCTGGGTGTTCGCCCGGCGCGGCTGGGCCGAGCGGTCGTTCATGCTGCGCGCCGAGGGCCTGCGCCAGGCCAGCGACGGCAGCTTCGCCGAGTACTACGACCCGTTCACCGGCGAGCCGCTGGGCAGTATGCAGCAGTCGTGGACGGCGGCCTCGGTGCTCGACTGGCTGGGCTGACCGGCCGCGATATTGGGACAGCGACCCTGATCCGCACATCTCGAGCAATCACCTGCCACAGATCACAGCGATGACTGTGGTCACATCCGCCTCGGCTGCTTACCCTCGTAGCCATGTATCGACGCACCGTGGTCCGCCCGAATGTTCGTCGCACGCTCTTGGCCCTGCCCGCCCTCGCGGTCGTGGGCATCCTTTCGGCAACTACCGTCGCAACGGCTCAGCCGACGGGGCCGGACGTCTCGTCCTGGCAACATGTCGACGGCCGGATGATCAACTGGTTCGAGGTGAAGGCCTCGGGCAACAGCTTCGCGATGGTGAAGGCCACCGAGGGGCTCAACTACGTCAATCCCTACTTCGTGCCCGACAGCGTGCTGATGCGCGCGGCCGGGGTGGCCCGCGGCACCTACCACTACGCCCACCCCGAATTGCCGCCGGAACCGCAGGCCGCGCTGTACGCGACCCTGGTGCTGGGCCAGAACGGCCCGCTGGACCTGCCGCCGGTGCTGGACCTCGAGAACTCCGGCGGCCTGCCGCCCGCCGCACTGATCGATTGGACGCACCGCTACCTCAACACGGTGCAGGCGCTCACCGGCCGGGTACCGATCGTCTACACCTATCCGACGTTCTGGAAGACGGCGATGGCCGACACCAACGAGTTCACCCGGTACCCGCTGTGGATCGCCGACTACCGCGGCAACGACCAGCCCGAGGTCCCCGGCGGCTGGCCCACCTGGACGTTCTGGCAGCAGACCGACTCCGGCCGCATCCCCGGCATCGCGGGCAACACCGACATCAACGTCTACAGCGGAGCCCAAGGCGATTTCGCCCGCTTCGCCAACATGCCGCCAACGGGAAGCAGCTGACCCCGGCAAGAAAGCACGCCGGGAATGAGAGGGCGGGCACGCCAGAGGTAAAAGAACGGACACCCCAGGGATGAGAGGGCGGCCGACACTGCGACAGCGGAGTGGGGCAGGCCCGCGACAACTTTCCCGGCCGACCGGCGGAGCCGCCTCACTTCCCGGCCCACCAGCGGAGCCACCTCACGTCCCGATCGACCGGCGTAGCCGCCCTCATTTCCCGGCGTGCTCTTGGCCGGGATCAGTGTTCGTCGTAGTGCCCGTCGTGGGGTGCGTGGCGGTGGCCGTCGTGGATGTAGTCGACGTGGTTGCCGTGGGGGACCGCGACGTGGCCGCAGCCCTCGCCGTGCACGTGGTCGTGGCTCGTGTGTTCGGTGTGGTCGGAAGGTTCACATTCGTCGAAATGGCCGTCGTGCTCGCGATGCAGGTGGCCGTCGTGCACGTAGTCGACGTGGTCGCCGTGCGGCACCGAGACGTGTCCACAACCCGCACCGTGCACGTGGGTGTGATCGGTATGCGGAGCATGCGCTGTGGTCATCGAACTGCCCTCTTTCGTGTGGATTTTCCGTGTCAGCAGAGCGCTGTGACGATAACCACACATTAACAGGTGCGCATTAATCCACAAGTGGGGGCGCCGACCCGGACCGGTAGCGGCACACGCGGCCCCTCATCATGCCGCGCCGCCACACCGTCCGGGCCGGTCGACTACACGCCGATGCTGCCGCCCTCGGCCTTCCACACCGCGACCACGGCCGGGCGAGGCTGCGAGGCGCCACCATCCGGCCAGTGCGAGGCGGGCTTGTCCGCCGAGGCCCCGTCGACCTCGCCCGGATGCTGAACGCACACCAGCACCCGCTTCTCGGTGACGACCGGGCCGCAGGTCTCCGCACCCTTCGGCACGGTGAGGAACTGCTTGGTCTCACCGCGCCGCTCGCCCTCGAGAACCACCGAGAACAGCCCGTCGTTGGACTTCAGCGCGTTGCCGTCGGTGGAGATCCACAGATTCCCGTACGGATCGAAGGCCAGATTGTCCGGGCAGGAGATCGGGCTGACCTTCGTCTTGTCGAATCCGCCGAAGTAGGTGTCGGCGGCCTTGGGATCGCCGCAGACCAGCAGCAGCGACCAGGTGAACGCCGTGCCCTTGTGATCGTCGACGATCTCGAGCACCTGCCCGTTCTTGTTCTGATTGCGCGGATTCGCCTCGTCCGCACCGGCTTTGCCCTCGGCGCCGCGATTGCTGTTGTTGGTCAGCGCGACATACACCTTGCCGGTCTTCGGATTCGGTTCGAAGTCCTCGGGGCGGTCCATCTTGGTGGCGCCCACCTTGTCCCCCGCGACGCGCGTGAAGACCGCGACCTCCTCCGCCGTCATCCCCTCGACCAGCGACGTGCCCTTGCCGTCGGCACCGGTCTGCAGGATCGGAATCCATTGGCCCTTACCAGTGAAGCCCTGATCCGAGGGTGCCTTGCCGCTGCCGTCGATCTTGTCCGGATGGTCGCCGGTCAGCTTCGCGACATAAAGCGTGCCCTCGTCGAGGATGGTCATGTTCTGCTTACGGCTCGCCGCGGTATCGCCCTGCTGAATCTTCTTGGCGGACACGAACTTGTACATGTACTCGAAGCGCTCGTCGTCGCCCGAATACGCCACGACCGTCCCGTCCTGGGTGACGTAGATATTGGCCGACTCGTGCTTGAATCGCCCCAGCGCGCTGTGCTTGATCGGCGCCGCGGCCGGATCCCACGGATCCACCTCGACGATGTAGCCGAAGCGGTTGGACTCGTTCGGCTCCTGGGCCACGTCGAAACGCTTGTCGAAACGCTCCCAGTGCCTTGGCATTTCACCCTGACCCGCACCGGGATGGCCGAGTCCGTAACGCTTGCCCCGGTCCTGGGCCACCGGGTCGGCCAGCACCCCGGCGAAGTACTGGTTGAAGTTCTCCTCGCCGGACAGCACCGTGCCCCACGGCGTGAGGCCGCCCGAGCAGTTGTTCAGCGTCCCCAGCACCTTGGCGCCGGACGGATCGGCCGAGGTCTTGGTGAGGCTGCTGCCCGCCGCCGGTCCGGTGAGCGTGAACTCGGTGGTGCCGGTGATGCGGCGGTTGTAGCGGCCCATGACCGGCGTGAGCTTGCCCGCCCCGGGCTCGCCCTTCACTTCGACCACCGAAAGTCCGTGCGCGGCAAGGCAGACCTCGAACTGCTCCCGGACCGGAGCGTCGGGGTTGTAGCCGGTGAACATGTGCGGTTCGGTGGTGTACTCGTGGTTCACCACCAGCAGGTAGGCGTCCTGCTGCCCCTCGATCGGCAGCAGGCCCGCGAAGTCGTTGTTGTATCCGAACTGCTTGGCCTGCGCGGCCGCGGTCTGCGTGCCGAAGTCGAAGGCGGGCGCGTCCGGCAGCACCGGATCGCCCCAGCGGATGACCACCGACTGCTCGTAGCCGCCGGGGACGACCACGGCATCCTCGGTATTGGGCGCCACCGCCGCGAAGTCGGTGCCGGTTCCCGGGCTGGCGGCGGTGTTGGTGGTCGCCTCGTCGTCACCGCAGGCGGCGAGCACCGAGCCCGCGCCCGTCGCGAGCACGACGGCGGCCCCGCCCTTCAACAGGCCGCGCCGCGAGATCGACGCGACGATATCGCCGAAGTACTCACCGGCCGAGGTGTTGGGGACCTCGTGGAAGCACGCGTTTCCACATTTGTAGGCGCACGTCGTCGAGGAGCGCGACGAGCGGCCGTCGTGCGTCACGAACAGAGACAGGGGCTTCAAATTCACAATCGCTCCTCGAATGGGCTGGCGTGCGCACCGTAAACGGATCGTGCGATCCGAAGGAGACGAAAAAGTGAACATCCGACCAATTAGGGCACCCTCAGTCGCCTGGCGCCTGGGCTAGAGCACCTGCGAGAGGAACTGCCGCAGCCGGTCGGTCTCGGCATTGTCGAAGATCCGATCCGGCGCCCCGGACTCGACGATCCGCCCCTGATCCATGAAGACCACGCTGTCGGACACCGACCGCGCGAAGCCCATCTCGTGCGTCACCACGATCATGGTCATGCCGCCGGAGGCCAGATCCGCCATCAGCGCCAGCACGCCCTTCACCAGCTCAGGGTCCAGTGCCGAGGTAGCCTCGTCGAACAGCATCAGCCCGGGCTTCATCGCCAGCGCCCGCGCGATCGCGACGCGCTGCTGCTGGCCGCCGGACAGATTGCCCGGACGGGCGTCCGCGCGGTGTGCCAGACCCACGGTTTCGAGCTGTTCGAGGGCCACCGCCCGCGCCTGCTCCTTCGACAGGCCGCGCAGCTTGCGCGGGCCCAGGGCGACGTTGTCGGCGACGGTCCGGTGCGGGAACAGGTTGAAGTGCTGGAACACCATGCCGATGCGCTGGCGCAGCCGGTCCGGATCCTCGGCGAGCACCGAGGCCCCATCGATCAGCACATCGCCGGAGTCCGGCTCGTGCAGGCGGTTCAGCACACGCAGCAGGGTGGACTTGCCCGACCCGGACGGTCCGATGACGGTCGTGGTCTTGCCCGCGTCGACGTGGATGTCGACGCCGCGCAGGACCTCGTTGCCACCCAGCGTCAGGTGCAGATCCGTGCCGGTGAGCGAGGAACTGCGGGGATTGTCACTCACGCTCCGCGTCCTTCCGTGATGACGGCCTGTTCGACCGGGTCGATCGGCTCCTCGGTGCGCCCGGTGCGCAACCGGCGGTCGATGTAGTTCACCAGGTGCGTGAGCGGGATGGTCAGCACCAGATAGACCAGACCGGCGGCGACCAGCGGGGACAGGTTGCCGGTCTGCGCGTTGAGGTCGCGCCCGACGGCGAACAGCTCCCGCTGCGAGGCGAGCAGCCCCAGGAAGTAGATCAGCGAGGAATCCTTGATCAGCGCGATGAACTGGTTCATCAACGCCGGGAGCACCCGCCGCACGCCCTGCGGGATCACCACGAGCGTCATCGCCTGCCGATACCCGAACCCGATGGCGCGCGCGGCCTCGAGCTGCCCGGCCTCCACCGACTGGATGCCGGACCGGAAGATCTCGCCGATATAGGCGGCGGCCAGCAGCGCCAGCGCGACCGCGCCCAGCCAGTACGGGTTGTTCCCGGTGACGTTCTTGACCACCGGCCCGATGCCCAGGCCGATCAGCAGGATGATCACGACCGCGGGCAGGCCCCGGAAGATGTCGGTGTAAACCCTTGCGGGCCAACGCAACCACCGCGTCCGCGAGATCCCGGCGACCGCCAGGAGCATGCCGATCAGTGTGCCCAACACACCCGAAACCAGCGCCAGGATCAGGGTATTCGGCAGGCCGGTCTTGATCAGGTCCGGAAATGCCTTGCGGTACAGCGACCAATCGAAGAACGTGTCGCGCAGCTGTTCGAGGGTCGACTTCGGCGCGGACTGCTCGGCATCGCCGCTCTGCCGGTGCTCGGCGGCGATCTTGTCGAAGTCCGGCAGCTGCGGCACCGGCGCCGCCTTGGAACCCGGCTTCCATCCCGGCGGGAAGGGCCGCGGCTCCCATTCGGAATAGAGCTTCGCGTAGGTGCCGTCGGCGATGACCGCGTCGAGTCCCGCGTTGAGGGCATCGGTCAGCGGCTGGTTGTTCTTGCGCACCGCCCAGGCGGTGAAATTGTCCAGGCTGAAGGTGTTCTGGACGATCGAGGTCGAATCACCGGGCTTGACCGCACCGGTGGCCTGGGCCGACGGCGCCACCCACGCATCGATCTGGCCGGACTTCAGGTTCGCGTAGGCGGTGTTGTAGTCCGGGAACTTCACCGCATCCAGACGAAGGGTATTGGCGACGTACTCGTCCTGCACGGTGCCCTGCACCACGCCGATCCGGACGCCCGGCCCAAGGTCTGAAAAGCCTTTGAGGGCACTGCCGTTCGGCACCACGAGCGAGAAGTAGCCGAAGTCGTATCCGTTGGTGAACCCGACCAGCTGCCGTCGCGCGTCGGTGGTGGTGATGCTCGACGAGCCCGCGTCGAAGCGCCCGTTGGCCACCTGCGCCAGCAGGCCCGCGAACTCGGTGCCCGAAAACTCCACCTGCAGGCCGAGTTTCGCGCCGATCGCCCGCAGCAGCTCGTTGTCGAACCCGGTGAAGGCGCCCTGGGAGTTCACGCAGATGCTCGGCGGGGCGTCCGACAGCGTGCCGATGCTCAGCTTGCCAGGGGACAGCAGACCGAGTTTGCTGGTGTCGATCCGATCCAGCGGGACGGTGCTCGGGGTGGTGAACCGGTCCGCGCCCGCCTCGGCGCCGGACGCCAGGTTGGTCGGCGCGGCCGAGGCGGATTCGACACCGGGCGGCGCACACAAACCGCTGCCTTCGGACGAATTGCTGCTGTCCGATCCGCAGGCGGCGAGGAACAGCACGCTCAGGGCCGACACCACCGCTATCAGCGCACGGGATCGTGATACGGGCAAACGGGCCATAGGCGGAAACATTAGCCGGAAACCTCACCGATCAGTTGACCACGCCCCAGTGCAGCACCCGCGACGTGCACAGCACCAGGCCCAGTGAGACCGTCGCCACCACGACGAGCCCGACCACGGCCACCGCCAGCGGCCGCCAGCCGGTGCAGCCGAGTTCGCGGAAGTCGGTGTTGAGCCCGACCCCGGCGAAGGTCAGCAGGAACGCCCACTTGGATACGTTGCCCAGGCTGGTCAGTTCGGGTTTGTCGATCCAGTGCGCCGTCGCAAGCGCCGACACCGCCAGAAAGCCGAGCACGAATTTGGGGAACTTCGCCCAGACGAAGGCCGCCTTGGCGCGCAGGCCGGGCGCGAGCGCGTCGGCCTCGCCGCGCGCGGCCCAGTACAGGGCGAAGCCCAGCACCACGAATCCGATCAGCGCGTTGCGGGTCGACTTCACCAGCACCGCCAGCTTTCCGGCGGCATCGGAATAGGCGTAGCCGGTGGCGGTGGTCTCGGCGGTGTTGTCCACCGCGAGCCCCGCCCACAGGCCGAATTCGTGGTCGGACAGGCCGAGTCCGTGCCCGATCGCGGGCAGAGTGAACAGCGCGACCGCGCCCAGCGCGAGGATGGCCGCGATCGCATAGCTCACATCGGAGTCGCGGGCGCGGATGGCGCCGCGCGCGGCCACGATAGCCGATACGCCGCAGATCGAGGTGCCCACGGCCAGCAGCGATCCGAGCTTGCCGGACAGGCCGAGCAGCCGCGCGACGGTGAGGATGATCGCGCCCGCCACGGTCATATCGACCAGGATCAGCACGAAACTGGCGCCGCCCAGCTTCGCGACATCACCGAGCACGAACCGGGAGCCCAGCGCCACGATCCCGACCTTCAGCCAGAATTCGTAGGTGCCGATGCCGGGCTTGAAGATCCGGGGCACGCCAACGGTATTCGCGATTATCAGCCCGAAAATGATGGCCCACAGCACATATTCGATATCGGGGAAGCGCCAGCCCCGGTCGTGGGTCAGGTCGTTCACCCAGACCTGGGCGTACTTGCCGAGCAGGCCGACCGCGATCAGCAGCGCGATGCCCGGCAGATAGGCGAGCGGACCGCGCAGCGCGCCGGATTCCGCTGCCGGGGCGGCGGTTTCGGTGGTCATCGAATCACCACGGAATCTTCGGCAGCACACCGGCGATCGCGAGCAGCACGAACACTCCGGCCACGATCACCGCCCACCAGTCGACGCCGATGCGCTCCCACACCGATCGCCGCGAGCCCGGTTCACTCATCGCCTATTCCCCTCATCGCCGCTGATCGCACGACATGCCGTGCGATCAGCAGCAATGATGAGGCGAGACAGCGCGGTAGGGAAGTGATCGAATCAGCCGGATTCGAGCCCGACCGCCCGAGATTCCCCGTCAGGCGATGCCCGTGACCGACTCCGGGTTGAACTCGTCGCGCCAGCGGATCGCCTCGACGACCTCGTTCAGCTTGTAGTCGGGGCCGCCGGTGCCCACGGTGAAGGTGGTGGCGCCCGCGGCCACCAGCGCCGGCGCCTTGTCCGCGCCCGGCCAGTCCACCGACCGCTCGATATTCGCCGGATCGGTGCCGACATCCGCGCAGTGCTCGGCGAGAATCCGCGACTTGCGTTCCAGCACTTCCAGATCCGCGAAGGTATGCCAGATGTCGCCGTACTCGGCCACCAGCCGCAGCGTCTTCTTCTCGCCGCCGCCGCCGATGAGAATCGGGATATCGCGCACCGGCGGCGGGTTGAGCTTCTTCAGCCGCTCGTCGATGCGCGCCATGTACTCCTTCAGCAGCGCCAGACGCGTTCCGGCCGTACCGAATTCGTATCCGTACTCGTCGTAGTCCTTCTCGAACCACCCCGCGCCGATACCGAGGATCAGGCGGCCGCCGGAGATGTGGTCCACGGTGCGCGCCATATCGGCGAGCAGGTCCGGGTTGCGGTAGCCGCCGCCGGTGACCAGCGCGCCCAACTCCACCCGCTCGGTCTGCTCGGCGATCGCGCCGAGCATGGTCCAGCATTCGAAATGCGCACCGTCGGGATCGCCGTACAGGGGGTAGAAATGGTCCCAGTTGAACACGATGTCCACGCCCGCGTCCTCGGCGCGCAGCACGGCATCGCGGATCAGTCCGTAGTCGGGGGCGTGCTGCGGCTGTAGCTGAACTCCGATGCGAACCGGTCGGGTCATGGCTCCTCCTCGCTGTCGGTCGGCCGTTCCCGAGGCTACTCGCCGCGCGGCCGCCGCGTCCGAACAGACGTATCGCCCACTCGCGGGGCGCGCGGCCAGTAGGATTCCTGCCTGCGGCCCGCCGCACCCACCCTCTACTCGGATCGTCCGGCACGTTCCTGCCGGTGAAGGGATTGATTCGCCATGGCTACGGTCACCTTCGACCACGCGACCCGGCTCTACCCGGGCGCCGCCAAACCCGCCGTCGACCAGTTGAATCTGGAGATCGCCGACGGTGAGTTCCTGGTTCTCGTCGGCCCGTCCGGCTGCGGCAAATCCACCTCGCTGCGCATGCTCGCCGGGCTCGAGGATGTCGACGGCGGCCGCATCCTCATCGGTGACAACGACGTGACCGGCGCCGAGCCCAAGGAACGCGATATCGCGATGGTGTTCCAGAACTACGCGCTCTATCCGCATATGACCGTCGCGGAGAACATGGGCTTCGCGCTGAAGATGGCGAAGGTACCCAAGGCCGAGAAGGAGCAGCGGGTGCGCGAGGCGGCCAAGTTGCTGGACCTCGAGCAGTTCCTCGACCGCAAGCCCAAGCAGCTGTCCGGCGGCCAGCGCCAGCGCGTGGCGATGGGTCGGGCGATCGTGCGCCAGCCGCAGGTGTTCCTGATGGACGAGCCGCTGTCGAACCTGGACGCCAAGCTGCGCGTGCAGACCCGCACCCAGATCGCGCAGTTGCAGCGCCGCCTGGGCACCACCACGGTGTACGTCACCCACGACCAGGTGGAGGCGATGACCATGGGCGATCGGGTGGCGGTGCTGAAAGACGGTGTGCTGCAACAGTGTGCGACCCCGCGCGACCTGTATCGCGATCCGGCGAACCTGTTCGTCGCCGGGTTCATGGGTTCGCCCGCGATGAACCTGTTCACGCTGCCGGTGCGCAACGAGGGCGTCGTGCTGGGCGGCCACACCCTGCCGCTGCCGCGCACGGTCGCCGACGTCATCGACGGCACGGTCGTGGTCGGCATCCGGCCCGAGCACTTCGACATCACCGATACCGGCTCGGGCATCGCCATGGAGGTGGACGTGGTGGAGGAATTGGGCTCCGACGCCTACATCTACGGCCGCACCCTGGGCGAGAACGGCACCTCGGGCACGGGGGAGACCATCGTCGCCCGCGCCGATTGGCGCAACCCTCCGGCGAAGGGCGAAAAGCTCTCCCTCACAGCGACATCCGAGCACATCTACTTCTTCGCTCCGGCTGACGGGCGTCGCCTCAACTGATTCCGACCAAAAGCACGCCGGAAATGAGGGGGGGTGGCGCACGCCTAGGCAGCAGGGGGTTTGGCGCACGCCCAGGGAGCAAGACGATGGCGCATGCCCAGGGATTGGAGGGGTGCACGCCTGGGGTCAGGGTTTGGGGCGGCGCCAGTTCTTGTTGAGGCGGATGCGGAGGTTCTCCAGGGGGACCTCGTTGCCCGCGGCGCTGCGGATCTCGACATGGACCGGCTCACCGGTGGAGTCCTCGACGCGCTCCAGGGGAGCCTCGCTGCCCTGGAGGTATTTGTCGCCCCACTGCCACAGGGCGAAGATGACCGGGAGCAGGTCGCGGCCCTTCTCGGTGAGCACGTATTCGTGTCGGGTGCGCTTGCCCTCCTCCTGATAGGGCTCCTTGCGCAGCAGACCGGCCTCGGTCAGCTTGCGCAGCGCGGCCGCCGCGGCGGCGTCGGTGATGCCCACGCGCGCGGCGAATCCGTCGAAACGCGTGGTGCCGTAGATGGTCTCGCGCAGGATCAGCAGCGCGGACCGCGTCCCGACGACATCGAGCGCCTTGACGATCGAGCAGTGGTCGGGCTTCCACGACCGCAGATCACGCAGCGGTCCTTCCAGCACAGCGGACATGACGTCGATCATAGCAATTCTGACTTGCGACAACTATTGCCAGCTCCTAATCTGGCTATAGGAAGCCTTAGTTAGAAGGCCGCGAGGCAGCGGCGCTCGGAAGGAACCGCCATGAGAGACGCAGTGATCGTCGAGGCCGTGCGCACCCCGATCGGCAAGGGCAAGGCGAACGGGGCCCTGCACCCGGTCCACCCGGTCGACCTGCTGGCACACAGCCTGCGCGAGGTGGTGCGGCGCAGCGGCATCGATCGGGAGCTGATCGACGACGTGATCGGCGGCGTGGTCACCCAGGTCGGCGAACAGGCCGCCAATGTGACCCGCCGGGCGGCCCTGGCCGCGGGATACCCGGAATCGGTGCCCGCGACCACGGTCGACCGCCAGTGCGGCAGCAGTCAGCAGGCCATCCACTTCGCGGCGCAGGGCGTGATCGCGGGCGCGTACGATGTCGTCGTCGCGAGCGGCCTGGAGTCCATGAGCCGAATTCCGATGGGCGCCAACCTGGTCGGCGCCACCGACCTCGAGGGTATCGCCTTCCGCGAACGCTATCCGGAAAACCTTGTCCCGCAGGGCATCAGCGCCGAGCTGATCGCGGCCCGCTGGGGCATCAGCCGTACCGCCATGGACGAGTTCTCCCTCGGCAGCCACGAAAAGGCCGCGCGGGCAACCAAGAACGGCTCGTTCGAATCGCAGCTCGCGCCGATCGGCGGCCTGACCGCCGACGAGGGCATCCGGATCGGCAGCACCCTGGACACGCTGGCCGGACTGCGCCCGGCCTACTACAGCGAGGAGTATGCCGCCCGATTCCCGGAGATCGGCTGGAATGTGACCGCCGCCAACGCCAGCCAGATCAACGACGGCAGCGCCGCCGTTCTGATCATGACCAGCGAGAAGGCCCGACAACTCGGCCTCACCCCGCTCGCGCGGCTGCACAGCTTCGCCGTCGCGGGCGACGATCCGCTACTCATGCTGACGGCGGTCATTCCCGCGACACGAAAAGTATTGCAGCGAGCGGGTTTACAGCTGGACGACATCGACATGATCGAGATCAACGAGGCCTTCGCCTCCGTGGTGCTGGCGTGGCAGCGCGAGACCGGCGCCGATCTCTCCCGGGTCAATGTCCACGGCGGGGCTATCGCGCTGGGCCATCCGCTGGGCGCATCCGGTGCGCGGCTGGCCACCACCCTGGTGCACGCCATGGCCGAGCGCGGCGCCCGCTACGGCCTGCAAACCATGTGCGAGGCAGGCGGTCTGGCCAACGCCACCCTCTACGAGCGGCTGTGAACAGGGCGTTTCCGCAGTGTCCGCCGGGGTCAATAAGAGATCGCGACCATCGCAACGACGAAACCGACCAACCAGGCCTCGGCGATCAAGGCGAAGGCGAACAGCGCGTAGGGCAAGGCAGGTCGGCGATCCAGGATCGCCTCGACAACCCGGGAACCGGAAAATACCAGCGCCCCGGCGATACCAACCCACGCCACGATGTAGGCCAGGGGCAGGTACCGCGCCGACCCGCGCGTGCGCTGCTCGGCCATCAGGTCGTAGGGCAGGCCGTAACGCGCTACCGCCCAACCCAATCCGCACATGCAGGCGTAGACGAACAGGGTCGCACCGAAGTCCCGACCGCGCAGCGGCGGCTTGGATTCCGGCCAAAGCTCCATACTCCAAGTGAACCACCGATCAGGGCACGACCTGCTCGGCCAGTGTGAGACCGACGGCGAAGGTGAGCGGTATCAGCACCAGCGCGAGGCCGGGCCAGATCCACATCTGCCATCGCCTGACCGCCGCCACGATCATCATGGCCAGCCCGCCGCCGAGGGCCACGGCGGTCCCGCCCCAGGAGACGAAGATCCCCCACATGGCGAGTTCCTCGCGGCACCCCGACTCGTACCCGCACGGGTCGGTGGCCATGGCGAAGAACGGGGTGATCGACGCGGCGAACATGCCCGCGAGCGCGGCGAGCAGGTACAACACGATGGCGATGACCAGATCCCAGTCTCGCCCGCGTCCGAATCCGCAGAACTACTCACCCGGCCGCGATCGTTAGGCTGGCGGCGTGAGCGAGCTTGCGAGCCCGGAATCCGCCCTCGTCTACGCGGTACCGCTGCGCACGCGCTTCCGCGGCATCACGGTCCGCGAGGGTGTGCTGCTCGAGGGACCGCTCGGCTGGGGCGAGTTCTGCCCGTTTCCCGAATACGATGACCGCGAGGCCGCGGGCTGGCTCGCCACCGCGGTCGAGCAGATCACCGCCGGATGGCCGGAGCCGGTGCGCGACCGGATTCCGGTCAATTGCACCGTGCCCGCGGTCGGCCCCGAGCGTGCGTACGAGATCGTATCCGGATCCGGTTGCCGCACAGCGAAAGTGAAGGTGGCCGACCATCCGGAGTCGCTGCCGGAGGACCTGGAGCGCGTGGCCGCGGTGCGCGATGCGCTCGGTCCCGGCGGCGCGATCCGAGTGGACGCCAACGCGGTGTGGGATGTCGATACCGCGGTGGCGAACATCAAGCGGATCGACGGCGCCGCAGGCGGTCTGGAATACGTCGAGCAACCCTGCCGCACCATCGACGAGTTGGCCGCGGTCCGACGCCGGGTCGACGTCCGCATCGCCGCCGACGAATCCATCCGCCGCGCCGAGGATCCCCTGCGCGTGGCCGTGGCCGGCGCCGCCGATGTGGCCGTGCTGAAATGCACCCCGCTCGGCGGCGTGCGCAGAGCGCTGCGGGTGGCCGACGCCGCGGGCCTGCCCTGCGTGGTCTCCTCCGCGCTGGAAACCAGCATTGGCCTGTCCGCCCAGCTCGCTCTCGCGGGCGCGCTCCCCGAACTCGACTTCGCGTGCGGGTTGGGCACCGTACGGCTGTTCGAGGGCGACGTGGTCGCCGATTCCCTGACACCCGTCGACGGCTTCCTCCCCGTGCCCCGCACACCGCCGCGGCCGGATCCCGAACTGCTGCAACGGTTCCGGCATCCGGACCCGGAACGGACCCGCTGGTGGCGCGACCGCCTCGCCCGCGTCCGCGAACTCCTCGACTGAGGCCCGGCCTCAGCACCAGGACGCTTGCGGGCGGCAGACCGCCCAGCCGGTTCCGTCCGCGTTGGGCACTTCGGTCCAGGTCGAGGTGTTCGGTTCGGTGCCGAGGGCGCGCTGCGGGACGTCGGGGGCGGTGCGGCGCTGCTGGCGGTATTCGCGGCGGTTGTCTCGGATCTCGGCCTGGCGCAACGGATTCGATTCCTTGTGGTGGTAGCCGCGGGGATCGATGTGGCGCCAGCCGGTGGTGTCGCGATTGGCGGCGGCGCCGCGGTCGGAGGACTGGTTCGCGCGGCCCCCGGTGTCCGCACCGGCGGACCCGGCGGCGAGTCCGACGCCCGCCACCGTGGCCCCCGTGACCAGAAGCAGCGCGGCCGTTCGCGACATCCACCGTCGCCGTTCTGGAAGTACACGTCGCATTTCGGCTCCTTTGCCTGTTTGCTGTCGTGCGCTCTGGTCACCGATCCGACAGAGCCCATCTACGTAGTTGAATAGTACGTAACAAAATAGTACGTACTTTGACCGTAGATAGCCGGTAGATGTGGCCCAGGCCATAGGGCCGGGCGAACCTCAGCCGAAGCGGACGCCGCAGCCCGACATGGTGCTGCGCAGCAACAGCGCGGCCTCCGGGCCGATCACGCCGTCGACGAGTTCCACATAGCGGGTACAGAATTCGGGGCCGTGCGGGGCCAGCTCGGCGCCCACCGGCTCGAGATGGTGGGCGATCTCGTGCAGGATCACCAATTCCCGCAGGGCCCAAGCCGTTCCGCCGCGGTGCAGCGGGACGGCGAGCACGGCGCCCTCGGATTCGTAATGGGCCGCGGTGGTTCCGGTGCGAGCGCGGACCACGAGCGGAGTGAGCGCCCGGTCCCACCGCGCGCGGACCCAGTTCAGGGCGAGCACCCGATCGGCATACGCCTGCACCGAATCCACCGAGGCGAACCGCCGCTCGATCGGGAGCGTGATCTGCGAGCCGTGCAGTTCGACCGTGCGCACCCCGTGCTCGTCGACCCGCTCGAACATCCGCCGCACCAGCCCCTCGGCGTCATAGACCCGCGCCCGCTGCCCATCCCGCACGCTCATCGCACAACCCCTACCCGCCGGAAACCGCTACGCCGCCCGCACCCCTGCTTGCCGCGTCACGCGTCGCGAGGGTTGAGTTGCCCACGCGCCGCGCCGAGTTCGGGCGAGTTACCCAGCCGCGCCGCCCGCCCCGCGCGATCACCCGCGCGCCGCGCGGCGGCCGAGTACCCGGCCGACTCCTGCGGTCCGCGCCAGGTGCCGCGCGCCTCCGAGGTGCGGGTGTAGAAGTCGCGCAACTCGACTTCCTTGTCGCGCAGTGCGAGTGCGGTGCCGGTGGCGGTCGGTTCGGCCCGCACCTCCGCCTCCACGTCGGCCCGCACCTCGGCGAGGCGCTTGCCGACCCGGGCGGCGAATGCCATCTGGAAATTCAGCCGGGCCGTCACCGCTGCGACAGGGGCCTGAACGCGCCGCTGCACCGTTCGGCCCCAGCGCTTCTCGACGACGATCTTGTCCACCAGGGCCGACTTGTACCGGCCGGACTTGATGTACTGGTCCGACGCCCGCACCATCTGCACCAGCAGACTGGTGTAGAGCGCCTCGCAGGTGGCGATGTCGGTATCGAAGCCGTAGGCGTAAACCTGGGTCGACGACCGCGCCACATCGCAGCGCACATCGTTGGCGGCCGCGATCGCCACGAACAGCTGTACGTAGGTGCGCAGCCCGCGCTTGCCTGCCTCGCCGATCGGAATGACCTTCTGCGTCGGCGTCTTCCGGCGCTCGCGCCCGGCGACGTGGGCGCGGGCCACCGTGAGATCGATCGACGAACGGGTCGCCAAGCGCTGGGCGGCGGCGAGAAATGCCTCGGCCTCGTGCTCGTTGTCGGTCGACTCGGCCTGGCGCAGCAGGCCGCCGATGCGAGTGAGCAGTTTGTCCTGAGTCAGCTGGGTCGACATCGCGGCCCAGGATACGAGAACCGACCGACACATTCCCCAGCGAACAATGTATCTTGCCTTGTGCAACCGGCTGAGTGTGCTGGCGCTCACGAGTACGCGTCGCTGGCGCTCGGCGTCTCGTGCGTCGGAGCGCGGCGTCGATGGTTCGCTCGCGAGCTCGCTCACGTCTCGACCCTGGAGTATCGATGGCTTTGAACAAGGTGTCGTCACGACGCTCGTCCCTGGTGTCTCGCGCCGCGTTGGCCGCATTGTCGACGGCGCTGCTGACCGCGGGTCTCACCAGCGCGTGTTCGAGCGGCGACGGAAACGGCGCCACCTCCCAGAACCTGAGCGGGCGCGGCCCGATCACATACGTGGAGGGTAAGGACACCACCGAATCCGGTGCGGTCAAGCAGCTCATCGAGCGCTGGAACGCCGCCCACCCGGACGAGAAGGTGACCTTCAAGGAGCAGTCCAACGACGCCTCCCAGCAGTACGACGACCTGGCCCAGCACATGCGGGCCAAGCAGCCCGACTACGACGTGATGGCGCTGGACGTCCCGTGGACCGCCGAGTTCGCCGCCAAGGGCTGGATCCAGCCGCTCGAGGATTCCTTCGCCGTCGACACCTCCACCCTGCTGTCGCCGACCGTCGCCAGCGCCACCTACAAGGGCACCCTGTACGCGGCGCCGCGCAACACCAACGGCGGCCTGCTGTACTACCGCAAGGACCTGGTCCCCAACCCGCCGCGGACGTGGTCGGAGCTGCTGGCTCGGTGCGACGCCGCGCGCGACCTCCAGATCGGCTGCTACGCCGGGCAATTCGCGCCCTACGAGGGCCTGACCGTGAACACCGCCGAGGTGATCAACGGCTTCGGCGGCACCTTCGTCGGCCCCGACGGCAAGACGCCGACCGTCAACAGCCCGCAGGCGCGGGCCGGGCTGCAGGTGCTCGTCGACGCGTACAAGAACGGGAACATCCCGAAGGAGGCCATCTCCTTCAAGGAGCCCGAGAGCCAGAACGCCTTCGCCCAGGGCAAGCTGATGTTCCTGCGCACCTGGCCGAACTTCTACGGCGTGGCCAATGCCGACTCGTCGGTGGTGAAGGGCAACTTCGGCGTCGCGCCGCTGCCCGGCAAGGACGGCATCGGCGCCTCCACCCTCGGTGGTTACAACGCCGCCATCAGCTCCTTCTCCAAGAACAAGGCCACCGCGCTGGACTTCCTGCGGTTCATGATCAGCGAGGACGCCCAGCGCATCGTCGCCGAGGGCGCGTTCCCCCCGGTGCGGCAGTCGATGTACGACGACCCGGCGCTGATCGCGAAGTTCCCGTACCTGCCCGCGCTGAAGGATTCGATCGCCAGCGCGGTACCGCGGCCGGTCACGCCCTACTATCCTGCGGTGTCGAAAGCCATCCAGGACAACGCTTATGCTGCGCTGACCGGAACGAAATCCGTCGATGACGCGATTACCGGCATGCAGAAGGGCATCCAAGCCGCCGGCTCGTAAGCGGCGGTGAACACAGACCGAGCCAGTCCCGTAGGAGAGAAGAACGTGTCAGATCCTTCGGGAGCGACCGACCTCGCGCCGCCCGCCGCACCGGCGGATCCGCCCCCGGTCCGGGCGGCCCGGCCCCGGGGCATCCTGCAGGGTCCGGCCCGCGCCTGGCTGTTCGTCGCGCCCGTGCTGGTGGCGTTGGCCGTCATCATCGGCTACCCGGTGGTGCGGGCGCTGTGGATGTCGTTCCAGAAGGACTCCGGCCTCAACGAGGCCACCGGCATGTTCGAAGAGGGCGGCTTCGCCGGGTTCGACAACTACACGCACTGGCTGCTGCAGCAGTGCACCATTCCGGGCGGCGGCCTGGAGGCCTGCCCGACGGGAAACCTGGGCTCGACATTCTGGGCCGCCATCGGCATCACGCTGCTGTTCACGGTCGTGACCGTCACGCTCGAGGCGACCATCGGACTCGGGATGGCCGTGGTGATGGGCAAGACGTTCCGCGGCCGCGCGCTGCTGCGGGCGGCGGTGCTGATCCCGTGGGCCATCCCCACCGCGGTCACCGCCCGGCTGTGGGAGTTCATGTTCCAGTACGACGGCGTGGTGAACCGGGTGCTGGGCACCCACATCCTGTGGCAGACCGACCCGATGTGGTCGCGGTTCGCGGTGATCATCGCCGATGTCTGGAAGACCACGCCGTTCATGGCGCTGTTGATTCTGGCCGGGCTGCAGGTGATTCCGGCGGACGTGTACGAGGCGGCCCGCGTCGACGGCGCCTCGGCCTGGCAGCGGTTCGTCCACATCACACTGCCGCTGCTGAAGCCCGCGCTGCTCGTAGCGGTGCTGTTCCGCACCATGGACGCGCTGCGGCTGTACGACCTGCCCGCGATCATGACGCAGGGCAACCCGGCGACGCGGACCATCTCCATCCTGGTGGTCGACCAGGTGCGGCAGGGCCAGAACAGTGCCGCGGCGCTGTCGGTGATCACCTTCCTGCTGATATTCGCGGTCGCCTTCGTGCTGGTGAAGGTGCTGGGCGCCAACGCCGTCGCGACCCAGGAAGAGCAGCGGAGGGCGCACTGATGACCACGACCGTGACCGAGCCCGCCACCACCCCCGTGACCGCCCGCGTGCCGTGGCAGAAGCGATTCGGCTCGGCGCGCGTGTACCTCGGCGCGCTGATCGTGCTGGTGTGGGGGCTGGGGCCGTTCTACTGGATGGTGGTCACCGCCTTCCGCGACCCGGCCTACACCTTCGACAACACCCCGTGGCCGACCCACCTCACGCTGGAGAACTTCCACAACGCCTTCGACACCACCCGCGGCAACGACTTCGGGCGCGCGGTGACCAACAGCGTCGTCATCGGGCTGTTCACCGCGGTGGTCGCGCTGCTGATCGGCATGTTCGCCGCCTATGCGCTGGCGCGGCTCACCTTCAAGGGCAAGACGCTGGTCGCCGGGCTGGTGCTGAGCGCGTCGATGTTCCCGGTGGTGGTGCTGGTGACGCCGCTGTTCCAGCTGTTCACCAATATCGGCTGGATCGGGCAGTACCAGGCGATGATCATCCCGAACATCTCGTTCGTGCTGCCGCTGACCGTCTACATCCTGGCCTCGTTCTTCGCGGACCTGCCGTGGGAGCTGGAGGAGGCCGCGCGCATCGACGGGGCCAGCCGCTTCCAGGCGTTCCGGCTGGTGATGCTGCCGCTGGCCGCGCCGGCCGTGTTCACCACCGCCATCCTGGCCTTCATCGCCGCGGTCAACGAGTACCTGCTGGCGCGGCTGCTGTCCGCCGACGCCACCGAACCGGTGACCGTGGCGATCGCGCGGTTCTCCGGCAACGATCCGCTGGTGCAGCCGTACGCGGCGATCATGGCCGCGGGGACCATCGTCACGGTGCCGCTGGTCATCATGGTGCTGATCTTCCAGCGCCGGATTATCTCGGGCCTGACCGCGGGCGGCGTCAAGAGCTAGATTCGGCGGCGCAAGTCTTTCCGAGCGTGTCGAACGACCCAGTAGTGTGGGGTTTCGATTCCTGGTCTGGTGGTAGTTCGATCTTTGTTCATGCAGGTGTTCGTGCAGTTCGACATCTCGGGAGATGATCGTGGGCTCGATCCGCAAGCGGCGGCGCGACAGCGGTAACGTCGCGCCGTATCCGTCGGTCGCCGGATGGAACGAGCCGCCCAGTGTCACCGCGCGGCGCCAGCGCATCCAGCACGGCGGCCGCCCGCACCGGCGGGTGCCGCCGCCGAATCGCACCGGGCCGCAGTCCCGTCCGCCGCGCACCCGGGCGCAGCGCGTGCGGCGGCTGCTGCTGGCGCTGTTCCTGATCTTCGTGGTGCTGCCGGCGCTGCTGGTGACGCTGGCGTACTGGAGCGCCGAGATCCCCGATCCGACGGCGGTGCAGAGCAAGCAGATCGCGACCATCACCGCCTCCGACGGCTCCACGGTATTGTCGAAAGTGGTTCCGCCGGAAGGTAATCGGACACCCGTGCCGCTGTCGGACGTGCCCGTCGGGGTGCGCGATGCGATGCTGTCCGCCGAGGATCGCAACTTCTACACCAACCCCGGCTACTCGACCTCGGCGTTCCTGCGCGCGGCCCGCGACAACGTGCTGGGCCACGATGACGCGGGCGGCGGCTCCACCATCACCCAGCAGTACGTCAAGAACGCCTTCCTCAGCTCCGAGCGCACCCTCTCGCGCAAGATGCGCGAGCTGATCATCTCCGCGAAGATGGCGCGGCAGTGGAGCAAGGACGACATCCTGGCGGCCTATTTCAACACCATCTACTACGGCCGCGGCGCCTACGGGATCGCCGCGGCGGCCAAGGCCTACTTCGACAAGCCGGTGCCGCAGCTGACCCTGGCCGAGGGCGCGGTGCTCGCCTCGGTGGTGCGCACACCGTCGATCCTGGATCCGGAAACCCATCTGGAACAGCTGAAAACGCGCTGGAACTACGTCCTCGACGGCATGGTCGAGATGGGCGTGCTGCCGAGGGTCGAGCGTGCCGCGGTGCAGTTCCCGGCCATCGCGCCGATCACCGCGGCGGCCGACGATTCCTCGCGCGGCGCGTCGGGCCTCATCCGGGCACAGGTACTGCGCGAACTCCGCGCCGCCGGGGTGAGCGAGCAGGACATCAACACCGGGGCTCTGCAGGTCGTGACGACCATCGACGCCCGCGCGCAGCAGGCCGCGCTGGACGCTGTGCACAACCGCCTGGGCTCGCAGCCACCCGAGTTGCGAGGCGCGGTGGTGTCGATCGACCCGCGCTCGGGTGCGGTGCGGGCCTACTACGGCGGCGAGGACGGCGCCGGTTTCGATTTCGCACAGGCCCCCTTACAGACCGGGTCCGCGTTCAAGACCTTCGCCGTGGTCGCCGCATTGCAGCAGGGCATCCCGCTGTCGTACTCGCTCGACAGCTCACCGCTCACGGTGAACGGGCAGAAGGTCACCAACGTCGAGGGCGAATCCTGCGGAACCTGTTCCCTCGCAGAGGCATACAAGCGCTCGCTGAACACCAGCTTCTACCGGCTCACCAACACGGTCGGGCCCAAGGCCGTCGCCGACGCCGCCCACATGGCCGGAATCCCCGAGCAGATTCCCGGCGTCCCCGGCAAGACGCTCACCGAGAACGGCGACCTGCCGACGCCGTCGATCGTCCTCGGCGTGTACTCGGTGCGGCCGATCGATATGGCCTCCGCCTACGCCACCATCGCCGCATCGGGCGTGTACCACCAGCCGTATTTCGTGCAGCGCGTCGTGACCGGCGACGGCCGCGTGCTGCTCGACCGCGGCGCCCCGGACGCAGGACAGCCGCCGCCCGGACAGCAGCGCATCGCGCGGCACGTCGCAGACGGCACCGTGCAGGCCATGCTCCCGATCGCCGCGTATTCGAACGGGCACGGCTTGGCGGGCCGCCCGTCGGCCGCCAAGACGGGCACCACCCAACTCGGCGACACCGGGGAGAACAAGGACGCCTGGATGATCGGCTTCACCCCCTCGCTGTCGACGGCGGTGTGGATCGGCACCGAACAGTCCCAGCCGATAAACACCACGCGGGGCGCGCCCATCTACGGGTCGGGCCTCCCGGCGGACATCTGGAAGCAGACCATGGACGGAGCGCTGGCCGACACCCCGGTCGAGCAGTTCCCGGCGCCCGAATCGGGCGCCTCGATGGGGCCGATATTCGGCGGTCCGCCGCCGACGCAGGGGCAGGGTGGTCCGTTCGATGTGCTCGCTCCGCCGTCGACCTCGCCGCCGGAGCAGGTGGTGATCATCCCGCCTCCGCCGCCGGAACCGCCGAAACAGGTCGAGATCTTCCCCGGGTTGAGCATCCCCGTACCGGGCTGAACACCCCGGGAGCCGGGCGATCGGTTGTGACAAAACGAATCCTCGTTGTGCGACCGTCGCTCTGCGACCGCCGATAGGGTGGAGTCGGGCGAAACGCCCGGTGCAGGCGGATCGGCCCGGATGATCACGGACGGATCGGAACGGTTCCGAATGGGCCGATACCGGAGACGGGTGGCAGGATGCGGGA
Organism: Nocardia thraciensis; assembly: GCF_054782435.1. NCBI lineage: Bacteria > Bacillati > Actinomycetota > Actinomycetes > Mycobacteriales > Nocardiaceae > Nocardia > Nocardia thraciensis. Next base: position 64,569 of record NZ_BAAGSM010000002.1, read on the forward strand.
GGATGTGCGCACACGAGGAACCGGCGAGGGTTCCGTCATACGGCACGAGACATAGGGGCGACACCGGTGGATTTCAATGTCGTTGACCGCCACGAGACGCTGGTGGCGGGGACGGTGCTACGGAGCCCGGCGCTGGCGGTCGAGGGACCGCGCCGGTTGAAGGTGGAGGAGGCCTGGAAGCGCAATCTCGCGCGCAAACTCCCCGGGCCCCCGGCGACCGCGTACGTGGACCACGCGCCGGAGATCGGGTCGTATCTGACCCATATCGTCGGATATCGCTGCGAGAGCCTGGACGATCTGCAGCCCGGCGATGTGCTGGCGCGGGTGCCCGGGGGCCGGTTCGCCCGCTTCATCCGCACCGGGGACAACCTCGGCGACACCATCGTGTCGCTCTGGCGGGCGGTCTGGGATCTCGAGGCGGCCGGCGCCCTGGTCCGCGCCTATACCGGCGATTTCGAGCACTATCCGGATTCCGAGACGGTCGAGGTGTTCGTCGCCCTGACCGAAGACGCCACCCTCGGCGAAGGCAACAGGTAGGGGCACAACCGTGGACTTCGAGATTGTCACGCTGGACGAGAGCCTGGTCGCGGGCCTGACGATACCGCTCGCGGGGCGGGAGGTGACCGCCCGCGACCTGGACCTGGTGAACTTCACCTGGGACCGCTACCTGGCCCGGGAGAAGAACGCGTCCCGGGTGGCGGCCTATATCGGACAGAACGACCACGCGGTCGCGGTGCTGGGCTATGCGCTCGACACCCTGGACCAGCTGGACGTCGGCGATGTAACGACCCGCATCCCGGCCGGGCGCTACGCCCGCTTCGTCGTCTCCGACAAGCCCTACGACCTGCTGCGCACCGCCTGGGCGAAGGTCTCCAAGGCCGAGGCCGCGGGCACCATCACCCGCTCCCACCGCGCGGAGGTCGAGCGCTACACGGGCCCGACCTCCGTCGAGGTCTACGTCTCCCTGGACTGAAGTCCCGTCGTGCTGGGCGCTATTACGCCCCGATGATGAACGCCTCGAGCTGGGTCCGCGCGACATCGTCGGCCAGCTGCTTCGGCGGGGACTTCATCAGGTAGGCCGAGGCCGGGAGGATCGGCCCGCCCACGCCGCGGTCCTTGGCGATCTTGGCCGCGCGGATCGCGTCGATGATGATGCCCGCCGAGTTCGGCGAGTCCCACACCTCGAGCTTGTACTCCAGGTTCAGCGGCACGTCGCCGAAGGCGCGGCCCTCCAGCCGCACGTAGGCCCACTTGCGGTCGTCGAGCCAGCCGACGTGGTCGGACGGGCCGATGTGCACGTCGCCCGCGCCCAGTTCCTTCTTCAGGTTGCTGGTGACGGCCTGGGTCTTGGAGATCTTCTTGGACTCCAGCCGCTCGCGCTCGAGCATGTTCTTGAAGTCCATGTTGCCGCCGACGTTGAGCTGCATGGTGCGGTCCAACTGCACCCCGCGGTCCTCGAACAGCTTGGCCATCACGCGGTGGGTGATGGTGGCGCCCACCTGGCTCTTGATGTCGTCGCCGACGATCGCGACACCGGCGTCGGCGAACTTCTTCGCCCACTCCGGATCCGAGGCGATGAACACCGGCAACGCGTTCACGAATGCGACACCGGCGTCGATGGCGCACTGCGCGTAGAACTTGTCGGCGTCCTCGGAGCCCACGGGCAGGTAGGACACCAGCACGTCGACGTTCGCGTCCTGCAGCGCCTGCACGACGTCGACCGGTTCGGTCTCGGACAGCTCGATGGTCTCCGCGTAGTACTTGCCGATGCCGTCCAGCGTCGGGCCGCGCTGCACGGTGACCCCGCTCGGCGGCACGTCGGAGATCTTGATGGTGTTGTTCTCGCTCGCGAAGATCGCATCCGACAGTTCGAAGCCGACCTTCTTGGCGTCGACGTCGAACGCGGCGACGAACTTCACATCGCGAACGTGGTAGGGACCGAACTTGACGTGCATGAGGCCGGGTACGGTCGCGTTCTCGTCCGCGTCCTTGTAGTACTGCACGCCCTGGACCAGCGAGGACGCGCAGTTGCCCACACCCACGATGGCCACGCGAATCTCGCCGCCGTGCTCAGCCTTGTTGACATCACTCATGGCCGGTTTTTCCCTCTTTCTGTGGTGCCGCCTTCATTGACTGCTCCGCTGCAATCAACTCGTTGAGCCAGCGCACTTCGCGCTCGCTTGATTCCAGACCGAGCTGGTGGAGCTGGCGGGTGTAGCGATCCAGGGTCCCGCTGGCCCGTTTGATCGCCTCCCGCAGTCCCTCTCGGCGCTCCTCGACCTGTCGCCGCCTGCCCTCGAGAATCCGCATCCGCGCCTCGGCGGGAGTGCGGCTGAAGAAGGCGAGGTGAACGCCGAAGCCGTCGTCGGTGTAGTTCTGCGGGCCGGTGTCGGCGAGCAGTTCACCGAACCGCTCCCACCCGGCCTCGGTCAGCTGATAAACCCTGCGCGCCCGTCGCGTGACCGCCCCCGCCGGGCTCTCCTCCGCGATCAACCCGTCGGCCTGCATGCGTCGCAGGGTCGGGTAGAGCGATCCGTAGGAGAAGGCGCGGAACGGTCCCAGCAGACCCGTCAGCCGCTTACGCAGCTCGTAGCCGTGCATGGGCGCCTCCAGGAGCAGCCCGAGAATCGCCAGCTCGAGCACGGGCCTCACCTCCTGACTGTCATGTGCAGACCTAACCGCTAGATGCGATGACAAACTATATCGCGCCGATACATCCGACAACACCCACCCGGATCCCTGGATTTGTGGGGGGCGCGGGGTCGGTGGGGACAGCTACTCTGGTTGGCGTGCGAATTCAGCGGCAGGTGGTCGACTATGCGCTCCGGCGCAGGTCGCTGCTGGCCGACGTCTATGCGGGCCGAGTGGACGTCGCCGAGGTGTGCGATGCGAACCCGTACCTGCTGCGGGCGGCGAAGTTCCACGGGCGGGGGAGCGAGGTCACATGCCCCATCTGCAGGAAAGAGCAGCTGACTCTCGTATCGTGGGTCTACGGGGAGGGGCTGGGGTCCGTCGCGGGCTCGGCCCGGACACCCGAGGAGCTGGCCCGGCTGGCCGAGACTCGCGAGGAGTTCACGGTGCACGTCGTCGAGGTGTGCCGGAGCTGCAGCTGGAACCATCTGGTGCAGTCCTACGTGCTCGGTCACGCACCGACGCCCACGCGTCGCCGCACAGGGACCCGCCGGACCGCCGCAGAGTGATGGGCACACCAGACTGAAATGCGGAGCACAGGCGTGCCCGCCGCGGTCGAGAACGTCAGGAATCGGAGGCAGTGTGCGTAACCTCGTAGGCTCGCGCACCGATCGCCAAACGAACGACGTAACGACCGCAACGAGCTACCCGGACCGTTTCGAGTTATGGAGATCCACGCTGTGACTTCGCCCTACGACGATGGACCGAACGGCGGGCGCGCCCCGCGCGGCGCGCAACCGCGGCCCGGCGGCTACCCGCCGCCGCGCCCGGACGGCCCACCGCCCGGGCGGCCGCTACCGCCGGTTCGTCCAGGGCAGGGCCCCGGCACGGGAGGACCCAGAGGCGGTCAGCCGCCGCGCCGCCCGGGTCCGCCCCCGCAGGGCGACCAGCGGGCCCCGCGCGGACCGGGTGGCCCCGGAGGCCAGCCGCCGCGCCGACCCGGCCCGCCCCCACAGCGTCCCGGTCCCGGACCCCGCGATGCGGAACAGACCCGCCGCGCCGAACGGCCCGACCAGAGCACCAAGAAGATCTCGGCGAACTCCCTGAGCGAGGCGGTCGCGCAGCGCGGCCAGCGAGGCGGGGCGGCCACCCGGCCGCGTCCGGCGCGCGACGGCAACCGCCCCCCGTCCGGCCCGATCACCGGCGGCCACCGCGCCGCGGGGGGCGGCGCTCCGCCGTCCGGGCCGCCCCCGCGGCGGGGCGGCGGCGGTTCCGGCGGCTCCGGCGGGAGCCGCCGCCCGCAGGCGAAGAAGAAGTCGCCGTGGCGCATCGTGCGCCGGGTGCTGTACGTAATGGTGGCCTTGGCCATCGTGGTGCCCAGCGCCGTATTCCTCGTCGCCTACACCACGGCCAAGGTTCCCCAGCCGGGCGATCTCAAAACCAATCAGGTCGCCACCATCTTCGCCGCCGACGGCACCTCGGAGATCAGCAAGATCGTGCCGCCGGAGGGCAACCGCACCGACGTCGCCATCGACCAGATCCCGCCGCACGTGCGCAATGCCGTGCTGGCGGCGGAGGACCGGGACTTCTACACCAACCCGGGCTTCTCGATCTCCGGTTTCGCCCGCGCCGCGCGCGATAACGCACTGGGCAAGGACAGCGCCGGCGGTGGTTCGACGATCACCCAGCAGTACGTCAAGAACTCCCTGGTCGGCAATCAGCGCTCGGTCACCCGCAAGATGCGCGAGCTGGTGATCTCGGCGAAGATGGCCCGCCAGTGGAGCAAGGACGACATCCTCGCCGCCTACCTGAACACCATCCCGTTCGGCCGCGGCACCTTCGGGATCGACGCGGCGGCCCACGCCTACTTCGACAAGCCCGTGCAGGCACTGTCCGTCGAGGAGGGCGCGGTGCTGGCCGCGACCATCCAGCAGCCCTACGGCCTGGATCCGGACGTCAATCCCAAGGGCGCCGAGTCGCGGTGGAACTACGTCCTCGACGGCATGGTCTCCGGCGGCACCCTGCAGGCGGCCGACCGGCAGAAGATGACCTACCCGCACGTGCGCTCGCAGAGCGAGGCCAGCGAGGACCCGGCGGGTTCCGGCCCGGAGGGGCTGATCAAGCGGCAGGTGATGCGCGAACTGTCCGACGCGGGCATCAGCGATACCCAGCTGAACACCGAGGGCCTGCAGATCACCACGACGATCGATTCGAAGATGCAGCAGGCGGCAGTCAACGCCGCGCAGAAGAACCTGGAGGGCGAGCCGGAGCAGCTGCGCACCGCGGTGGTGTCGGTCGACCCGAAGACCGGTGCGGTGAAGGCCTACTACGGCGGGCAGGACGGCCAGGGCTACGACTTCGCCAACGCGGGCCTGATGCCGGGCTCGTCGTTCAAGGCGTTCGGCCTGGCGGCGAACCTGGAACAGGGCAAGCCGCTGTCGACGATGTACGACAGCGGGCCGCTCACGGTGAACGGCATCAAGATCACCAACGTCGAGGGCGAATCCTGCGGCACCTGCACCATCGCCGAGGCGCTGAAGCGGTCGCTGAACACCAGCTTCTATCGCATGCAGCTGGATATGAAGAACGGGTCGCAGAAGATCGCCGATATGGCGCACAAGCTCGGCATCCCGGACACCATCCCGGGCGTTGGCAAGACGCTGGTCGATCCGGACGGCGGTCCGCCGAACAACGGCATCGTGCTGGGCCAGTACCAGGCCCGGCCGCTCGATATGGCCTCGGCCTACGCCACCTTGGCGGCCTCGGGCATGTACCACAAGCCGCACTTCGTCTCGAAGGTCGTGACCGCCGACGGCGAGGTGCTGCTGGACCGGGGCGATGTCGCCGGTGAGCAGCGGGTCCCCGCCCCGATCGCCGACAACGTGACCTCGGCGATGCAGCCCATCGCGGGCTGGTCGCGCCACCACGATCTGGCGGGCGGCCGCGCCTCGGCGGCCAAGACCGGTACCGCCCAGCTCGGCGAGACGGGCGAGAACCGCGACGCCTGGATGGTCGGCTACACGCCGTCGCTGTCGACGGCCGTATGGATCGGCACCGAACAGGGCGAGAAGCTGCGCAACTCGAGCGGTGCGATGATCTACGGCTCGGGCCTGCCGTCGGACATCTGGAAGGACACCATGGACGGGGCCCTGAAGGGCACCCCCAACGAGAACTTCCCGAAGCCCGCCCCGATCGCGGGCCAGGCGGGCGTGCCGTCGTGGACCGCGGCCTACACCGCGCCGTCCACCACGCAGGAGTTCGTCCCGCCGGTGGTGGTGCAGCCGTCGCAGGTGGAGATCCTGCCGGGTGTGACGATTCCGGTGCCGGGCCTGGTGCCCAACCCGCAGTCACAGCAGCGGCAGCAGCCGCAGGGCCAGCAGGGGCAGCAGCAGGACTCGGGTCAGGGCCCGCTGCCCGGTCAGCCGGTCGCCCCGACCGGGGAACCCGGTACCGGCGACGGTAATTCGCCGGGGACAGGGAACGGTGCGTCGCCGCGGCAACGGTAGCCTCGGGTGCCGTGATCGAGCAGCAACTGGTGAACCGACCCGCCGCCGGGAGCGCGGGCGCCGACGACACGCGCGGCTACACCTCCCCGGCGGCGCCGGCACCGGATCTGCGGTCGGCCGACTGGCGTGACAAACCCAGCCGCACCGATTCGCTGACCGCGCAGCTGTCCACCGTCATCGGCGGCCCGGTCGGCGACCATGCGCTGATCGGCCGCACCCGGTTCTGGACACCACTGCGGGTGATGTTGGCGATCGCCGTCGTCTTCCTGGCGCTGAGCTGGGGCGGTAAGGCAGGCTGCATTCAGCAGACCTCGGACGGCGCGGGCGGCCTCACCCTGGACTGGAACAACGGCCGCCAATACGTGGCGATGTGCTACTCCGACACCGTTCCGCTCTACGGCGCCGAGCATCTCGACGAGGGCGCGTTCCCGTACAAGAAGCAGTGGACCGAATTCGGCGCCGACGGCAAGCCGCAGGCCCGGTACATGGAGTATCCGGTGCTGGCCGGGCTCTATCAGTACGGGGCCATGCAGGTCGCCAACGCCTGGGAGCGGCTGCGGCTGCCCGGCGCGCTGCCCGTGGTGGTGTATTTCAACGTCGCCGTCGTGGGTCTGGCGATCGCCTGGCTGGTGACGCTGTGGGCCTCGGCCCGGCTGTCCGGGCGGCGGGTGTGGGACGCCGCGCTGGTGGCGGCGTCGCCGCTGGTGCTGGTACACGCGTTCACCAATTTCGACGCGCTGGCCACGGCGTGCGCCGCCACCGGCCTGCTGGCGTGGTCGCGGCGGCGGCCGGTGCTGGCCGGTGTGCTGCTCGGCTTGGGCGGCGCGGTGAAGCTGTATCCGCTGCTGCTGCTGGGGCCGATCCTGGTGCTCTGCCTGCGTGCCGACAATCGGCACCGGCTGACCGGGCTGCGGGAGCGCCTGCGCGACCGCGGCGGGGTCGCGCACGGGCTGCGCGAGTATCTCGCCGACGCGCGGCTGAGCCCGCTGCGCTCGGCCGGTGTCGCGACCCTCGCGGCGGCGGTCGCCTGGCTGCTGGTGAATCTGCCGATCGCGCTGCCGTTCGCCGCGGGCTGGCGAGAGTTCTTCCGGCTCAACACCGAACGCCACGCCGACCCGGATTCGCTGTACAACGTGGTCACCTCCTTCACGGGGTGGGAGGGCTTCGACGGGCCGCTGACAGCGGAACAGCCGCCGAGCGTGCTGAATCTGGTGTCGCTGCTGCTGTTCGCCTGCGCCTGCGCCGCGATCGCCTACATCGGACTCACCGCGGCGCGGCGGCCCCGGCTGGCGCAGCTGATGTTCCTGGTGGTCGCCGCGTTCCTGCTGACCAACAAGGTGTGGAGCCCGCAGTACTCGCTGTGGCTGGTGCCGCTGGCGGTGCTGGCGCTGCCGCATCGGCGAATCCTGTTGACCTGGATGACGATCGACGCGCTGGTGTGGTTCCCGCGCATGTACTACTACCTCGGCACCGACAAGAAGGGTGTGCCAGAACAGTGGTTCACCGGCGCCGTGGTGCTGCGCGACCTGGCGGTGATCGGCTTGTGCGCAATGATCATTCGGCAGATCTACCGACCGGCGGAGGACCTGGTGCGCGGCGACGGCATGGACGATCCGGTCGGCGGCGTGCTGGACCGGGCGGCCGACCCGCTGTTGCCGTGGTTGCCGACGATGCTGCGGCCGCGGCCCACAGGGGAGCCGACATCTCGGGCCCCCGCCCCGGCGAACCACTGATCCGAGCCGCTCGGCGAACTCGGCGTCGCCCGAGTCAGTTTCGGCCCGTTCCTGCAGCGCGCGTTGAACACGGAGGTAAATCGGCTGCTGCGGCGTTGGCGCTGAGCAATTCCGCGGTCCCTGTATCTTGCGCGCTCAGGACACCGGAACGGCCTGCGCGGCAAAGCCGTTCCAGGCCGGATAGTCGGTGTAGCCCTCAGCTGTGCGGCCGTACAGCACATTCTCCCGCATCGGAGCGAGCGGCAGATCGTGCGTAATCCGGTGCACCAGATCGGGATTCGAGATGAACGCGCGACCGAAGGAGACCAGGTCCGCGTGCCCCGCCCGCAGTGCCTGCTCGGCCGCCGCGGCCGAGGTGGGCGCGCGGTTCTCGCCGACATTGGCGATCAGGGTGCCGTCCCAGCGCGGACGCAGATCGGCCGGGGCCGGGTAGTCGTCGTTGTCGATGAGGTGCAGGTAGGCCAGGTCGCGGCCGTTCAGCTCGTCGACCAGTGCGCGGTACAGGGGCGCCGGATCGTCCTCGCGCATACCGAATTGCGGGTTTCCCGGCGACAGGCGGATCGCGGTGCGATGCGGGCCCGCTTGCGCCGCAACGGCATCGGTGACCTCCAGCGCGAACCGCATGCGGTTGACGATCGATCCGCCGTAGTCGTCGTCGCGGAAATTGGTGTTGTCGGCGAGGAACTGGTGCACCAGATAGCTGTTGGCGGCATGGATCTCGACGCCGTCGAAGCCTGCGTCCAGCGCAAGGCGTGCGGCCGCGGCGTAGTGTTCGACGGCTTCGGCGATCTCGGCCGTGGTCATCTCCCGCGGCGTGAGCGATTCGGCCTTTCCGCCGTCGATCAGGTGCAGCACATCGCCGTCGGATACCGCGGACGGACCGGCGGGCACCGAGCCGTCGATGCGGGCCAGCGGATGGCCCTTGCGCCCGCCGTGCATGAGCTGGGCGAAGATCCGGCCGTCCGCGGCGTGCACCGATTCGGTCACCCGCCGCCACGCGGCCACATGTTCGCGGGTCTGCAGCCCCGGCACCCAGGCCTCGCTCTGCCCGCTGGAGTGCGGCCAAATCCCTTCGGTGACAATCAGACCCGCCGCTGCTCGCTGCGTGTAGTAGTCCACGACATCGGCGGTGGGCGAGCCGTCGGCGTGCGAGCGCAGGCGGGTCATCGGTGACATCACCACCCGGTTGGGAACCGAGAGGTGGCGGGCGCGGTATTCGGTCAGCAACTTCATGGGCGTAAGGTAAAACCTGACATCAATGTGAGGTGCAAGGAGCGGGCTCGTGCGAATCGGTGAACTGGCCAAACGCACCGGAGTGAGCGTCCGGTCGCTGCGCTACTACGAGAGCCAGGGTCTGCTCGCCGCCACCCGCACGCCGGGCGGGCAGCGCGAGTACCCGGAGGCCGCGGTGGAGCGTGTGATCCGCATCCAGGAGATGTTCGCCGCGGGCCTGCCCAGCCGCATCCTCGCCGGACTGCTGCCGTGCATCAACGACTCCGACGGCAGCCCGAGCGCCAAGGCTACCCCCTGGCTCACCGAGACCCTCACCGCCGAACGCGCCCGCATCGACGCCTGCATCAAGGACCTGCACCGCACCCGCGAGGTGCTCGACGACGTCATCCGCGCGGCGGAGAGCGAGCCGAGCCAGAGCTGATCACCGGGCAACGATCGGTTCCGCGCGTCGATACTCGTCGGCGGCGGCGTTCGCCCCGCGCTACCCACGGCCCGCGTGCGGCGGGAGGCCAGCACCATGCCGACGACGCCTACCGCGAGACCGGCAATTGTCAACGGGCGCAACGGCTGACCGATCACCAGCCAGGCCATGACAGCGGTGAAGGCGGGCGTGACGAAGAACAATAACCCGTCAAGCTGGTTACTATGGCGAGGTGTTCACATTCGTCAGCGGAAATCTGGCGCTGGACTTCGCCGGGACGGTCCACTCACGCAACACCAACCGTCGGGAACGACTGGTCGTACCGACGGATCTGGCGCGCTGGCTCGTCGACGCCGAGTTGCTCGACGCCGCACCCGACTGCGACGAGTCCGCGCTGCGCCGCGCCGTCGACCTGCGCGAGTCCGCCTACCGACTGGCGATGGCCGCGATCCTCGACGAACCGTTCGACGAGGCCGACCGCGCCCTGGTCAACGAGGTCGCGCGCGGCGAGGCGCCGCGCATCGTCCTGGAACCGGATGCGACGGTGCGCCGCTCCGGCGCCGTCGACGCCGCCCTGGCGGCCATCGCCCGCTCGGCGGTCGAACTGCTCGGCGGATCCGATCGCGGGCGCGTCAAACAGTGCGGCCGCGACGGCTGCACCCGACTCTATGTCGACACGTCCCGCGCGGGCACCCGCCGCTGGTGCGATATGACCCGCTGCGGCAACCGCGCCAAGAGCGCCGCCTTCCGCGCCCGGCACGGCACGGCGTAGTCACCGGCGCACCGCGGACCGCGCTTTCCGCGGAAGGGCGGAAATCCCTGCGACACATGCCTTCAGCGGTGCACCGGAACCAGCTCACCGCGCGGGTAGCTGGGCACCGGCGCGGGGTCGGGCTTGCGTCCGCGCAGGTCCGCCCGCAGGAAGGCGAAGAAGAAGAACACGAGCAGCAGGGCGCGCCCCCAGACACCGAACTGCACGATGTGCTGCTGGATGTCGGCCGACTCCCCCGCGCCCAGCGCGTAGAAGTAGCGGAAGACCCCGATTCCGATCGCGGCGTCGGCCACCAGGTACCCGGCGATCGCCGACCATGGCACCTCCAGCAGCACCAGGAACGGGATCAGCCACAGCGTGTACTGCGGCGAATGCACCTTGTGGAACAGCAGGAATCCACACAGCATCGCACCGCTCACACCCACCCACGGGAATGCCTCGCCCGCCTGCCACCGCCGCCACCCCAGCAGCATCGCCACCAGGAACGACACCAGCACCAGCACGGGCGACGCCGCCGAGACCACGTCCTGGAACGACTGCTCGCTGCCGGACGCCTCCCCGAACATCGGCCGCAGCCCCCAGTACCAGATGGAATTCGTGGTGATGTCGGCCTGGCGCAACTGCTGGAAGGTGATCGAGGCGCGCCATCCCTCGTATCCGGCGAGGGCGAACGGCAGATTGATCGCCACCACGGTCGCCACCGCCGCGCCCAGCACCGCCAGCGCGCCAAGCACGTCATAGCCACTGCCGCGGCGCGGCACGTCGTTCGGGTCGCGGCGTACGCTGCCGCCTCCGGTCAGCACGTACAGCAGCAGCGGGAGCACGAAGATCCCCGGATACAGCTTCAGGCAGAAGCCGATCCCCAGCAGCACCGCTGCCGCGATCCCCCTGGCCCGCAACGAATATCGAGTCAGTGCGGTGACCACATACACCGCCGCCACCGCTGTCCACACCACGGGCAGCTCCCAGTTGTGGAAGGCGTAGAGCAGCAGTGGAGGACCCACCGCCCACAGCAGCGCCGCCGGGCCGGACAGCCGGCCCAGTATCCACGCGGTCAGCAGCGCGAACGGCGCCAGCAGCAGCGCCGAGTGCAGCAGGAATACGGCGTCGTCCTCGGCCCCCGCCGCGCCGAGCCACATCAGCAGCCCGCTGAGCACCGGATACTCCACCGCACCGCCGGTCAGCGTGCCGTCGGTCGTGATGCCGCCGCTGATGTACGGGAAGACGTGCTCGTTGATGCTGCGCCCGACCCACAGGAACTGAATGTCGGAGTAACAGACCTGGGAATCCTTGATGCTGTCGAACATCTCGCTGCGGCCGTCGGCGGTGAAGGGCCCGCCGGCGCAGCGCGCCTTGTTGAGGTAGGCGAGCACCAGCATGACGGCACAGGACAGCATCGCGGTGACGGCGGCGACCGGGCCCGCCGCGCGCGCACCCAGCACGGCGCCCGCGGCAAGTCGGTTCGACATGGCACCACGATATGTGCTGCACCCCGCAGTCGTCGCGCCCTCCCTGGATCGGTCCCGATTTCGCCGCGGAAGCCCAGCTCATGTAGCCTTACCGGGTTGCTGACGCAACGACCCTCCTGCCCACGGACCGTCCGTGGGCCGTTCTCAGTCCACAGGAGGTGATGGGTTCCCGTGCGTCAATACGAAGTGATGGTCATTCTCGATCCGAACCTGGATGAGCGTACCGTCGGTCCGAACCTGGACAAGATGCTCAGCGTGGTCTCCCAGCAGGGTGGCAAGATCGACAAGGTCGATCTGTGGGGTCGCCGCCGCCTGGCCTACGAGATCGCCAAGCAGAGCGAAGGCATTTACGCGGTCGTCGATCTGACCGCCGAGCCCGACACCGTGAGCGAGCTCGACCGTCAGCTGGGGCTGAACGAGTCGGTGCTGCGCACCAAGGTGCTGCGCAACGACAAGAAGTAATCCCCTCTCGGAGAGCGAACCGCACTCGTAGTCGTCGGTGCCTGTCTCTAGGCTCTAGCGCAACAGGCGAGTGCGCATCGGACTGCACCGGAGAGCAGGAGGAATCATGGCAGGCGACACGGTCATCACCGTCATCGGAAACTTGACGGCGGACCCGGAACTTCGATTCACGCCGGCGGGCGCCGCGGTGGCCAATTTCACCGTGGCATCGACACCCCGCACGTTCGACCGTAATACCAACGAATGGAAAGACGGTGAGGCGCTTTTCCTGCGCTGCAACATCTGGCGTGAAGCTGCGGAGAATGTCGCCGAGAGCCTGACCCGAGGCGCTCGCGTGATCGTGAGCGGACGGCTGAAGCAGCGCTCCTTCGAAACCCGCGAGGGTGAGAAGCGCACGGTCGTCGAGCTCGAGGTCGACGAGATCGGTCCCTCCCTGCGCTACGCCACCGCGAAGGTCAACAAGACCTCGCGCGGCGGCGGGGGCGGCGGCTTCGGTGGCGGTACCGGCTCCGGTGGTGGTGGGGGCTTCGGCGGCTCCGGTGGTGGTAACCGCGGCGGACAGCAGAGTTCCGGCGGCGACGACCCCTGGGGCAGCGCCCCCGCAGCCGGCTCCCTCGGGGGCGGCGCAATGGACGACGAACCGCCGTTCTAGGACGGCTTCATAAGGGGCCCAACGGCTCCCAGGCATAACGGAGAAGAACCAATGGCCAAAGCACCGGCGCGCGAAAAGGTGCTGAAGAAGAAGGCTTGTGCCTTCTGCAAGGAGAGCAAGGCTGCCGCCAAGGACGGCAAGAAGGCGGCCGCCATCGACTACAAGGACACGACACTGCTGCGGAAGTACGTGAGCGACCGCGGCAAGATCCGTGCCCGTCGCGTCACCGGCAACTGCGTGCAGCATCAGCGTGACGTCGCCGTCGCGGTGAAGACCAGCCGCGAGGTGGCGCTGCTGCCGTACGTGTCCACGGCTCGCTGAGAGGGAGGCACACGACGATGAAGCTGATTCTGACTGCTGATGTGGACAATCTCGGTGCGCCCGGCGACACCGTGGAGGTCAAGGACGGCTACGGCCGCAACTTCCTGCTGCCGCGCGGCCTGGCCATTCCGGCCACCCGGGGCGCGCAGAAGCAGGTCGAGGGCATCCGCCGGTCGCAGGACGCCCGGCGCGTGCGCGACCTCGACCACGCCAACGAGCTGAAGCAGGCCATCGAGGGCCTGGAGGGTGTGTCGCTGTCGGTGAAGACCGCCGGTACCGGCAAGCTGTTCGGCTCGGTCACCTCGGCCGATGTCGCGGGCGCCCTCAAGGCCGCCGGCGGCCCGGTCATCGACAAGCGCAGCATCGAGCTGCCGAAGGCGCACATCAAGAGCACCGGCAAGCACGGTGTCGTGGTGCATCTGCACCCGGATGTGGCCGCCAAGTTCGACCTGCAGGTCGTCGCCGCCGAGTGATGCCGCGCTGACGTTCGCCATGGACCACCTCCGTGCCTATCGGCGCGGAGGTGGTCTTCGGCTGCTCGCATCCGAGCGATATGTTGGTTAGCCGATCGTTAGCTGTCGTCAGAGGTGGCCGGGGAGGATACTGTCGGCGAATGATCTCGGCGCACTTCTTCCCAGTTCGGGATGGTTTGGGGAGAACTCGGCAAACCGACCATTCGCATTGTGATCCACGCCATAACCTGACAGAGCACTGTTAACCCAACACGCCCGGCCGTTCATCTTGGCCGACACGCCGATGCAGTGCCAATCCACAGCGGCAGCACTGTGGAAAACCATGCCTAGCAGGGAATTGTCGCCTGATCAGGCACCTTTTCCCCAGGTAATACACAGGGCCTGCACAACAGCGGGTGAACTGTCCCCAACTTATCCACAGCGACGTGCACAGTCCGGTTTGATAGTCCCCAGCCCGGTCCCTTAGGTTCATCCCGGTGTCGTGACCCGACGCCCCGAGCACCACGATTTCGCGAGTCTTGCAGAACGCATCATCGGTTTGCTGAGTCGGCTCCTCCGAGCGCGGCAAACCGGACCCGGCGCTGTGAGATTGATCGAACGTGTCGGTACCGGGGCGTAAACAGGTCCTCGATACTCTCGGACCCCGGGCGTGATGAGAGAGGACGGTCGAGTCGGGTGGCAGTCGTCGATGATCGCGGGCACTCGGAGTACTCCGATTCGCCGGGGGAGGATTTCGGTCGGCAGCCACCGCACGACATGGCGGCCGAGCAATCGGTACTGGGCGGCATGCTGCTCAGCAAGGACGCCATCGCCGACGTCGTCGAGGTGGTCCGGCCCGGCGACTTCTACCGCCCCGCCCACCAGGCCGTCTACGACGCCATCCTCGACCTGTACGGCCGCGGCGAGCCCGCCGACCCGGTCACCGTCGCCGCCTCCCTCGATCGCCGCGGCGAGCTCAAGCGCATCGGCGGCCCCCCTTACCTGGTCACCCTGACCCAGACCGTCCCCACCGCGGCCAATGCCTCCTACTACGCCGAAATCGTTGCGGAGAAGGCGATTCTGCGCCGACTGGTGGAGGCCGGTACCCGCATCGTGCAGTACGGCTACGCCGGCTCCGACGGCCAGGACGTGGCCGAGGTCGTCGACCGCGCGCAGGCGGAGATCTACGAGGTCACCGAGCGCCGCTCCAGCGAGGACTACATGCCCCTGGAGGAACTGCTGCAGCCCACGATGGACGAGATCGACTCCATCGCCAGCCGCGGCGGCATGTCCCTCGGCGTCCCCACCGGTTTCACCGAACTCGACGAGGTGACCAACGGCCTCCACCCCGGCCAGATGATCATCGTCGCGGCCCGCCCGGGTGTCGGTAAGGCTCTCGCCCTCGACACACCGCTTCCGACACCGACTGGCTGGACCACCATGGGAGAGGTCGCGGTCGGCGACGAACTGCTCGATGCCCAGGGCCGCCCCACTCGTGTCGTGGCCGCCACCGACGTCATGACCGACCGCCCGTGCTACGAGGTCGAATTCTCCGACGGCACAGTGATCGTCGCGGACGAGCAGCACCAGTGGCTGACCGAGACCCGCCATCGAAATCAGAAGACATTCGCGCAGGTTCGAACCACGGCCGAGATCGCCGACACGCTGCGTTGCCACACTGCCGATCGCCGGATCAACCATTCGGTCGTCAATACCCAGCCGCTCCAGTTGCCCGAGCAGGATCTGCTGATTCCGCCTTACACCTTGGGAGCATGGCTGGGCGAGGGGACCTCCGCGGTGGCACAGCTGACCACCGCGGACCCCGAAATCGTCACTCGCGTCGAAGGAGAGGGCATCGTTGCGGCCCGCTCCTGTGTGGTCTGCGGAACCGAATTCATCCCGTTCACCAGCGAAGTCCAGACCTGCGGACGGTCATGCGGTGGCAAGGTCCGCTTCGTTTCGGCGCCGGTGCAACGCACGATATGCCGTAATTGCGGGGGGCTATCGATCGGCCTGCAACCGTGCGAAGAATGCCGAAACTCGATCGGAACCGTACAGGCTCGTCTGCGGACGCTCGGAGTTCTGGGCAACAAGCACATACCGGTGCATTACCTGCGGGCGTCGGAGCGGCAGCGGCGCGCGCTGCTGGCAGGGCTGCTCGATACGGACGGAACGGTAACGCACGGGGGCGCCGCGCAATTCACTGTCACCGGCAGGCGTCTGGCACGCGACGCAGCGGAGTTGATCGTGGGACTCGGCTACCGGTGCCAGATCTCGACCAAAACGGTTGGGGGACGCACAGAACTCTCGTCCACGGCCTACACGCTCACGTTCTCGACAGATGATCGAGTCTTCGGTCTGTATCGAAAGCATCTGCTGCACAAGCAACGTCGCGCCAGCAGCAGTACGCCCCGTGCCGGTTCGCGGTACATCGTCGACGTCCGCCGGGTAACCGCCGTGCCTGTGCGCTGCGTCGAGGTGGACAACGCCGATCACCTGTATCTCGCCGGGCGGTCCATGATCCCCACCCACAACTCCACTCTCGGAATGGATTTCATGCGGAGTGCTTCGGTGAAGCATGGGTTGTCGAGTGTGATCTTCTCTCTGGAAATGAGTCGGACCGAGATCGTGATGCGCCTGCTGTCGGCGGAGGCGAAGATCAAGCTCGGCGACATGCGGTCCGGGCGGATGAGTGATGACGACTGGACTCGATTGGCGCGCAGGATGAGTGAGATCAGCGAGGCGCCGCTGTTCGTGGACGATTCGCCGAATATGACGATGATGGAGATCCGGGCCAAGGCGCGGCGACTCAAGCAGCGGCACGACCTGAGACTGGTCGTGGTCGACTACCTCCAGCTGATGACGTCGGGTAAGAAGGTCGAATCCCGTCAGCAGGAAGTCTCGGAATTCTCCCGAAGCCTCAAGCTGCTCGCCAAGGAACTCGAGGTCCCCGTCGTCGCGATCAGTCAGCTGAACCGTGGCCCGGAACAGCGAACCGACAAGCGCCCCATGGTCTCCGACCTGCGCGAATCGGGTTCGCTGGAACAAGATGCCGATATGGTTATCCTGCTCCACCGCCCCGATGCGTTCGAACGAGACGACCCGCGCGGTGGTGAGGCGGACCTGATCCTCGGCAAGCACCGAAACGGGCCGACAGCCACCATCACCGTCGCTCATCAGCTGCACCTCAGCCGCTTCGTGGATATGGCTCGCGGATAGTCGTCGACCACCGCGGGCTGGGGTAGGCCGCGGAGTGGCTCCACCCGGACCTGGCTGAACCGGCGCCGTCAGGAAGGATCGGCGCCCGGCTCGGCCTGCAGGTGTCGTCCCGCGCGCGCGAGGACGTCGATCTGGGCAGGGTTGTAGAGGTCGACCAATGCCTCGGCGATCGTCTGTTGGGCGAAGCGGGGGCCGCGCGGGGCGTCCGAGTGCACCGCGTCCAGTCCCGGATGGTCGGCGAAGAGTTTGCGGACGAAGGGGCCCAGCCGGTCCGCCACCGCGATGCGGGTGGGTTCGTCGGCGTCGGCGGGCAGATCGTTGAACTCGGAGACGGCCGGGTCGGCGAGGTCGTCCTTCAGCATGTCGGCATAGGTCCGCAGGCCCTCGGGCCCCAGCACTCGCGTCATGACGAGGATGAAGGCGCGGTCGGCGTCGGTCATCAGCTCGGCATTGCCTGTGGTCGGGGCGAATTCGGGCGGGAGGTCGGCCGGGGCGGCCCGATGCAGGATGACGCCGAGCTCCACCCGCGCCCGCTGCAGCCGTTCGATGGTGGCGGCGAGTTCGGCGTCGAGCGCGCGCAGGGCCTGCTCCGGGTGATCGCCGCTATCGCCCATGGCGGCGATCTGGGACAGGGAGAACCCGAGTTCGGTCAGCCGCTTGATCCGCACGAGGCGCACCAGATGCGTCACCCCGTACTGCTTGTAGCCGTTGGACCGCCGTTCGGGCTCCGCGAGCAGGCCGATCTCGTGGTAGTGCCGCACCGTCCGCAGGCTCGTGCCTGCGAGCTCGGCCAGCTCGCGGGTGCTCCACGCCATCTGCCGTCACCTCGACTCGTTCCTCCGCCGCCGCGACCGCGCCGACGCTACCAGTCGAAACCATGCCGTAGCGGCACAGTCAAGTGCACGGGCGAGCCTCAGTCGAGCAGGGCGTCCGCCTCGACCTCGACGAGCACGTCGGGCTCGAACAGGTAGTCGACGCCGATCGCCGACAGGGGCGGCAGCGGCCGCGGCAGCCCGAGTTCGTCGCTGACCTGCTCGATTCCCGCGATGAAGTCCGGGTACATGTCCGGAGTCCAGCGGGTGACGTAGAACCGGAGCCGGACGACATCGGCGAAACTCGCCCCGGCCCCGGCCAGGCCGCGCGCGGTATTGCGCAGCGCGTGCGCAACCTGGCCGGTGAGGTCACCCGTCGCGACCGGGTTCCCCTCGGCATCGCGCGCGATCTGTCCGGCCACGCGCACGTGGCGGGTGCCCGTGCCGACCGAAACATGGTGGTACGGAACGGGTTCGAACATGCCCGGGGGAGTCAGCAGCTGCACGGTCATGGGTAGTCCCTCGCTGTCGGAGTAGGTATCTGATGTCTACCTGGTGCCCGAAGGGAACTTCAACGAGATCGGGCGGCTCCGGTCGTCACGCAGAAGCCGCTCACGGCGGCGCTGCGGCGCCTGGAACGAAACGGGATGATCGAGCGCGTCGTCACGAGCACGCGGCCCGTCGCCGTCGAGTATCGCGTCTCGCAGCTCGGAAAGACGCTGCAGGACCTCATCGACGCGCTGCTGCACTGGACCACCGTGACGCTGCCCGAGGTCGAGCGCGCGCGTGCGCGCTTCGACCACGAGGCGTAGCGAATCACCCGGGCAGGTCGGCGACCGACGGGGATTCGTTGCGGGACAGCGTGATACCGAGATTCGCCGCGGTGCGGTCGATCTCGTCGTCGCCGTGCCGCAGTTCGATCGCGGTCCCGGCGGAGAGCACCTCGACGTTGAGGCACAGCGACTGGAGTTCCTTGAGCAATACCTTGAACGATTCCGGGA
>NZ_BAAGSM010000003.1:0-834 GCF_054782435.1 Nocardia thraciensis
ACAACCACCACGCCGACCGGCGCTGGTCTGACACCGAAGCCGGTCCCTTACTCGTGACGGTTCAGACCTGTGCGCAGCGCACGGTGAGTTTCTGGGAGAGCCGACCCGAGGCGAACGTGAGCCTCGGCTTCCAATCGCACCTGGACAGGCTTCTAACCAACGCGGACCATGGGGCAAAGAGGCGTTTCTACGAATTGACGGGAGACCCGGACGTGAACCGGAGAGACTTCCTGGCCTCGACTGCGGCAGTAGTTGGTATGTCGGCCCTGCGGGGTGAGGACACCCCAGTCGTGAGCGCTGATGCGATCGAGCACCTACGAACCACCGTCCATTCGGCGGTCCAGCTGGACGACAAGCTCGGCTCCACTGCGGCGCGCCCTATCATCGAAGCGCAGGCCCAGACGTGTACCGCCTTGCTTCGTGACTGCCCCGAGAGTTTGAAACCCGCGCTGCAATCGCTGACCGGCGAAGCCACCGCGAGCACCGCTTGGGCGGTGTGGGACCAAGGCGACGTGCAGCGGGGAGACCAGTTGTTCCAACTGGCCTACCGGCATGCGGAGGCGGCAGGAGACACCAACGTCGCGACCGGAATCCTCTGTTACCGAACCAAACTGGCCGTCGCAACGCATCAATATTCGCGAGCCGCCGATCTGGCCGACGCGATGCTGGTGATACCCGTCGATGACGGCCGGGTCGTCGACTTCCGAAGGCTTTGCGCGGCAAAGGCTTTCGCAACCGTAGGCAGAAACCACGATGCGTGGGCGCAATTGGATGTCGGCTGCCAGGAGGAAGGGACCACTTCGGAGCCGTTTTTGCCATGAGCATGGGACCACC
>NZ_BAAGSM010000004.1:0-1104 GCF_054782435.1 Nocardia thraciensis
ACCGTCGCTTCACCCTGGCCATGGGTAGATCACTCCGCTTCGGGTCCATGACATGCGACTCAGGCGCCCTCTTCGGACTCGCTTTCGCTACGGCTCCCCCACACGGGTTAACCTCGCCACACACCGATGACTCGCAGGCTCATTCTTCAAAAGGCACGCCATCACCCCACAAAGGAAGCTCTGACGGATTGTAAGCGTCCGGTTTCAGGTACTATTTCACTCCCCTCCCGGGGTACTTTTCACCTTTCCCTCACGGTACTAGTCCGCTATCGGTCACCAGGTAGTATTCAGGCTTACCGGGTGGTCCCGGCAGATTCACAGCAGATTTCACGGGCCCGCTGCTACTCGGGTATCTGCGACACAAGCCGTTGCGTTTTCACCTACGGGATTCTCACCCTCTACGACAGACCATCCCAGGCCACTTCAGCTAACACAACGGTTTCTCACTCATGCTCGACTCGGCAGAATCAAGAACGCAGACCCCACAACCCCGCATGGACAACGACTGCCGTCTATCACATCCACACGGTTTAGCCTCATCCGCTTTCGCTCGCCACTACTCACGGAATCACAATTGTTTTCTCTTCCTGTGGGTACTGAGATGTTTCACTTCCCCACGTTCCCTCCACACACCCTATATATTCAGGCGCGGGTAACACGACATCACTCGTGCTGGGTTTCCCCATTCGGAAATCCTCGGATCTCAGCTCGTTTGACAACTCCCCGAGGCTTATCGCAGCCTACTACGTCCTTCATCGGCTCCTGGTGCCAAGGCATCCACCGAACGCTCTTACACACTTACAAACAAAGATGCTCGCGTCCACTGTGCAGTTCTCAAACAACACACAAGACCAACCCTTAATCCAGCACCAGCCCGAGAAACCCCGGCGGTATGACTGAAAAGCCAGCCTCGTCGTCTCTTGCCTGGAAAGAACGTCTGTTCTTTCAGGACCCAACAGTGTGTCGATATATCCCCACAGGGCCCCGGACTCGGCCGGAACCATGATGCGAAGAGCTTGTCAGCGTTCCACCCATGAGCATCCGCGGTCCCACGATCGGGGACTCGAACGGTCTCTGACACAACCACTCTCACCTGTGTGGAGC
>NZ_BAAGSM010000005.1:0-1636 GCF_054782435.1 Nocardia thraciensis
TGATCCGTTGTCGTTGCGTGGGAGTGGTACGGGTGTTTTCGCGGGCGTCATGTACCACGACTACATGTTCTTGGCCGCGACCAGCGACCGCAGCGCCGAACTCGAGGGCTATCTGAGCGCGGGCGGGGGCGGCAGCATCGTGTCCGGCCGGATCTCTTACGCGTTGGGTTTGGAGGGTCCGGCGGTGTCGGTGGATACCGCGTGTTCGTCGTCGCTGGTCACTATTCATCAAGCGTGCCAAGCCCTCCGATTGGGCGAATGCGATCTGGCGCTGGCAGGCGGTGTGACCATGCTGGCCACTCCTGCCATGTTCGTGGAGTTTTCTCGGCAGCGTGGGTTGGCTCCGGATGGTCGGTGTAAGTCGTTTGCTGATGGGGCGGATGGTGTTTCGTGGGGTGAGGGTGCGGGGTTGGTGGTGTTGGAGCGGTTGTCGGATGCGGTGGCTGGGGGTCGTCGGGTGTTGGGTGTGGTGCGGGGTTCGGCGGTGAATCAGGATGGGGCGTCGAATGGTTTGACCGCACCGAATGGCCCGTCACAAGTACGCGTGATTCGGGCGGCGTTGGCGAACGCGGGACTGACACCGGGGGATGTGGACGCGGTCGAGGGCCACGGGACGGGCACCCCTTTGGGTGACCCGATCGAAGCGCAAGCTCTGCTGACGGCGTATGGGCAGGGTCGTGATCGTGGGTTGTGGTTGGGGTCGGTGAAGTCGAATATGGGTCATACGCAGGCGGCGGCGGGTGTTGCCGGGGTGATCAAGGTGATCGAGGCGATGCGCCACGAGATCCTGCCTCGTACTTTGCATGTGGATGCGCCGAGTTCGCATGTGGATTGGTCTGCTGGGGATGTGCGGTTGTTGGTTGAGCAGCAGCCGTGGATCCCGGAGGAGGGGCGGCCACGCCGTGCGGGGGTGTCGTCGTTCGGGATCAGTGGCACTAATGCGCACGTGATACTCGAAGAACCACCCGCGAACGAGATTTCGGAGACGGGCAGCAAGTCCCGTCCGCTATCGGTCGTTGGACCGGAGCATGCTGTGCCGCAGCAGGTTTCGGGTATACCCACACCGTGGCTGTTCTCCGGTCGTTCGCTCGAAGGCGCGGTGGCCCAGGCGGACCGGATGCGGAAATGGGCGGCGAGTCATCCCGCGGCCGCGGTGGATGTGGGTTGGTCGTTGGCGACGACGCGGGCGCAGTTGCCTTGGCGGTCGATGGCGGTTGTCGAGAGCGGCGGGAGCACGCCCGAGGTTTCTGAGCCGGTGCGGGTGCGTTCGGGTAAGTCGGTTTTTGTTTTTCCGGGTCAGGGTGCGCAGTGGTCGGGGATGGGTCGGGAGTTGTTCGGGGTTTTTCCGGTGTTCGCTGAGGTGGTGGGTGGGGTTTGTGATCCGGGGTGGTTGTTCGATTCGGGTACGGATGTGGATGCGACGGGGAATGCGCAGGTGGCGTTGTTCGCGGTGGAGGTGGGGTTGTTTCGGTTGTTGGAGTCGTGGGGGGTGCGACCGGATGTGTTGGTGGGTCATTCGGTGGGTGAGTTCGCTGCGGCGCATGTGGCGGGGGTGTTGTCCCTCGAAGACGCGGTGCGGTTGGTGCGGGCGCGGGGTGCGTTGATGGAGCGGTTGCCGGGTGGGGCGATGTTGGCG
>NZ_BAAGSM010000006.1:0-27284 GCF_054782435.1 Nocardia thraciensis
ACAACTCGCGGAACAACTCCGGCGACCGCGAGGTCAAGAAATCGACCACCACCACCGCACCGCCGTTGGCCAACGCGCACCACAGCTCCCACACCGAGAAATCGAAAGCGAAGGAATGGAACAGCGTCCACACGTCGGTCTCGTCGAAATCGAACAACAACTGCGTATTGGCGAACAGCTCCAACACATTGCCGTGCGCGACACCCACACCCTTCGGCACGCCGGTGGAACCGGACGTATAGATGACATACGCCAGATTCTCCGGCCGCAGCGGCGCGACCCGATCCGCATCCGTAACCGGGGAACCGGGGAACTCCGCGGTCTCCTCGAACAGGACCACACGAATATCGCTCGCAGGCAGCGCTTCTCGTTCCGACGCGGTGGTCAGGACGCAGGCGGGCGCGGCATCGGAGAGCATGAACTCCAGCCGCTGCGCCGGATAGGCGGTATCGACCGGCAGATACCCCGCGCCGGCGATCAGCACGCCGAGCAGTGCCACCGGCAACTCCTCCGTGCGCGGCATCGCCACCGCCACCAGCGATTCCGGGCCCACGCCCTGGGCGATCAGGGCCCGAGCGACCCGGTTCGCCCGCCGGTGCAGCTCGCCGAACGAGAGCGTGGCATCGCCGTAGCGGATCGCGGTCGCGTCCGGACGTCGATGCGCCTGTATGGCAATCAGATCCACCAGCGTCACCGGCGGCACTTGGGCGCCGGGCGAATTCCATTCGTGCAGCACCAATTCGCGCTCGCCGGGCGCCAGCACATCGATATCGCCCACGACCGCACCGGCGTCGGCGGCCACCGCGCCCAGCATGCGCAGGAACCGGTCGGTGAAGTCCTGCACCGTGGCCTCGTCGAACAGGTCGGTGGCGTAGGTGAACGCCGCCGAGATGCCCTGCGGCACACCGTGTTCGTCGGTGCGCTCGGCCAGCGCCAGTTGCAGGTCGAACTTGGCCAGCGGCACCGCCAGATCGACGCCGGACGCCGCCAGTCCGGGCAGCTCCAGATGGGTCTGCGCCAGGTTCTGGAAGGTCAGCATCACCTGGAACAGCGGGTGCCGCGCCGCCGACCGCGCCGGGTCCAGCAGCTCAACCAACCGCTCGAACGGCACGTCCGCATGCCCGAAGGCCGCCACATCCGTGCCGCGGACCGCCGACAGCAGGTCGGCGAAGCGCATGCCCGGATCGATCTCGGTGCGCAGCACCAGCGTGTTGACGAACATGCCGATCAGGTCGTCGAGTTCGGCCTCGCCGCGGCCCGCGATCGGGGTGCCGATCGCGATGTCGCGGGTGCCCGACAGCCGTGCCAGCAGCGCCGCCAGCGTCGCGTGCACGACCATGAACAGCGTCGAATTGTTCTCGTGCGCAAGCTCGTTCAGCGCGGCGTGCACCTCGGCATCGATCTCGAATCCGACGGTCGCGCCGTGGTAGGTCGCGGCGAGCGGCCGGGGCCGGTCGGCGGGGAGATCCAGTTGTTCGGGCAGCGCCGCCAGCTGCTGACGCCAGTACTCGATCTGTTGCGCCAGCAGCGATTCCGGATCGTCCTCGGCGCCGAGGGTCTCGCGCTGCCACAGCGCGTAGTCGGCGTACTGCACCGGTAGCGGCGCCCAGTCCGGCTGTTCGCCCCGCGCGCGATCCAGGTAGGCGGTCATCAGGTCGCGAGCCAGCGGGCCCATCGAGAAGCCGTCGCCCGCGATGTGGTGGACCACGCACACCAGGACGTGCTCCTGGGCCGCGAGCCGCAGCACGCGCAGCCGGACCGGCGGCGCGGCGGTGGCGTCGAATCCGCCCGTCACCGTCTCGGCGACGAGCGCGGGCACCTGCGACTCGTCCGCGTCGACCACCGAAAGCTCCGGCACCGCGAGGGCATCCGAGACCGGCAGCACCAGTTGATAGCCCTCGCCATCGAGTTCCGGGTAGACGGTGCGCAGCACCTCGTGCCGCTCCACCAGGTCGCGCACCGCGGCCCGCAGGGCCTCGACATCCAGGGCGCCCGTCAGCCGGACGGCGACGGGGATGTTGTTGACCGCGCTCGCCGGATCGAAGCGGTTGAGGAACCACATCCGCTGTTGCGCGTACGACAGCGGGATCCGCTCGGGGCGCGGCATCGGCCGCAGTTGCTGCCCCGCCGCCGAACCGGCGTGGCGCTCGACGCGTTCGGCCAGCGCGGCCACCGTCGGCGCCTCGAACAGCAGCTGCACCGGCACCCGCACATCGAGCGCGGATCCGATGCGGGCCGCGGCCTGCGCGGCCAGCAGCGAATTGCCGCCCAGCGCGAAGAAATCGTCGTCGGCGCCGACCCGGCCGGGCCCGGTGCCCGCCGCGGCCCCGGCGCGGTCCCGCGCCGCCGCCTGCGCGGCCTCGCCCGGGCCCACCTGTTCCATCGGGGTCCCGGGGCCCAGCAGCGCCGCGAACACGTCCGCGACGATCTGCTCCACAGGGGTGGACGGCGCACGGAATTCCCTTGCGGCGAACACCGGTTCGGGCAGCCGGGCACGATCCAGCTTGCCGATGGGAGTCAGCGGGATCTCGTCCAGCACCATGATCAATGCCGGAATCATGTAGGCGGGCAAGGAGTTCGAGAGGAACGCCTCGAGTTCATCGGTGTCGAGCGTCGCCCCGGCGCGCGGCAGCACGTACGACACCATGGTGGTGCCACCGGCGGGCAGCGAGCGGCCGAGCGTGGCCGCGAAGTCCACGTCGGGATGGTCGGTCAGCGCGTTGTCGATCTCGCCCAGTTCGATCCGGAAACCACGCACCTTCACCTGGAAGTCCGAGCGGCCCAAGAACTCGATCCCGCCGTCGGATTCGTTGCGCCGCACCAGGTCTCCGGTGCGATACAGCCGCGCACCCGGGCTGCCGGTCTCCGCGCCGAACGGGCTGGCGACGAAGCGTCCCGCCGTCAGCGCCGGGCGGCCCAGGTATCCCTGCGCCAGCGCCGGGCCCGACAGGTACAGCTCGCCCACCACCCCGGCGGGCACCGGCCGCAACCGTGAATCCAGGACGAACACACCGACACCCGGGATCGCCGGGCCGATGGTGATCGGCTCGCCCGGGGTGAGCGCGATGGAGGTCACCAGGATCGTGGCCTCGGTCGGGCCGTAGCCGTTGACGAACTTCCGACCGTCCCGCGCCCACCGGCCCACCAGCTCCGGGCCGAACCGGTCGCCGATGACCATCACCGTCTCGATATCGTCCAGGCCCGTCGGATCCACCGATTCCAGCGCACCCGGCGTGATCAACATGTGCGTGGCCCGCTCGCGGCGCAGCAGATCGGCCAGCTCGTATCCGCCGAAGACCTCCGGCGGCGACACCACCAGCGTCGCGCCCGTGGAGAACGTGAGCATCAGCTCCAGCACCGAGACGTCGAAGTTCGGCGAGCAGACGTGCATCACCCGCGAATCCTCGGCCACCCCATAGTGTTCGCGCTCCGCGGCCACCAGGGCGCCCAGCCCGACATGGGTGACGACGACGCCCTTCGGTCGCCCCGTGGAGCCCGAGGTATAGATGACGTAGGCCGGGTGCAGCTCCGTGAGCGGGCGCACGCGGTCGGTGTAGGAGATCGGGTGCGACGGCCGCGCCGCCACCCGGTCGCGCACCACCGGATCGTCCAACTCGAGCCAGTACACGCCGGTGCCGAGCGCCGGTCGGTGCGCGGAGAGGGTCAGGCCGATCACGGCCCCGGAATCCGAGACCATATGCGCGATGCGCTCCGCCGGATAGGTCGGATCCACCGGGACGTAGGCGGCGCCGGTCTTGGCGATCGCCCAGACCGACAGCACCGACTCGATCGAGCGGGTGATGCCGATGGCGACGACGTCGCCCGCGCCGACCCCGCGGTCGATCAGTTCCCGGGCCAGCCGCGAGGAGGCCTCGTCCAGCTCCCGGTAGGTGAGTTCGCGCGCCTCGGCGGGATCATCGGCAGGGGCGAACCGGATCGCCACCGAGTCGGCCGCGGACTCCACCGCGGCGGTGAGCAGCTGTCCGAACAGCGGACCGCCCGACCGGCGGCGCCGACCACCACGAGCGGAACGACGGGCAGTTTCCATTCGAGTGCATTCACCTCTCGCGTCCAGCGGGTCCGCACGGCCCGACCACTATCGGCACCCCTCGTACGGTCCGAGCAATCATATCGGGGTAACGGCGCACCGCGGTGTCCGCGCGAGCTCCCTCTACTCATCGGTATGAGGGTGCTCGGATGTTGCGCGGGGAGGCGAATTCAGTGGCCCGCGTCACCGCGTGGCCGCGCCGGGGGCCGCGAGGTCACAGCCAGCCGCGCCGAATGGCCTGCACGCCCGCCTGGAAGCGGGTGCTGGCGCCGAGCCGCTCCAGCAGGCTCGCCGTGCGGCGCACCACGGTCCGCCGGGACATGCCCAGCCGGCGCGCGATGGTGTCGTCGGTGGCGCCCAGCCCCATCAGGGTGAGGATCGCGCGGTCGCGCTCGTCCAGCGGTTCGCTCGGATTCACCGAGATCGGGGCCGCCAGCGACCACAGCACGTCGAAGGTGCGCACCAGCAGGTCCAGCGTCGGCGACGGGCCGATCCGCAGGCCCATCGGGTCGCCGCGCCGCTCGTCGCTGTGCAGCATCAGGCTGGCCCGCTCGCCGTCGACGATCATCACCTTCAGCGGCGGATCGGGCAGGGTGCGCGCCAGTGCCCCGGCGGAGTTGGTGGCGAGGGCGTGCCGCAGCCGATCCGGATCCTGATAGACGGAGTCCTGGTACAGGGTCTGATAGCGAATCCCGGCATCGATGCGGGCCGACTTCAGCTCGAACATCCGCTCGGCCTTGTCGGCGTCGCAGATGTAGGGCCCGCGCTCGACCAGCCGCACGCTGTTGCGGGCCGCTCGCTGCAGATCCTCGAATTCAGCGACCAGCTCCCGGGTTTCGTACATCGGCACGATGGTGCCGCCGCCGCGCACGGTGCGCCGAACCGACCGGAACGTCTCGCCCAGCCGGGCCGCCGCCGCGTGCATCCGCGCGGTCTCGCCCTGCCGCCGCCGGGACTCGGCCTCCGACAACGCCTCCGGGGCGTGGGCATCCCATACTGTGCGGCCGTTGGTGTCGATGCGCACGGCCGCTTGCAGTTCGCACAGCCGGTCCAGCGACGCCTCCGCGACCTCCAGCGGGCATTCCAGATAGGACGCCAGCTCGATCAGGCTGGACCGCGGATGCTGCACGAGGGCCGCGTACGCGCGTCCCTGCAGAGACCTGGAATCGAACAATTCGTGTAAACCTGTCACATCACCAGCCCCCGCGACCACCGGCCGCGACAGCGCGCGGCCGTTCACACCCGCGACGATTACTCGGGTCCCCACGACTGCTGCGACAGGATGACACCCTTGCTGGCCAGGTAGGGCGTGGGATCGATCTTCACGTCGCTGGGATCCCAGATCTCGAGGTGCAGGTGCGGACCGGTGGAGTTGCCGCGGTTGCCGACGGTGGCGATGACATCACCGGCGTTCACCCGCTGGCCGACGCTGGTCAGGATGTCGTTGACGTGGCCGTAGACGGCGGTCGCGCCGTCGTCGTGCCGGACCCGCACCCACAGGCCGAAGCCCGACGCCGGGCCCGCCTCGATCACGGTGCCGCTGGCCACCGAACGGATGGGGGCGCCGAGCGAATCGGCGAAGTCGACACCGTAATGGAAGGCGCCCCACCGGGATCCGAAGTCGGAACTCACGACACCGGCGACCGGGCGGACCGCGGGGGCCGGGGCGACCTGGTTCTGCAGGCCCTTGATCACCTGCTCGGCCTGCGACAGCGGACCGGCGACCTCCGGCGGTAGATTCTGGAGCCCGAACGGCGCCGGGGGCGCGGGGACGGCGACGGGCGCCGCCTCCACCGGGGCCGGGGCGGGCGCCTCGGCGGCGGCCACGGGGGCGGCGGTGGCCGCCCGCGCCTGCTCGACCGGCTCGGAGGCCGCCTCCAGCGCGACGTCGTCGGTATTGGTGCTGTCGTGGCTCACCGGAAGCAGCGGCGCGGCGTGGGCGAGCTGGGCGGCGGTGCCGACGATGGCGCCCGCCGCGACCGCCGCGCTGGCCGCCAGTTTCATCCGGTCGGCGGTGCGCGGCTGGGCGCGATGGCGGTTCGGCCGACCGGCGACACCATCTCCGAGCAGGTCCTGAACGGATACGGAACTGGAGGTCTCACGGTGCTGCGGCAAGGCTCGTCCTAGCGTCGATCAACTTCGGGAAGCGGAGCCGGGCCGAAACCTCATTTTCGGTAACGATTCGGCATCTGCTGTGACGCAAACTGTACTCCGCCGTGACCTTTTCGCAACCTTCTGGCGAAAAAGTCCAGGTGAGGCGGGTATCACTGCCCTGCGCGACCGTTACATACGCCAGACTGAAGGGGTGATCATCGACGAGCTACGAACCCCGATCGTGCTGGCTCCGATGGCGGGCGGACCCTCCACACCCGAACTCGCCGCCGCGGTGTCGGCCGCCGGCGGGCTGGGCTTCCTCGCCGCCGGGTATCTGAGCGCGGACGGCCTTGCCGACCGGATGGTGCGCACCCGCGCGCTGTTGTCGGACGGCGGCGGCCGCAACCCCGATGCGCAGGCCCCCGGACCGGACGCCGACGCCGCGGTAGCCGCCGTCCCCTTCGGCGTGAACCTGTTCGTTCCGGGAGCGCCCACGCCGACCGAGCAGTTCGCCCGATATCTCGAGCAGGTCGGCCGGGACTTCCCCCTCGGCGCCGCGAAATTCGATACCGACGACTGGGAGGCCAAGCTGGACGCCCTGGTCGCCGACCCGGTGGCGGTGGTGTCCTTCACCTTCGGCTGTCCGTCGGCGGCCGAGATAGCCCGGCTGCGTGCGGTCGGATCGGAGGCTTGGGTGACGGTCACCTCGGTGGCCGAGGCGCGCATCGCAGTCGACGCGGGCGCGGACGTCCTGATCGCCCAGGGCGCCGAGGCCGGGGGGCACCGGGCGACGTTCGTGGACCGGCCCGCCGACGATGCGGCCGACCCGCTGTCGACGCTGGCCCTGCTACAGCTGCTCACGGCCGCGACCGACCGGCCGGTGGCGGCGGCGGGCGGCATCGCCACGGGCTCCGCCGCCGCTGCTGTACTGGTCGCCGGTGCGGCCGCCGTGCAGTTGGGCACGGCCTTCCTGAACTGCCCCGAGGCCGGGACGGCGCAGTTGCATCGCGACGCCCTGACCATCGATACCCCGACGATGCTGACCCGCGCCTTCAGCGGCCGCCGCGCCCGCGGACTGCGCAACCGGTTCATCCTCGACCACCCCGACGCGCCCGCCGCCTACCCCGAAATCCATTACGCCACCGGGCCGTTGCGCAAGCAGGCGCGGGCCGACGGCAACGCCGACGCGGTGAACCTCTGGGCAGGTCAAACACATGCGCTGACCGGCCAGCTACCCGCCGCGGAGCTGGTGCGCACCCTGTCCGTTGATATGAAAAGCGCTCTGAAACTAGGGCTTTCGCGCACAATCCAGGATTGTTGACAACCTTTTTCGTTTAGAATCAGATGACATCGTCCCGCCATCCCATGAGGAGAGCGCTATGTCACTCGACGTACCTACCGCACTGCTCGAACGCGCCGAACGCGGTGAGGTCTCCGACGACGAGTTCGTCGAATGCGTCCGCAACTCGCTGCCCTACGCCTACGAGGTGGTCAGCCGGGTGGCAGCCGACCTGCGTTCCGGCACAGCCGAATTCGCCGACAATCAGGTGCCCCCGCCGGACGAGACGGCCCGCGGCCAGCTGCTGCGCGCCATGGCGTCCGACTCCATCCGCGGGGGTCTGGAGCGGCACTTCGGGATCAAGATCGCGTTCCAGAACTGCCACCGGGTAGCGGCGTTCCCGCTGTCGGAGGTCGGCGGCGAGACCTACACGCGGTTCATCTCGACCCGCGCTCAGCTGCTCAACCAGAGCCCGGAACTGCGTAACTGCTAACCGCGTACGAGACCGGCGCAGGCGATTCCCTTTCGCCCGCGCCGGTTTCGCGTGCGCGCACCGTTGCGAGCGAGAACATGCCGGATCCCCGCATCAGCCTTGCGGGAGCAGCTTGAGCGTGGTGGAACGCGCTCTGGCACCGGTGATTTCGGCGATGATGCTGGCGGCATAGCGCTGGTACTTCGCTGCGTACTCGGAGTCGATATCGTCGTTGCGGTCCGGGTCGGCGTCGACGAAGGTGATGTCCTGGTCGATACTGCCCGCCCGGATCCGCCCGCGCCTGCTGACCACCGCGGTCCGATACCATGCCGCGTCCGGCCCGTTCACCGAGCGCACGTAGAGGTCGCGGCCGTGCCGCACCACCCAGATCGTCACCGGCATGCGCAGGGTTCCGTCCCGGCCCGCCGCCGCCAGCTGCAATTCCTCGGTTTCCGCGATCCTGTTGAGTTCGTCGGCCGTCCACTTTGCCATCGCGTCTCCTTCCGGGTCCCGGTGGTGAGCTGGAAAACATCTTTCCCTCTCATAGCCCCAGGTCCCGGCTGCGACACCGCCGTCGCGGCAATCCGATACCGACGCGCCGAGTCCGGTACCACCCCTTCCCCGGTCTGGCTGGACTGGTTCTCTACCTTGCCGACCTCGCGGCTGCCGCAGTTCTGGAACAGAACCCAGAGCAAGCCTGCACCTACCTCGAGGAAGCTCTCGATATCCTCGGCCGGAACTGGTACGCGACGGCGATGGATCGCATCAAGGCGGTTCGCCAGACGCTCCGCCGATGGGACTCGCTGCCAGCTATCCGGAGCCTAGATGATCGGCTTTACGACTGGCACACGACCGTCAACTCACTGGTTGGTTAGCCGAACCATTCTCCGCTGCAACGATTTCCGGCAACTCCGTAAGGTCGCGGATCTTCCAATCGGACAGGTCCGCGACCTCTTGCCTGTCTCGAAGGATCCAGCCCACGGGCCATGTAAGGATCTTGCGCCTACAGCGACTCAGATCCAACGCCATCTGCAGACCCTTGGACCATGTGGAGCGCAGGGCTGGACATAAACGGAACCCAGACACCAACGTGCGTGGGCTCGAGAAGCTGATCCTAGGTACAAGGTCAGGTATCCCCTCCACCGAAGAAACCGAACGAAAGAATTGCAACAAGTGTTACAAAACAGAGTTTCCATAGGCCAACGAATTCACTGTCGGTTCGGCCAGCGCCACAATCATGGCGGGATGCCTGTCACCGCGGTTAGTCGCTAATTCTTGGCCCAGAGGGTATTCCGGTACGGAACTCGACCCTAGAGCCGGACGAACGTCACGTTCGGAGGGTCGGCCCGAGCAAACATCACCCTTCGAGCGCTCACTCTTGACGAAAGCTACGCTCGGGCGCACCGCCTACTACTCGCGCAGCATGCGCTTGAGGATTTTGCCTGTGGGGTTGCGGGGTAGCTCGGGCAGGAAGACTACCTCGCGGGGAACTTTGTAGCGGGCCAGGTTGACCTTGACGTGGGTCTTCACGTCGTCGGCGGTGAGGGACTCGTCGGCGAGGACGACGTAGGCCTCGAGGCGGGCGTCGAACTCGTCGTCGGGAACTCCGATGACGGCCGCCTCGCGAATTCCGTTGTGCGCGTTGAGGAGTTCCTCGACCTCACCGGGGAAGACGTTCTCGCCGCCGGAGACGATCATGTCGTCGTCGCGCCCGTCGATGAAAAGCCTACCGGCGGAATCGAAGTGGCCGACATCCCCGGAGGACATCAGGCCGCGGACCCGCTCCTTGCCGCCACCGCCGGTATAGCCCTCGAACTGCGCGGCATTGGCGACGAAGATGCGGCCGGTGACGCCGACCGGAACCTCCGCACCGGAGTCGTCGAGGATCTTCACCACCGCGCCGAGCACCGGTTTGCCCACGCAGCCGGGCTCTTCCGCGAGATCGGCGGGAGTGGCGATGCTGGCGTAGGCGACCTCGGTGGAGCCGTACAGGTTGTAGACCACCGGGCCGAGCAGCGCCGTCACCCGGCGACACAGATCGGCGCCGAGCTGTGATCCGGCCACAAAAACGATTCGCAGCCTTGACAAGTCGCGGCCGGTCAGCGCCTGCGGACCGAGTTCGACGATGCGAGACAGCATCACCGGCACCGTGATCAGCGCGGTCGCCCGGTGGCGGGTCATGCTGTCGATCACCTGCTGCGGGTCGAAGCGGCGGCGGATCACCAAGGTGGAGCCGAAGCCGATGGCCAGCAACGACATCGCGAAGCCCAAGGTATGGAACAGCGGCGCGGGGCATTCGGTGACCTCGCGAGTGCGGAACGGCACCCGGCTCAGCACCGCCCCCAGCGGCTCCAGCGAGCGCGGCTCCGACCGCGGCGCGCCCTTCGGGGTGCCGGTGGTCCCGCTGGTCAACAGGATGATCTTGGAGCCCGGGCCGGACGCGGGCGGCGAGGCGGACGAGCCCGCGGCGATGAGGGATTCGAGGCTGCTCGGATGGCTGGAATCCGTCCAGGCGCGATAGGCGCCCCGCCGCGGACTCAGGTCGCCGAGGATCGGTTCGTACTCCTCGTCGTAGACCAGCAGGTCGGCGCCCTCGCGGGCGGCGACGTCGCGCAGCTGCGGGCTCGCGAAATCGGTGTTCAGCAGGATGATTCGGGCACCACACTTGGCGGCGGCGAATACCGCGTCCAGCAGCCCGCGGTGGTTGCGCGCCAGGATCGCCACACCCTCGCCCGACCGCAGCCCGCGCTTGCGCCATTCGTTGGCCAGCCGGTTGCTGCGCTCGTCGAGGGCCCGGTAGCTCAGGGCGCCCAGTTCGTCGAGCACCGCGGTGCGGTCGCCGTATCGGGCCGCCGAAAGTGCCAGCAGCGCAGGCAGACCGCCGTATCGCAGGAATGCCGAGCCCGCCGACAGCAGCGTCATCGGCGATTCGATGCCGACCAGCCCGCTGCCCACGCACACCCGCAGGTACTCCAGCTCGGTCCACACCCGGGCGCCGAGCGTCCGCAGCAGCGTGATGGTCATTGCCCAACCCCCTTGCCGCACTGGCCAACTCGCACAGCGGCAGCGCACAACGCAACCATGCCGGACCTCCTCGTCCACCCGCCTTTGGCATGCGCCCCCAGGTTAACCCGGGGTACCCGGCCCCGCCCACCGAGTGCGCGGACCAGCGCCCCACGCCGCCGGAATCCATCCCGAGATTCCGGCCAAAGCACGCCGGAAACGGAAGCACGCCCGGAGGGCGGGACTACTTCCCGTGCGTACGCAGCTGGTACAACCCCTTGGTCTCGGCCACCACCACGCCGTCGGCGTCGGTCACGGTCGCCTGGAGGGTGAAGTCGGCCTTCCCGTTGGCCTCGGCATCGGCCGTGATGCGGGCGATGTCCCCCTCCGACAGCGACGCCTCGGCGCGCACATCGGTCTTGGCGGGCTTGCGGAAGAAGATCTGCAGATCCTTGACCAGCGGGTAGTACTTCGCGTTGTCGAAGGTGGCGATCGGGATTGCGCCACCGAGGATTTCGGCGACGGTGAACAGCACGCCCGCGTACATGACGCCGAAGTGGTTGCCGTTGCCCTCTATCGGCACCGTGGTCGCGGCGAAGCCGGGCCGCACCTCGAGCGCCCGCACACCCATCTTGTGCGCGATCGGAATCGTGAACTCCAGCGCCCCGTTCACCATGTCCGCGAACGCCGGAGCGTCGCTGTTCGTCTCGACCATGAAGCATCCTTCCTGCGCACCACCACGTGCCCGGTCACCGGACCGGTGCGCCCAGGGTACATCCTGTTGACAGCTTGCCAACAGCACCGGGCACGCGGGGTGCGAGGACCTACAACGTGGCCACCGTCAACTCCCCGTCGGCGTACCGCGCCCGCAGCCGCTTCTTGTCG
Organism: Nocardia thraciensis; assembly: GCF_054782435.1. NCBI lineage: Bacteria > Bacillati > Actinomycetota > Actinomycetes > Mycobacteriales > Nocardiaceae > Nocardia > Nocardia thraciensis. Next base: position 11,782 of record NZ_BAAGSM010000006.1, read on the forward strand.
AACTTGCCGACGCTGGTCTTGGGGATCTCGTCGATGAAGGTCCAGTACTCGGGCAGCTGCCACTTGGCGAACTTGTCGGCGAGGAAGTCGCGGAGGTCGGCGGGGTCGGTGCTGCCGCCCTCCTTGAGCACGACCGCCACCAGCGGCCGCTCGTCCCACTTCTCGTCGGGGATGCCGATCACCGACGCCTCGGCGACGGCCGGGTGACCCATGATCGCGTTCTCCAGATCGACCGAGGAGATCCACTCACCACCGGACTTGATCACGTCCTTGGACCGGTCGACCAGCGTCAGGTAGCCGTCGGGGCTGATCTTGCCGACGTCCCCGGTGCGCAGCCAGCCGTCGTGGAACTTGTCCGGATCCACCTGCGCGCCCTCGGGCGAATAGTACGAGCCGGTGATCCATGGACCGCGAACCTCCAACTCCCCCAGCGACTCTCCGTCATTGGGCTGCACGGAGCCGTCATCACCGACCAGCCGCGCCTGCACCGACGCCGGGAACCGCCCCTGGGTGAAACGGTAGGCCCATTCGTCCTCGCCCTCGGCCCCGCGGGGCGGGTGGCCGACGCTGCCCAGCGGAGAGGTCTCGGTCATCCCCCAGGCGTGCAGCAGCCGCACGCCGTACTTCTCCTGGAAGGCCCGCATCATGGACGGCGGCACCGCCGAGCCGCCGACCACGCAGGTGCGCAGATGCGAAATGTCCTGGGGTTGCGCGTCCAGCCCCGCCAGCACCCCGCCCCAGATGGTCGGCACCGCCGCGGCGAAGGTCGGCCGCTGGGCGGCCATCATCTGCAGCAGCGGCGCGGGCTGCAGGAAGCGGTCGGGCATCAGCAGGCTCGCGCCCGCCATCATGGCCGCGTACGGGATGCCCCACGAGTTGGCGTGGAACAGCGGAACGATCGTGAGCACGGTGTCCTGGGCGGTGAAACCCATGCTGTTGGGCGAGATCACCTGCATGGCGTGCAGCCAGTTCGAGCGGTGCGAGTACACGACGCCCTTCGGATCGCCGGTGGTGCCGGAGGTGTAGCACATCCCGGCCGCCGAGCGCTCGTCGATCACCGGGTAGTCGAAGGTATCCGGTTGCGCGGCAAGCAGTTCCGCGTACGAATGCACCTGCACTCCGGCGGGCGCGGTCAGGCTCGCGGGGTCGCCGTTGGCGACCAGCACGTGACGCACCGTCTTCAGGTTCGGCAGGTACTGGGCGAACATCGGCACCAGCGAGCCGTCCACGATCACGACCTGGTCCTCGGCGTGGTTGGCCACGTAGACCAGTTGCTCCGGGAACAACCGGATATTGAGCGCGTGCAGCACCGCGCCCATCGCGGGCACCGCCGCGTAGGCCGCCATGTGCTCGGTGTTGTTCCACATGAACGTGCCGACCCGGTCACCGTCGCCGATGCCCAGACTGCGCAGGGCATTCGCCAGCCGGGCGCATTCGACGCCCAGTTCGCGATAGGTCGTGGTGCGCACGCCGTCGCCGGTCCACGTGGACACCGTGGCGTCGCCGTGGAACGTCGTCGCGTACCGCAGCAATGTCGCCAGCGACAGCTGTTCGTCCTGCATCGTGCTCAACATCTGAAACGCCACTCCTCACCAGTGAACGAGGTCACACTGCCGCGAGGATAGCCGAATTCGGACACCACGGGAGGGGCTCGACTGAAGTCAGCCGCCCGCACAGTAGCCCTCGCTAGCAGCGAAAACGTGGGATGACCGGCGAGTAGCATCGCGCGAACGACGGCTGCAGTCGGGCGGTCGGGGAGAAAAGGCGGCTGCACACGACGAACCCCACCTTCGCCGCGCGCAGCCGCCCACTGCCGACCCTCACATCTGACGCGAGTTACCGATCGGCAGACCATCCGATGTGCACCTGGCCTTGCGACGACACCCCCTGCGGCACCGCCGAATCACCAAACCCACACCAGGACAGGCCATTTCGAGCAACTTCCTAGCGGAAAATAGTAGGGAGCCGGACGGCCGCATGTCCAGTCGAAACGCCCGCGCGCCCGCGATTCACCCTGGTGATCGTCCTGATGACCGGGACACGACCCTCGCCCGAGCACGTGCGGGCAGATACTCCTGGAGGAAATATGGCGATACGAAACTTCTTCGCGCCACCGCCGGAGTTGGACCTATGCGGGACCGTGCTGAGCAGGATATTCGCGATGTGATCATCGTCGGCGCCGGATTCGCCGGACTCTACGGCGGATACCCCAGTTTCGACTACAGGCGCGATGACCTGCACGGATACACTATCCGACTTGGCCGGAAATATGGATCCACTGGCCGTTGATCTCTTCGCGCGGCGACTGGGAACACCTAACCTCATGGTATGACTCGCACCCCGTCCATCCTCATCATCGGTGCCGGATTCGCCGGGCTCGGCATGGCGCTGGAGCTGCAGCGCGCCGGGCTGGAGAACTACACGATCGTGGAGAAGGCCGACGATCTCGGCGGCGTGTGGCGCGAGAACACCTACCCCAACGCCGCCTGCGACGTGCCGTCACCGCTGTACTCGTGGTCCTACGAGCCCAAATCCGATTGGCCGCGGCGGTTTTCACAGCAGGCCGACATCCACGCCTATATGCGAACGGTCGCCGAGAAGTACGGGCTGCCCGCGAAGATCCGCTTCGGGACCGAGGTGACAGACGCGGAATTCGATGAGCGGCAAGGGATCTGGCAGGTGCGTACCAAGGATGGCGCGACCCTGACCGCGGACATCCTGATGCCCGCGGTGGGTCAGCTGTCCCGCCCGGCGCTGCCGAATATCCCGGGCGTGGACACCTTCACCGGAACCGCCTTCCACTCCGCCGAGTGGGATCACGGCATCGACCTCACCGGTAAGCGGGTCGCCTGCATCGGCACGGGAGCCAGTGCGATTCAGTACATTCCGGCGATCCAGCCGCAGGTCGAGCACCTCACGCTGTTCCAGCGCTCGGCCGCGTGGGTGCTGCCGAAGTTCGATACCGAGTACACCGCAACGCATCACGCGCTGTTCAAGTATTTCCCGCCGAGCCGCCTCGCCGAGCGCTTCGCGATCTGGACCTTCTTCGAGGTGATGTCGTTGGCGCTCACCGACATCCCGGCCATCAAGAAGCCCGTCATCGCCATCGCGGATCGCCATCGCGCACAACAGGTTCCGGATTTGGAGCTGCGCCGCAAGCTGACCCCCGACTACGCGGCGGGCTGCAAGCGCGGGCTGTTCTCCAACGACTACTTCCCGGCGCTCGGTCAACCGAACGTCACGGTGGAGACCTCCGCCATCGAGGCGATCACGCCGACCGGCATCCGCACCTCCGACGGCGTCGAGCACGAGGTCGATGTGATCGTCTACGGCACCGGCTTCAAGGGCACCGAATTCCTGGCGCCGATGAACATCTACGGCGTGGGCGGGCGCAAGCTCGCCGACGAATGGTCCCCCGAGGGCGCCCGCGCCTACCTGGGCATGTCCGTCCCCGGTTTCCCGAACCTGTTCATGATGTACGGCCCGAACACCAACGTCGGCGCCGGTTCGATCATCTTCATGCTGGAATCGCAGGCCCGCTACATCCGCCAGGCCGTGCAGTACCTGGCCCGGCGCCCCGGCCACTTCCTAGCGGCCCGCCCCGCCGCCGAGCAGTCCTGGGACGACTGGCTGCAGCGACGCCTGAAGGACACCCCCTGGAACTTCTGCTCCAGCTGGTACCGCAACGCCTCCGGCCGCATCACCAACAACTGGCCCGGCGCCACCGTCCTGTTCCGCTGGAAGACCCGCCGCTTCGACCCCACCGCCTACGACGAGGGCACCGCCGCCTGACACCACCCCCGAACCGCCGCGATGCCACCGATCCCGGACCCACCGGGTAAACTCCGCCCAAGCCCGGAACCGGTCCGCACCAAGCAACCGATCCGCCCTCGTAGCTCAGGGGATAGAGCACCGCTCTCCTAAAGCGGGTGTCGCAGGTTCGAATCCTGCCGGGGGCACCGACCTGCGACGGCGTTTCCGCAGGCCATAGCCGCTTTCGCCGTCGCAGGTTCGATTCCACGGGGGCGCTTTCCACACCTCGACACACGCCCCAACGAGTTGCACGGATGCGCGAGCACCCAGTGGTACTGGAACAGTGGCCGTCACCGCCCATACCGCGCCGTCTTGCTAGTAGATGTAGCTCCCGATCTTGATCGGCGGCAGTACCCGGACCAGCGCCATCATCGGCGTACAGATGAAGCTGGTTGCAGGGCTCCCCGGCTTTCACTGCAGACGATGTGGTTGGTTTGGTCGACATACAGCGAACCGGTCTTCTCGCCGTTGATGTAGGAGTTCCAGACCAGACCGTCGGGTTCGGGGATGTACGGGCATTCAGCTGGTGTCAATCCCCGACAGGGACCTTCGACTCCCCAAGGTCCTACGGGATATGCGTTCGCCGTCGGAGCCAGGGCGAGAAGTGCGAGGGTGCCGGTGGCCATCGCTGCCAGTGCTCGGAATCGTGCTTTGTTGCGCGCGTCGGTCAGCGCCGCTCTCCCGCCCGGTGAACGCGGCGACGTCGATCGTATTGCGGCGCGATTCGATGCCGGGCGATGCCGATATCGGTGTCAGCGAAGACCGGGTCAGCGGCTCGCCGTAGCCCAAGCACAAGCCGACACTCAGGGCTGGGTCTCGACCGGACGTTCCAGGAACGCGGTGACCATCGGGGCGAGGATCTCGGTACGGTGCACACCGGTGACATGCGATGCCCCGGGGATGATCCCGAGTTCTGAATCCGGCAGTCCCGCCGGAGTGTCACCCATGATGCCGCCGCCCAGCAGCCGGAACACCTCCACCGCGTGTTCGGGCCGGACGATGTCGGAGTCGGCGATGATGTTCAGGGTCGGCGCGGTCAGCGCGCGAACCTGCTCGGCGGGCACCGTCGGCACGTTGGCATCCATCTCCTTCACCCGCGCCACGAGCTTCGGAAAATCTTCCGGCCGTGGCGCATCGACGAGATAGGCGGTGTGAAACGGGCTGCCGTGCAACATCTCCGGCTGCAGTTCGGCGATGCCCTCCAGGGTGCCCGGGTGCAGGCCGTCGGGGCCCAGCCCACCCGAAACGAGCACCAGTGTGCGTACCACGTCCGGATGGCGGATGCCGATATCGAGCGCGACACTCGCACCCATGCTGTAGCCGAGCACGTCGGCGCGCTGGATGCCGATCTGCCGCAACAGTGCGGCCGTATCCTCTGCCATGGACGTGCTGCGCAGCGGCCACTCGATATCGGCGGTGTGCCCGTGCGCCTGTTGCTCGACGGCGATGACCTGCCGTCGTTTCGCCAATTCCGGTATGAGAGAGCCGAAGTCGGTACTGATGCCGGACAGCGCACCGTGCAGCAGTACCACCGGCGATTGCTCGGTCGGCTGACCATGCACCTCGTAGTACATGTGCAGGCCGTTGACATCGGCATAGCGGCCGGGGACAGGCTGCTCGGGTGCGGCAGCGCCGTCACTTCCGCAGGCGGTGAGAACAGCGGTGGTCACGAGGGTGATCAGAGTGCGTTTGAAAATGTCGGAAGCTTTCGGTAGGTCGTCGACCGGCGCCTCGTGCTCCAGTCGATCATGCAGACGGAGTGCGCTGGTGGGACTCATCGCCGATCGGTGAGACGCCGCGCAATGCGTCGGTCGCATGAGCCAGCGCGTTCGTGGACGTGGTGACGAAATCGAGGAGTACCGCCAGCGGTTCGGCGTCCCGGCCCGCGAACTGCTCTTGCATCGCTCGCCCGAGTCCGGCGAACAACGGCGAAACCTGTTGTGCGGCCTTGGCGGTGATCTCGACGAGGACCCTCCGGCGATCGTCCGGATCACGCCGACGTGCGACGTACCCGGACCGCTCGAGGCGATCGATCACGGCGGTCACAGCCCCACCGCGGGTGATGCCGACGTGCCGCGCGAGCTCGCCCGGAGTCAGCGGGCCTTCCATACTCAGCAGGTTCAGACAGCTCAGGTCGGTGACGGTGATACCGGCACGCTGCGCGACGGCCGAATGGAACAGCACGGTCCGCGTCGCCTGTACACGCAGCACGAGCTGTAGCGAGTTCAGGGTCTCACTCCGGGACTTCCCTGATGTCATACGCCACGACCCTTCCTAATATCTCTAAAACAGAGAGACTCTCAAAGAGAGAGTACATAGGTCGAGGAGATCAGGGCAATGACGGTCAAACGCGCCATTCCCCTGTGGCTGCTGGTGATATTCGTCGGAATCCAGTTCGGAGCGGGCTGGTACGAGAAACTCGCCGTGATCCCACTGTGGGTTGACGCGCGCCCGGACCAGGTACTCGACGCCATGAACGAATCCGGTTTCCATCAGGCCGGCCGTGCGTTCTGGCCGTTCGTCTCTCCGGTCGTCGCGCTGTTGTCGTTGATCAATCTGTAGCTGGCGTGGCGCACCCCTGTCGCCTTCCGGCGCTGGTGGCTGGCCTCGGCGGGCATCATGGCCGCCTACTCGCTGTCGTCCTACGGCTATTTCGTCACCCAGGTGCTGATCTTCCAATCCGGGGGCGACGACTGGACACCAGAGCGAGTGGAGTCGTTCATCGACACTTGGACCACGCTGAACTATCCACGCATGGTGCTCGGCGGGATCGGCTGGCTGTGCGGGTTGCGGGCGCTTTCACTCTCGGGCAACGTCACCCGAACCGCGTCAACGGTGGTCGAGCCGGATTCCGTGACGGAAAGGTAGCAGGCCAGTATTTCGCGGGTTTCTCGCAGGCAGGTGATGCGGGAATCGAGGGAGTCCAGTTCAGCGCGGAGCAGAGAGAGCATGTCGGGATGGGGTTCGAGGGTGGGGGCGGGGCCGTGCGCGCAGGGCAGGATGTCGCGAATTGCCCGGGTGGGTAGACCAGCGGCCAGCAGAGCACGGATCTGGCGGACGATATCGGGGGCGGTCGGACCGTACTCGCGAAAGCCGCCGCCGGTTCGTTGCGCCGTGAGCAGCCCCTGCTCCTCGTAGTAACGAAGCAGCCGATGACTCACCCCCGTACGTTGGGCCAGTTCACCGATTCGCATTCCGACTCCGCCGCTCCGAGTTGACTCTCACATCAGTGTGAGATTTTAGCGTGGGTCCATGACAACGCAGAGCACGAGTGAGTTCCTGGGATCCGTCTACGGAAGCGGCCCCGGCATCCTGCTCGCCCACGGGGCGAGCAGCGACATCGAAGACAGTTTCGGCCCGATCGTGCCGAGGTTGGCCGAGGCGAACACCGTCATAGCGGTGGACTACCCGGGGTCGGGGCGCACGCCGCGCGCGACAACGCCGTTGACTCTCGACGGCCTGGCCGACGGCCTGGTGAGTGCAGCGCTACAGGCCAGGCAGGAACAGTTCGCCGTGGTCGGTTTTTCTACCGGGGCCGCAGTGGCAGTGCGGATCGCGACTCGACACCGTCAACGGGTGACCCGGCTGGTTTTGTCGGCGGGATTCGCTCATCCCAATGCGCGTCTGCGGTTGGTCGTCGCCACGTGGCGCAGACTGGCCGCTTCCGGCGATACTCGGTCGTTGGCGGCGTATCTGACCTTGCTCGGCTGGAGTCCCGGATGGCTCGACACCAGATCGGACGGTGAGATCGGCGCACTAGTCGACACGATCGATTCAGTCGTATCGGCCTCGCATGCAGTCGAACTCGCGACCAGCATCCCGAATGCCCGGTTCGTCGAACTCGATTCCGGACACGCACTCGCCAGTGAACGCCCCGCCGAATGGGCAGAGGCCATCAACGTGGCTTCAAGGACGAATCATGAGACCACGTATCGATGAATCCCGAGGTCACTCAGGCCGGTCTGCGGACCCCTCTTCCCAGTGCGAAATCAGCTTCGTCTACCAGTCGACCGCAGCGGATCCCCCGGTCGCCTGTATTCCGTCTTCGATGTGCCCGCCGTGGGCACGTCGAGGGACGGAACGCGATAGAGTCGGGGCACGGGAGGGACCCGTCGTTCGCGCAGGTCAGACATGGTGCTTGAATCGTGAACTAGTTGCCACACAGAGAAACCCCAGGTCACGTGTCGCAGGTTCGCATCATCCGGGGGTTGCTGCCAGCTAACACCGCAGGTCGAAGCGGCAACCCAAGTCGGCACGCTCGGCAGCTACCGAGTACGCCCACCGCAACCAACACCGCTGAGCAATCACTCTAAGCCCGCTCGGGTCCGACTCCGGGACCGAACCAATTCTTTCGGTTGCACGTCCCGATGATCGGCTGGACCGCTGGTACCGGCGGTGACGATGATGGCATCGTCGGCGTAGCCGAGCACGGGAACCACGTCCGGAACGAGATCCAGCGGAAGGCCGGATAGGCCAGCAACAGCCAGAGCCGGACCCGGACGCTGCGCGGCAGGCCGCGATCGGCGACCAACCCGGCGCACAGGCTTCACACCGACGCACGTTTCCCGGCGAACCGCGCCTACCTGCGTGCTCAGCTCGCCTGTGCGGCGTCGATGACGGCCTTCGCCGAGCAGGAGTCATCCACGATGGAATCTCTGAAGCCACGGCGCATTTTCCACTGCCCACGTTTTTGATCACCGAGGCGGCGCTGCCGCCCGGGTCCACGGTCCATTGCTGTGCCGGACCAGCGCAAATTCGATGGCGGATTCTCGCTGACCGATGGTCGTTGTCCCGGCGCGGCAATTCATCCCGGCGCCTTCACCCACATCGAGATCTTGTTCTAACCGAAGCCCTGGGTATCACGCAATCGGATGCGGCGCATACGCGAGATGTAGGAGCCGGCCAGCGGCCACGTATGCGCGCACCGTATAGAGACCATGCGTCACAGTGCATTCCGTGTGCAGCTCCGACTGGTGAACATGAATAGCGATCCAGATTCAGGATCCCCCTCGCCGCCAGCCCCGGTTGGGTGATGAGTCACTGCAGTGAAATGGGGTGGGTTATGGGGCGGGACCGTTGCGGCCTCGACCGCGCGGGATGTCACCGCGTCGGATGTCACCGCGACACATCGACGACGAGAAGAAGTGGGCGGGGAAGGTCCGCGTCATCTGGCGATGATTCTCGACGGCAACCGCCGCTGGGCGGCGGCACGTGGATTGGATCCGGTGGACGGGCACCGCGAGGGCGCCGAGCGACTGTTCGAGACGGTGGGGTGGAGCGAGCAGGCCGGGGTCCAGACGCTGACGTTGTGGGTGCTGTCGGCCGACAATCTGCACCGTCCTGCTGAAGAGGTCGACGGGCTGCTGCCCTTGATCGCCGAGGTTGTCGACACACTGGCCGCCCGGCAGCGGTGGCACGTCCGGCATCTCGGTCGCATCGAGCTGCTACCGCAGTTCCTGCGAGAGAGCCTGCATCACGCCGACTCCGCCACCCGATATCTCGAGGCGCGGATGACGGTGAACATGGCCGTGGCCTACGACGGGCGCCGCGAGATCATCGATGCCGTGCGCGCCGTGCTGTCGGAGCTGATGGCGAACCCGCCGCAGTCGGGGGTGCCGGAAGACGGATGGGACCGGCGCCTCAGCGAGCACCTCTACACCCGGGGGCAGGATGACCCGGACCTGATCATCCGAACCTCCGGGGAGCAACGCCTGTCCGGGTTCATGCCCTGGCAGGCCGCGCACGCGGAGTTCTACTTCTGTCCGATCCCCTGGCCAGCGTTCACCCGCAGCCACTTCCACGACGCCCTGCGCTCCTACACCACACGCCACCGCCGCTACGGCCGCTGATCGAGGAGAATCCCCATGCCTGTCGTCGATGACTTCTGCGTCCCGTTCGCCGCTCACATCCACCCGAATGCCGCCGCGGTACATCCACACCACCTGCGCTGGCTCACCGACAACGAGCTGCTGCCCGAGCGAGCGGTCCCGCAGTACGAGGGGTGGAAGCTGACCGAGTACGCCGCGCGGACCTACCCGTGGGCCAGCGACACCGATCTGAAGACGGCGTGCGACCTGTACGGATGGTGGGGCTTGTTCGACGACTGCTTCGACGCCGCCCAGGGACTGAACCTGCAGCAGACCCGAGCTCGCACCGCCACCATCGCCGAGGTCATGCGCGGTGGTGGCGAACTCGCTTACCCCGACGACGTGTTCGCCCGCTCCTTCACACAGGTCTGGGCGGTCCTGACCGACGGCATGTCTGCGTACTGGATCGACCGCCACCGCCGCCACTGGCAGAAGTACCTGGACGGCTATGCCTGGGAAAACACCACCCGCGACAGCGGCCGCATTCCCGAGCTCGCCGAGTACCTCGACCAGCGGCGCTGGAACATCGTCATGGACCCCTGCTACGACCTCATCGAACGTTTCAACCGCGCCGAACTTCCCGCAGAAGCCGCCGAGGACACGCGGTTCGACGCCTTGCACATGCTCGCCACGAGGGTCGTACTCATCGTCAACGACACCTTCTCGGTGGAGAAGGAAACCGAGACCGGCGATGCCGACTACAACCTGCTCACCCTCCTGTCCCATCACGAGCTCCTCTCCTTCGACAGGCCGTCACGCGCGCCAAACGGCTCCTCGCCAACACCGTCGAGCAGTACCTCGACGTCGAAGCGGACTATTTGTCGACCTGGTGGCACAAGGGCCTGCCCACCGCACAGATGCACACCCTCGAGACCCTCACGACCGGTCTGCGTGTCTGGATGCGCGGCAACATCGACTGGCACCTGGCCACCCACAAGTACGGACCCACCGTGCCATGAGCCATAGCGGCTCATATTCCGCGGTGACCGCGACCACGACACGGAGATTTCACGATGCAGATGCTCCCTTATCGCCGCTACCGCGACCACGCAGGTCCATCTGCCCTGTCCCGCATCGCCTCCCACCTCGCCTTCTGGTACGCCTACCGCGACGCCCGCACAGACTTCCCATCTGGAACCACAAGGCCTACCTAACCCGGCCTCGCCAACCGGCGATCACATCCGCGCGCAATGCGTGATGCGCATGGTTGGCATGCGTGCAGGTGCCTTCTCACGGCGATCACGGTGGTCGATCGTGGAAAGCGGACAAGGTGACCGCCTTTCCCAGTTCTCTGCGCCAGAGGTGACTACCCATGTCGACGACTACGACCGCCGCGCCGACCAGTGCGGATTCATCACAGGAGCTTCTGGTTCGCGCACGCGAGCTGCCGCACTACCGCCACACCTGCGCAGCAGCGAGCTGACCACGCTCGCACACCTGCTCGCCCATCGGAACCGGTGACCCGCACAGGCGGACGGCCCACATCTGCCGCATCGGACTGCCGACCGCAACAGGATGACACGGTGAGCACATTTGGGCTGGTGCAGATTGCCCTGCACTCTCCCGAAATCGCAACACCGACGCATAGCGTCGGCCGGCGGCGCGAACCGGTCCGGGCACCCGGACCGTGCACAGTTCCGCCCGCAGCGCGGACTCGATCAGCGACCGGCCAGGACTTGGCACGTGGTATTCGGAAATGACATGGCCGTCATGCTCCGATGTCCATGGCGGTCGGATGCAAATCGCGTCGTGATCTCGTCGTGCCCTATACGGTGCATCGTTGTCCTACTTTTGATCTTGTGGACAGCACTCCGCAGAGAATCCGCCTGGACAACGGCTGCGGTTGTCGGACATGACAACCCAAGTGACTATTCAGCCGACCATCACCGAGCACAACCCCGCCACCGGCGACCACGCCGCGGTGCCGCTGGCCTGGCTGGGACCTGTCCGTATCACGGGCAACACGATCACCGCCGAACTCGATGTCCCGCTGGCCACCTACGAGACCCCCTTGTGGCCGTCGGTGCGCCGCGGCGCCCGCGTCTCCACCCTGTGCGAAAATGGCATTGTCACAACGGTTCTCGACGCCCTCGCCGGATTCGGCGGCGGAATGGCCATCGGATCAGGCTTCTCACATGGTGACCGGAACCCGCGGCATGTCGACGAATGGGGGAGTATCCGTGAAGCCCGTGACCGAGCTCTTCTTGCCCGAACTCCTTCGCTGGCCCACAAGGTCACCGGGTCGTGGCACCCCCCGTGGCGGTCGTGTCGCCGAGGCGGCTCGGGTCCCGCATCGGACTATGCGCTACGGGCATGGCCGCTATGCGCGCAACGGCATTCAGTTTCCGAAGTCGTCGGCCGAGTCTGAAGGCACGGTCGGCAGAGGCAAAGGGAAGGATCGATGGTGTCCCATCGAACAATCGACACCGCCGACGGCACCGAATCCATAACGCTCGAACTGCCGGCCCTGCAGTGCACGTTCGACCGTGGCATGAACCCGGGGTTCGGGTTGACCGACAACGCCCGGCTTGTCGACGAGGCATTCGATCTGATCGGTGTACCGGTAAGCGGCAGTCGCCGATCTTATACTCACGGATGTCGATTCTATGAATGGATATGCGCGGTCTATCCGATTGCCGAGAAACAGGATCTGCAACCCTGGCTCGAATTCACGGTACCGCTCACCGTGCTGGCTGAACTCGGCAAGAAAAAGGTTGCCGACCCCGCATTCGTCCGTGATCTGTGGATCGATCTCGGGCACGCGATCAGCGGATTCCACGACCCCGCTGTTGCGACTCCCCGAGCCGGAACCACCCATACTGCGCTGCCGGAAACCCTGATGACCGCGGTCGCCGGTATGGTCGCGCCGGCGGCCTCTCATTTCCGGCAGGGGATCCTCGCCGCTATCGAGCGTCAGCTCACCTCTCAGGTCACTCACGCCGCGTGGGACAATGCACCCACCGACAGCCCGTTGATGTCGCTGTCGCTGCAGGATTTCCTCGACTTCCGTATCGACAACTACAGCACGCCCCTCTATACCCTGGGCATTCCCCACCTCAACCGCGCTCGGCTGTCGACCGACCTCTACACCGACCCCCGTTATCACCGTGCCGACCGGCTCGCCACCACACACATGACCTTGGTCAACGACCTGTACTCCCTCCGCAAAGAAGTCGCCCTGGATTTCGACGACCTCGCGGCCACTCCGAACCTGGTCGTCTACAACGTCCTCCACACCGGTATGTCCTGGCAGCGGGCGCTCGACGATGTCGTGGACCGCGTTCGGGCGGTCGAGCACGACTATATCCGGCTCCGCGAATCCTGGCTGGCGGCCGACAATTCTGCATCGTTGCGTGCCGCGCTGCGCGGATACGAGTACATGATGGCGGGCAACCTTTACTACATGCTCACCAGCCCGCACTACCAGGGACGCGGATCCCAGGGCATCTATGCTGGCGGGCAGATCGTGCTCAGCAAAGCCGATTCGGCCAACTTCTGACCGGTTTCCGGATACACCGTGTCGCGGTAGAAGTGGCAAATAGATTCATCGACTGGGTGACGATCTCGGTCTCATTCTGCATGAGACCGGTGAAGTCGAGGATGCGGAACGCGAATACGAACAGGTGTTAGCCGGTCAATCAGCACGAGGGGCTTCGAGCCGGTCTTGCCCAGGTCGACTGACCCGGTCCTGGTCATTGTCACCAGCCCAAACGGGCGATTTTCGACCCGGTGGGTGGGCAGAGTCCGAGTTGAACCGGCGTATGCACCGACTTCTCGCACCAGCAAGCCGCCTTGTGCTGGGGCACTGCCATGACGATTGCCATTCGAAAGCTGAACAGCCGGTCATTGGCCGACACAGCAGCCGGTATCGCATCGACGTTCCTTTTCGCCGGTCCGTCAGCCTACGCAACGCCGCCCGACGAACCCCGACGACTTCTCGAACTCCACAGGAGGGCTCATCGCAGGCCAAGCCCATCTGGGCCTGCCATAGCCGAACAATAGCGATGGCCTACGGCTGGGCTTGGGCAACATCGGTCGCGTGCGCGTGTCGGACCCATGTAGCGTCACGGCGGCGTTCGTCAGGCGGACTTGTCACTAGCGCCGTCGCACGCCCGGTCGCGCGACATCGGCGCAGCGACGCAGATCACAGGTTGCATTTGCGAATCATTTGCTAACGTCTCGCTGGCGTATCGTCGAAGATCTAGGTGTGATCGCCGATCACACTCTCGAAAGGGGAGTCCCGAGGAACCGCCGCTCGGAGCGAAAGGTCATCTATGCAGTTCTTTCATGGGATCAGCAACGCTATTGCCCAATTCATGATGGGTGCACCGCAAAACGTAGTCGTCGACTGGTTGCTGTCCTCGATCGGGCAAGGTCCATACGCCTGACTCCGCACGCCAGCACTTCCGATCGTTCCCCAAGGAGGATCAAATGAAGCAGCGTGCAGCGATACTGATCGCAGCGGTGAGCGCCACACTGGCGACACCCATGCTGATGACAGCAACCGCGAACGCCGATGTGTGGCAACCTGCCCCGGGTATTTCGATCTGGGTGCCAGACGGCTGGTTCCGGGGCCTGCCCGGCGTCATCGCCACCCCGCCGCCGGGGCCGCCACCGATCGAAGGCACGCCCTGCGAAGGCGACGGTCACTGGGTGCACCTCGACGGCGGCAACGCCGCCCACTACGGCACCGAATGGCTCTGCGCGCATTGACACGCGCCTGAATACAAGAAGGCCCGCCAACGCAGTTCAGCGAGGGCGGGCTTTCCGTATGGACTACGAAGGCGTGAGGCAATCCCAATGCCGGGCGGCGGCGCTCTGCGGGGCGAGGTCGACGCTGGTGTAGACGAGACCCGCGTCCGCGAACGCGATGCCGTCGCGGGCCCTGGGCTGCAACCGATCTCGAGCAGGTCCGTGATGCCGTCCCGCCGAGCGGGTCGAGATACTCGGCGCGACGCAGCACGCGTTGTGGCGGCAACCCGCGTGCGGCGCGTTGGCGAATCGCGTTGTCGTAATGGGCGATCAGGTCAACCTCGCGTTAGGCCCGCGGTAGTCGATCCATGCAGACATCTCCCATCCTGCTGGGCATCCGCGTCCCGCCCGAGGCATAGCCGGCCCCGGAACACCGATCAGCCACGCAGTGACGGTGGATGAGGCCGTTGATCTGGCCAATGAGGTCAAGGCCCGAGGCGCCGGCGGCATGTCGATTTGGAGCCTGCGCAAGCAGCCCCAACCAGGTACACCGAGTGCCCATAGCCTCTCCCAGACCATCTACGACACCCTGGTCCTGGGCGACAGTACGGAGCCGTGGCCGTGGGCAACTCCTGAGATCGAACGACGCGGAAATCTAGCTCGAGCATTCCCAGACCCCGCGCGTCACACCGAAATTGGAGGGACTCCCGATAGGAATGGGGGTTACAAATTCGCCCGTTCGTCACCGAGAGTCCCTTCGTCAGTGAACCGCTCCGACTTCGTCCTCTCAACCGCGGCGAACCGCGGAACCCGCATGGTCCCCGGTGCTTGCGGATGCTGAGCTGTAGCGGATCTCAACCCCACCGCCGGGCCACACACTCAGCGGCTAGAAGAGTGCGTTCGATCCTGCCCGCCGCTGTCGCCTGAACCGCAGGATGTTCGAAAGCCTGTCAGCCCGGCAAGCCAACCGTGACGACGCTGTTTCCCCCGATTGCCCACTGCAAATCCGGGACCAGCAGTTCTGCTGTCGCATGGCCGTTTTCGCCGGGAAGAATCGGTTCGTTGTAGATGTCGGCTGCCAGGAGGAAGGGACCACTTCGGAGCCGTTTTTGCCATGAGCATGGGACCACC
>NZ_BAAGSM010000007.1:0-244138 GCF_054782435.1 Nocardia thraciensis
TGATCCGTTGTCGTTGCGTGGGAGTGGTACGGGTGTTTTCGCGGGCGTCATGTACCACGACTACGGATTCGTCGCGGCCACCAGCGCACAACGGCACGAATTGGAGGGCTATCTGAGTTCGGGCGGAATGGCCAGTGTGGTCTCCGGTCGGGTGGCGTATGCGCTGGGGCTGGAGGGTCCGGCGGTGTCGGTGGATACCGCGTGTTCGTCGTCGTTGGTGGCGATTCATCAGGCGTGTCAGGCGTTGCGGGCCGGGGAATGCGATATGGCGCTGGCCGGTGGCGTGACGGTATTGGCCACGCCCTCGGTATTCGTCGAGTTTTCTCGGCAGCGTGGTTTGTCGCCGGATGGTCGGTGTCGGTCGTTCGGGGCGGGTGCTGATGGTGTGGGGTGGGGTGAGGGTGCGGGGTTGGTGGTGTTGGAGCGGTTGTCGGATGCGGTGGCTGGGGGTCGTCGGGTGTTGGGTGTGGTGCGGGGTTCGGCGGTGAATCAGGATGGTGCGTCGAATGGTTTGACGGCGCCGAATGGTCCGTCGCAGGTGCGGGTGATTCGGGCGGCGTTGGCGAATGCGGGGGTGGCGCCGCATGAGGTGGATGTGGTGGAGGGTCATGGGACGGGGACTGCGTTGGGTGATCCGATTGAGGCGCAGGCGTTGTTGGCGGCGTATGGGCAGGGTCGTGATCGTGGGTTGTGGTTGGGGTCGGTGAAGTCGAATATGGGTCATACGCAGGCGGCGGCGGGTGTTGCCGGGGTGATCAAGATGATCGAAGCAATGCGGCACGGCATTCTGCCGCCGACGTTGTATGCGGAGACGCCGAGCCCGCATGTGGATTGGTCGGCGGGTGATGTGCGGTTGCTGATCGAGCAGCAGCCGTGGATCCCGGAGGAGGGACGGCCACGCCGCGCGGGGGTGTCGTCGTTCGGAATCAGCGGCACCAACGCGCACCTCATTCTGGAGCAGGCCACCGACACCGATGCCCGAGCACCACGAGCGAGGTCTCGAGCAGTTCGGCCCGATACACCGCTACAGGAGGCGCGGCTGCCGGTGGTGCCGTGGCTGGTGTCGGGGCGGTCGGCGGAAGCTGTTGTGGCGCAAGGTGAACGGTTACGGAAATGGGTCGAGAACAATCCCGATGCCACCGCTGTGGACGTGGGTTGGTCGGCGGCGGTGACCCGGGCGCAGCTGCCGTGGCGGTCGGTCATTGTCGCGGGTGCCGACGGAGCCGTTTCCGAGGATGTCTCCGAGCCGGTTCGGGTGTCGGCGGGTAAATCGGTGGTGGTGTTTTCCGGTCAGGGTGCGCAATGGTCGGGGATGGGCCGGGAGTTGTTCGAGGCTTTTCCGGTATTCGCCGACGCGGTGCGTGAGATTTGTGATCCGGGGTGGTTGTTTGATTCTGGAACGGATTTGGACGCGACGGGGAATACGCAGGTGGCGTTGTTCGCGGTCGAGGTGGGGTTGTTCCGGCTGTTGGAGTCGTGGGGGGTGGCACCGGATCTCCTGGTGGGCCATTCGGTGGGGGAGATCGCTGCCGCGCATGTGGCGGGGGTGTTGTCGGTCGAAGATGCGGTGCGGTTGGTGTCGGAGCGGGCGCGGTTGATGTCGGAATTGCCCGGTGGGGCGATGTTGGCGGTCGAGGCCGCGGAATCGACTGTGGCGCAGACGCTTCCGGTGGGCGTGTCGGTGGCCGCGGTAAACGCGCCGGGCTCGGTGGTGGTGTCCGGTCCTGTCGAGGCGATCGAGGATGTTCAGCGACTGTGGGGTACGCGTACTCGGGTACGGCGACTGCGGGTGTCACACGCCTTCCACTCGAGCATGATCGAGCCGATGCTCACCGAGTTCGAGGCGGTGTGCCGCAGCCTTACCTTTAGTCTGCCCCGGATACCGATCGTCTCCACTGTCACCGGCCAGATCGAATCGGAACTGTTCACCGACCCGGCGTACTGGGTGCGACAGGTCCGCCAACCCGTACGATTCGCCGACGGAATCCGGCTCGCCGGACAGGGTACCGGCGTGCGATTCCTGGAGGTCGGCCCGGATGCCGCGCTGGCGCCGATGATCTCACGGACCGTGGGTGACGAAGCGGTCGTGCTGGCCACGCAGCGGCGAGACCGGAATCAGGTCGAGGCGCTGGTGCGCTGTCTCGCTCGGGCCCATTGCCACGGCGTCGGGGTGGATTGGACGGAATTCTATGCCGGAACCGGCGCCCGCGCGGTCGATCTACCGACGTATGCCTTCCAGCGGCGGCGGTTCTGGCTGTACCCCGCCGTTCACGAAAGCGGCGCACCGGAACCGTCGGATCTCGGTCTGCACGGGGTTGCGCATTCGATCCTGCGCACGGTTGTGGACATCCCTGGTGGCGATACCGTGTTCACCGGGTACGTGTCGACGACAGCCCAACCGTGGCTGGCCGACCACTCGGTCTTCGGGTCCGTACTGCTGCCCGGCACCGCATTCGTCGAATTGGCTTCTGCCGCAGGTGGTTTGGTTGGCTTCCCCCGTCTCGAGGAACTGTTGCTCGAGGAGCCGCTGACCGTGGCGGATCGCGGCGTCCTGGTCCGGGTGGTGGTCGGCGCGGGTGCGACGCGGCGTCCGGTGACGATCTATTTCCGACCCGATGACGGCCGCGCCGAGGACCGCCCCGGCGGCGCGTCGGGATGGACACGGCATTGCTCGGGAGTCGTGGCCACCGGCGGGGCGGCCCCGGAACGGCTGGACGGCGCCTGGCCACCGGAGCGAGCTGTCGCCGCCGACGTCGCGCGCGGCTACCGCCGCCTGGCGGCGCTCGGATACGGGTACGGACCGTCCTTCCAAGGGGTGCGGCGGGTCTGGCGGTGCGGCCCGGACGAAGTGTGCGCCGAGATCGAGGCCGCCGGACTGGACGTATCGGGATTCGGCGTGCACCCGGCGCTGTTCGATGCCGCATTGCATGCCTGGGCCGTGTCGGTCGCCGGTTCGGACGAGCCGGGCGCACCGGCCGAACTGGATACCGATCGGCTGTGGCTCCCGGTGTCGTTCACGGGAGTGTCGCTGCGGGAGACCCGGCCGACAAGCTTGCGGGTCCGGTTGCGCCGGGACCACGACCGGGTCTCGATATCGATCGCGGATTCGACCGGTGCGCCGGTGGCCTCCGTGGACGCGGTGGCGCTGCTTCCGGTGTCGCGGCGGCAGTTGGCCGCGCTGAGCGGCCGGGCCGCGCTGTTCGAGACCACCTGGGTCCGACTGCCTGAAGTATCGGGATCGTCCGGGGTGGTGTGGGGTATCGGTGATCCGAATGCCCTGGGGGACAAGGTATCCGGAGCCGCCGACCGATGGTTCGCGAATGTCGACGACGTGGTGGAGGCGCTGGGCGCCGGCGTTCGAGCACCGGTGGCCGTGGTGGCGCCATGCTGGACACCGGCCGATATGAGCGGCGACATCGACGTCGCCGGTGGTGCGCTGCGCGCCGCGGTGAGTGCCCTGGACCTCGTGCAGAAGTGGGTGGTGAGCGGCGGGCTGGGCTCGGTGCGCCTGGTGCTGATGACCTCCGGCGCGGTGGCGGTGCCCGTCGCGGGCGACGGCGCCTTGGACGTGGCCGGTCTGGTCCAGTCGGCTGTGGCCGGTTTGGCGCGGACGGCGCAACTTGAGTATCCCGGACGATCGGCGCTGGTGGACTTCGCGGGCGGCGACCTGCGCGCGGCGGTGTCCGCGGTGGCCGCCGGAACGGAATCCGAAGTGGTGGTGCGTGTTTCGGGAGCGTGGGCACCGCGGCTGATGCTCGCGGACGAGAGCGCCGCAGGGGACGCGGCCACGCCGGGCGACGTGCCACGATCGAACGGGATATCCGATGGCGTGGTGCTGGTGGTCGGCGGTGGCGAGCTGGCGAGCATCGTGGTGCGGCATCTCGTCGTGGAGCGCGGGGTCCGGGATGTGGTGGTGGCGTCGCGGTCCGGCGCCGGGGCGGTCACGGCTCTGGCCGAGGAATTGGCCGCGGCGGGCGCACGGATACGGGGCGCGGTCTGCGATGTGTCCGTGCGCGGGGACGTGCGGCGCCTGGTGCGGTGGGCGGGTTCGGAAGGCGGAAAGCTCTCGGCGGTGGTGTATACGGCCGGAGTCCTGGACGACGACATGGTCGCCGCGCTGTCGCCGGAGCGTATGGCGACGGTATTGCGATCGAAGGTGGACGGCGCCTGGCATCTGCACGAGGCGACGCGGGGGCTGGAGCTGGACGAGTTCGTGCTGTTCTCGTCCGTGGCGGGGACCGTCGGCGCGCCGGGACAGGCGAATTACGCGGCGGGCAACGCGTTTCTCGATGCGCTCGCCCAGTATCGACGCGGGACCGGCTCGACGGCGCGGTCGATCGGCTGGGGACTGTGGAATGTGTCCGGCGGCATGGCCGGAGGAGTGCGCGCGGCCGATCGAGCCCGGATGGGCCGCGGCGGACTGGTGGGATTGAGCGTCGCGGAAGCGCTCGAATTGTGGGATCGAGTGGTGTCGGGGGACCAGACGCGGGTGGTCGCCGCGCGTTTCGATCCCGCGCGATTGGCCGGAGAGCTGACCGGATTGGGCGGTGTGGCGCCCTCCATGATGCGAGGCCTGGTCCGTGGGTCGAACGCGGGAGCTGGCCCGGTCGACGGTGGCGGCGTCTCTGCGGAGCTGGTGTCGCGATTGGCGGGACTGTCCGCCGACGACCGCCGGAAGACGTTGCGCGAGTTGGTCTGCTCGCATGTCGGCGCCGTGCTGGGCTTCGGCCCCGGCGAACCCGTCGATGCCCAGGCCAGCTTCCTGGATCTGGGTTTCGATTCGCTGGCGGCGATGGAGCTGCGCAACCGTCTGGCGGGCGCCACCGGAGTGGGGTTACCGGCCACGGTCGCCTACGACCATCCGACACCGCAGTCGGTGGCCGAATACCTCGACGGCTGCCTCCCGGTGGCCGAATCCGCCGCGGCGCCCGATCTGACGCGGCAAGTGGACGCACTCGAGGCCGCACTGGCCGACCTCGACGGTAACAGCGCCGACCGGGCCGCGGCCGTGCGCCGAATTCGTCAGATCGTCGCACGATTCGATACCGCCCTCGACTCGACGGTGCCGACCGGCGACGACGCACTGTTCGCCTATATCGACAGCGATCTCGGCCTGGCCGATCCGGAGGAGTGAAGGACATCATGACTACCACCGAGGATCGCCTGCGGCATTACCTCAAGAAGGTCACGCAGGAGTTGAACGAGTCCCGTCGACGGCTCGCCGAGGTCGAGAATCGCACCCGCGAACCCATCGCGGTGGTCGCTATGGCCTGTCGCTATCCGGGCGGAGCGAATACCCCCGAACAGCTGTGGGACCTTGTCTGCGCCCGCGTCGACGCCATCGGGACCTATCCCAACGACCGCGGCTGGGAATTGATGCGGGAGGTCATCTCCACCAAATCGAGTGACCTCGAGGAGGGATATGCCCAATCGGCCGGATTCCTCACCGACATCGCGGGTTTCGACGCCCAGTTCTTCGGCATCTCGCCGCGGGAAGCGATGCTGATGGATCCGCAGCAGCGGCTCGCGCTCGAGGTGACCTGGGAGGCGATCGAACGGGCCGGTATCGTGCCCAGCGCGCTGCGGGGTTCGCGCACCGGCGTCTTCCTCGGGTCCACCGGCGGCGACTACATGGCCTCCCTGGTGCAGGCCGACGTCGGCTACCGGAACGGCGACGGGGACGAGCCGGGGGCCGCGGGGGACGAGACGCACGTACACGGGGATCAGAGCACGGCCGTCCCGTACATCCCGGACGACAGCGATGCGACGCACATGATGACCGGCAGCATGTCGAGCGTGTTGTCCGGTCGCCTGGCCTACGCGTTCGGCTTCGCCGGTCCGGCCATCACCGTGGATACCGCCTGCTCGTCGTCGCTGGTCGCGATCCACCAGGCCTGTCAGTCGCTGCGCGCCGAGGAATCCGATCTGGCCGTCGCCGGCGGCGTCATGCTCATGTCGACCCCCATGCTGCTCGGCATGACACGCCTGGCGGCGGCTCCGGATGGGCGCTGCAAGTCCTTCTCCGACGACGCCGACGGCACCGGCTGGGGTGAGGGCATCGGCGTGATCGTGCTGGAGCGCCTGTCGGATGCGCGGCGTAACGGCCATCCGATCGCCGCGGTCATTCCGGGCAGCGCGATCAACCAGGACGGAGCGTCCAATGGGATGGCCGCGCCGAACGGCGCGGCGCAACAGCAGGTGATCCGGGCCGCACTGGCCAGCGCTCGACTGACCGGCGCGCGGATCGACGTGGTGGAGGCGCACGGCACCGGGACCGCGATCGGCGATCCGATCGAGGCGGGCGCCCTGCTGGCCACCTACGGAGCCGACCGGGACCCGGATCGGCCGTTGTGGCTCGGCTCGATCAAATCCAATATCGGTCACGCGGGCCCGGCCGCCGGCGTCGCGGGCGTGATCAAACTCGTCATGGCGATCCAGCACGGCGTGCTGCCGCCTACCATGCACGTCACGGCGCCGACCTCGCATGTGGACTGGTCGTCGGGGGCCATGCGGCTGCTCACCGAACCCGTCGTCTGGACCGAGGACCGGCCGCTGGTCGGCGCCGTGTCGTCGTTCGGGGTGAGCGGTACGAACGGGCACGTCCTGATCGCGGCTCCCGACTTCGCCGAAAACCGTTCGGCCGCAACGGATAACGGTGACACCGACCTCAGCGCCGCCCGGCCCGTGCCCTGGGTGCTGTCGGCCCGCACCGCGAAGGCCCTGGACGAGCAGGCCGGTCGCTTGCGAGAGTGGTTGTCCGGCAACGCCGCCGAACCCGCCGATATCGGGTACTCCCTCGCGAAGCGGGCCGCCTTCAAGAATCGGGCGGTGATCGTCGGCGCCACGACCGCGGACCTGGCGCGCGGACTCGGTGCGATCGCCGGGCACACCGTCGATCCCGACGTGTCGACCGGAGTGTCCCGGAATCCGGGTGCGCCGGTATTCGTCTATCCCGGCCAGGGCGGCCAGTGGCTCGGCATGGGGCGTGAACTGCTCATCGAGTCTCCGGTTTTCGCGCAGGCGATCGAGGACTGCGAACGCGCCCTGGCGCCGTGGACGGACCGGCCGGTCGGCATGATCCTGCGCCAGGATCGCGGGGCCCCGGCCATGGATACCGTCGACATCATCCAGCCCACCCTGTTCGCGGTCATGGTCGCGCTCACCGAGCTGTGGCGATCGATGGGGGTGCGGCCCGGCGCGGTGATCGGACATTCGCAGGGCGAGGTGGCGGCTGCCTACGTCGCCGGGGCGCTCTCCCTGGCGGATGCCGCGCGGATCGTCGGGGTGCGCAGCCGGCTGCTCGCCACGCTGACCGGCGGCACCATGATCTCGGTGCTCGGGCTTCCGGCCGCCGACATCGAGCAGCGCATCGTCCGATTCGGCGGCGTCGTCTCGGTAGCGGCGGTGAACTCCCCGGAGGCGCTGACCCTGTCGGGCGATCCGGACGCACTGACCGAACTCACCGACGAACTCGCCACGGCCGGTGCGCGAGTACGGCGCGTGCCGGGCGCGACGGGCGCCGGTCACTCCGCCGACGTCGATCGATTCCGTGAGGAGATCCTGAGCGCGTTCGCCTCCATCACCCCCCGCGCCGCGCAGATTCCGTTCTTCTCCACTGTCGTGGGTGACGAAGTCGACACCGCCACGCTCGACGCCGACTACTGGTTCCGGAACATGCGCCGGACAGTGCAGTTCGATGCCGCGCTGCGGGCGGCGCTGCGGGCACGGTGGCGAACCTTCGTCGAGCCCGGGCCGCATCCGGTGCTGCTGCCGTCGGTCGACCGGATCGCGAACGATCAATCGGTCCGGGTGCTCACCGGTGGCACGCTGCAGCGGGAACAGGGCGATCTGGCCCGCTTCTATCGCTCGGCCGCCGAACTGTTCGTCGAGGGCGTGCCGGTCGACTGGCGAGCGGCCTTCACCGACTCGGCCGCGCGCTATCGGGCGGACCTGCCGACGTATCCGTTCCAGCGCCAAAGGTATTGGCTCCCCGACGAATTCGCGGCCGCTCCAGCTCGGACGACCGCCGCGGCCGACGGCGAGTTCTGGCAGCTGGTCCAGCACGGTGACGCCGCGGGCCTGGGGAGGCTGATCGGCGGCGATCCGGAACCGCTGGCGGCCGTGCTGCCGAGCCTGTCGTCCTGGTGGCGGCGGTCCGAGCGGGCGGGCGCGGCCGATCGGGTCCGCTATCGCGCGACCTTCGAACGGTTGGCCCGACGTCCGGCCACCGCGGGCAAGGGGAGCTGGTACGTGCTCGTGCCGGAGGACGAGACCGATGAGCGGTCCGCACGGATCGTCGATGCCGTCCGGGCACGCTTCGGGTCGGTGCACGTCGTCGGCGTATCCGCCGCGGACGAGCTCGCCGACCGGCTCCGGCACCTGCCCGCTTCCGCCGATGCCGCCGGAATGCTGGCGGCTCTCGGCGACCACACCGCCGTCGGTCCGGTGGAGCTGGCGCGCGCACTGGGCGAGATCGGTTTCGATCGTCCGGTGTGGTGGGTGACCACCTCGGCGGTCGCGGTCGGCCCGCGCGACGCCGCGCCCGATCCCGGTGCGGCCCGGCACTGGGCCGGGAGCCGTGTTGCCGCTGTCGAGGCTCCGGTGCTCTGGGGCGGCGTGGTCGATGTGCCCGAATCACCGGATTCCGCGGTGCTGAGCGAGTTGTGCGCTGTGCTCGGCAGCGGCGCGGACGATCAGGTCGCGGTTCGAGCGAATGGGACATTCGCCCGGCGGATTCGGCGCGCGCGACCGGTCGCTGGCGACAACGCGTTCCGGCCCTCGGGCACGGTGCTGATCACCGGCGCGCCCGACGGAGTCGCTGGGCGCCTGGCACGTCGATTCGCCGAGGAGGGCGTCCCGCATCTGGTGCTCGTCACCGCGAAGGACTGCGCCGCGGCCGACGAATTGGGGCGGGAGCTGCGCGCGGCGGGCACCGCCGTGACCATCGCGGGCTGCGAACCCGGTGACCACGCGGCGCTGGCCGGAGTCCTCGCCGACAACGCCGGGGACCCTCCGCTCAGCGCGGTCGTTCATGCCGCCGGTGCGGACACCGGGTACGACGCCGCGCATCTGGTGACCGCTCGCCAGCTGGACGACCTGCTGTCCGATCGGGAACTGGAGGCGTTCGTGCTGCTCTCACCCGCGTCCGGCGCCTGGGGCGTACCGGGCGGCGGACAGGAGGCCGAAACCAGCGCGACGCTGGCCGCGTTGGCACAGCGCCGCCGCCGGCGGGGCCTGGCCGCGACCGCGGTCGGCTGGCCGGACGGAGAGGTCGCGGGGGCGCGACGACTCGAACCCGAGGTGGCCCTCGAGGCGCTGTGGCAGACGGTGCTATCCGGCGACGAGGACGCGCTGATCGCCGATATCGACTGGGACCGACCGGATTTCGCCGGTACCCGCGCCGGGGCGGTCTTCGCCGACCTGCCCGAGTTCCGCCGCGTGCGAACCCACCACGAGCAGGCGGCCACCGATCACGGTTCCCTACTCGCCCAGCTGACCGGGAGATCGGAAGCCGAACAGCAGCGCATCGTCGTGGAGCTGATCCGCGGTGAGATCGCCGCGGTGCTGCGGTACGACTCGGTGGACGATATCGAAACGACCGCACCGTTCCTCGAACTCGGCCTGGACTCCATCTCCGGCCTGCAGATTCGCAAACGCCTCGCCGCCGCCACCGGGATGGATCTCCCGATTCGCATGATTCTCGAACACCCGACCCCGGTCGAGCTGGCCGACCACCTCCTGGCCGAGTTGGGCGGCCGGAACACCGAAACGGGCGCGCTGCCCGCCGACAGAATGGAGTTGTGAGGTGCGCGAACTGTACGAGCTCGGTGAGGTTCCCCCGCTGGGGGAAGTCCCGCCGCACATGTACGCGTCCTTGATCAGACGCGAGCGTTTCGGTGAGCCCGCGCAGGCGTTCGCGACCGAGGTCGTCCCGACACCGCCGCCCGGCCGGGGGCAGGTGCTGGTCCGGGTGATGGCGGCCGGGATCAACTACAACAATGTCTGGGCCGCACTCGGTAGCCCGGTAGACGTGATCTCGTCGCGGCAGAAGCAAGGGGAGCCGGAGGACTTCCATATCGGAGGGTCGGAAGGCTCGGGCATCGTGTGGGCCGTCGGTGCCGGGGTCACCAGTGTGGCGGTCGGCGACCACGTGGTGCTGGCAGGCGCCCAATGGGACGAATCGGCCGACGACATCCGGGCGGGCACCGACCACCCGGTGTCGAAGAGTATGCGGGCGTGGGGATATGAGACCAATTACGGGGCCTTCGCCCAGTTCTGCCTGGTGTCGGACTTCCAGTGCCATCCCAAACCGGCCCGGCTGAGCTGGGAGGAGGCGGCCTCGTTCATGCTCACCGGGCCGACGGCCTATCGGCAGCTGTTCGGGTGGCGCGGCAACGAGGTGCGCCCGGGAGACGTGGTGCTGATCTGGGGCGGTGCGGGCGGCGTGGGCTCGATGGCGATTCAGCTGGCCAAAGCGGTCGGCGCGCTCCCGGTCGCGGTGGCCTCCAGCGAACAGCGCGCCGAATTCTGTCGCGAGCTCGGCGCTGTCGGGGTGATCGATCGGACGAAATTCGACCACTGGGGACGGCTGCCGGATGCGACCGACGATATCGCGATGGGTGAATTCCTGCAGGGCGCAAGAAAATTCGGCAAGGCCATCTGGGATATCCTCGGCGAGCGCCGGTTTCCGAATGTGGTGCTCGAGCACACGGGCCAGGACACCCTGCCCACCTCCATGTATGTCTGCGACAACGGCGGCATGGTGGTGATCTGCGGCGGCACGACCGGCTACAACGGGGATGTCGATCTGCGCCACCTGTGGATGCGATCGAAGCGGCTGCAGGGTTCGCACGGGTCCAACCTGCGCGATTACCGCGAGGTGATCAGCCTGGTCGATGCCGGGCTGCTGCGGCCGTGCCTGTCTCGATGCGGCGATTTCGACGAGATCGGCGAGCTGCACCAGTTGATGCACGACAACGTGCACCCCAGCGGCAACATGGCGGTCCGCGTCGGCGCCGTCGCGGGCGCCGCGTCCGCGGAGGCGCGGACACGGTAGTGCACGACCCCGAATGCTGTGGAGGTGGCAGTCCGATGGTTGATTCCCGCACCGATATCGCGATAGTCGGGATGGCATGCCGGCTGCCGGGCGCGTCCGGATCCGAGGAGCTGTGGTCGATACTGCGCGACGGCATCGAGACCGTCGGCGCGGTGCCGCCCGGCCGACCTGGGGGGCTGCCGCGCGGTGGCTTCATCGACGGTGTCGACCTGTTCGATCCCGCGGCGTTCGGGATCGCGCCCACCGAGGCGGCGGCCATGGATCCCCAGCAGCGGTTGGCGTTGGAGCTGGCCTGGGAGGCGCTCGAGGACGCGCGGATCGCACCCGATCGCGCGCCCGACCGAACCGGGGTCTTTCTCGGCGTCGCCGGAGGCGACTACGGCGATCTGGTGGCGCGGCAGGGGTCGACGGCGATCACCCGGCACAGCTTGTCCGGGCTCGGTCGATCGGTGGTCGCGAACCGGATCTCGCGGGTCTTCGGGTTCGACGCACCGAGCCTGGCCGTCGACACCGGCCAGTCGTCCTCGCTGGCCGCGGTCCACCTGGCTTGCGAGAGTCTGCATTCGGGTGAGTCGGGACTCGCCCTCGCCGGTGGTGTGCATCTCATCCTGTCGCCCTTCGGGAACGCGCTGGCCGCGGAATTCGGCGCGCTGTCGCCCGACGGTCGGTGCTACGCCTTCGATGCCCGCGCGAACGGTCATGTCCGCGGTGAGGGCGGCGCGATCGTCGTTTTGGAACGGCTCGCGGACGCCGTGGCGCACCGGCGGCGAATCTACGGCGTCGTCAAGGGCAGCGCGATCGCGACCGGCTCCGGAGACAGCGGTCTGACCGCTCCGAGCAGCGCCGGGCAGGCTGCGGCGATTCGCGGCGCACTCGCTCGCTCCGCACTCACCCCGGCCGACATCGACTACGTGGAGTTGCACGGCACCGGGACCATCGCGGGTGATCCGGTTGAGGCCCGGGCACTCGGTGCGGTCTACGGTGCCGCGGACCGCGCCGCCGCCTTGGCGGTGGGATCGATCAAGACCAATATCGGTCACCTCGAGGCGGCCGCCGGTATCGCGGGACTGCTCGAGGCCGTTCTCTGCCTGTACCGGGGCAGGCTGGCGCCGAGCCTGAACTTCGAGTCACCCCACCCGCGAATCCCCCTGGCGGAGCTGGGATTACGGATCGTCGATCGCCTGGAGCCCTGGCCCCGACAGGCGGGGGTTCGGCGAGCGGGGGTCTCGTCGTTCGGGATGGGCGGGGCGAACGTCCACCTCATCCTGGAACAGGCGCCCGCTCCGGGGGCCGAGCCGGTCCGGCCGCAACCGGTGCGGGCGGCGCCCGGCAGGGCGCTGCCGTTCGTCGTCTCGGCCGTCGGTGCGGCGGGCGTAGCGGCCCAGGCGGCCCGATTGCACGGCTGGTTGACCGCCGATCCCGGTGCGGTGCAGGCGGATATCGGGTACTCGCTGTACTCGACGCGGGCCGCGCTCCCGGATCGGGCCGTGGTGCTGGCCGACGATCGCGAATCTTTGCTGGACGGGCTGGCCGCCGTGGCGGACGGTCGCCCGGGGCCGATCTACGGGAGGGCCGCGACCGCGCGCACGGTGTTCGTCTTTCCGGGCCAGGGCGGTCAGTGGGCCGGGATGGGTCTCGAACTATGGGATACGGTCCCGGAATTCGGCTCGGTCATGCGGGAGTGCGCCGACGCGTTGGCGGCCGTGCCCGGCGTGGATTGGTCGCTGCGGCGGGCGCTGGGTGACGAGGAGCTGCTCGCCCGAGCCGATGTCGTTCAGCCCGCACTGTGGGCGGTGATGGTGTCGCTCGCCGCGGCGTGGCGGGCGTTCGGCGTCGAGCCCGATGTCGTGGTGGGGCATTCGCAAGGGGAGATCGCGGCCGCCACGGTGGCCGGGGGGCTGAGTATCGCCGATGGCGCCCGCGTGGTAGCGCTGCGCTCGCGGGCGGTAGCGCACGGACTGGCCGGTCGCGGCGCCATGGCTTCGATCGGCCTGGGAGACGACGTTGTCCGTTCTCGCCTGCCGGAGGGAGTGACTGTCGCGGCGGTGAACGCGCCGGAATCGGTGGTGATCAGCGGACCCCCGGAGCGGGTCCGGCAGGTCGTCGCCGACTGTACCCGCGACGGAATCTGGGCCCGCGTGATTCCGGTCGACTACGCGTCGCATTCGACGCAGGTCGCCGGGCTGCGCGAGCAGATCGTGAGCGATCTGGCGCGGCTGTCGCCGACGTCCGGCACGGTCGCGATGATGTCGACGGTGACGGGCGAGTTCATCGACACCGGCGAACTCAACGGCGACTACTGGTATCGCGGGCTGCGTGAACCGGTGCGTTTCGCCGAAACCGTCACGAACCTGCTGTCCCAGGGGCCTTGCGTATTCCTCGAGGTCTCGCCGCATCCCGGACTGATCGTGGCCCTGCAGCAGATCACCGCGGACGCGCCCACGCCCGCGCTGGACACCCTGCGGCGTGGTGACGGCTCCGCCGACCGGTTCACCGCGGCGCTGTCCGCCGCGTTCGCCCACGGTCTACCGGTGGATTGGCGCGTCTGGTGGCGCGATCGCGATCCGCGGATCGTCGATCTGCCCACCTACGCGTTCCAACGCCAGCGCTACTGGCTGGCGGCCGACGCCACGGAGCCGATGCCCGGCGTATCCGCGGCGGGGGACTCGGGCCAGGGTCGTGCGACGGGCGCGGAGGCGCCGGGTCTCGCGGATCGGCCCGTTCGGCAGGTCGCCGACCCGGCCGCGGTGAAAGCGCTTGTCGCCGAACAGATCGCGGCGGTGTTGGGGTACGCCTCGGCGGCGGAGCTGGACACCGCGCGTACATTCCGCGAACTCGGGCTCGACTCGGCGGGGGGAATCCAGTTCCGGGACAGGCTGATGCACGCGACCGGGCTGGCGCTGCCCGCGACGCTGGTCTTCGACCACCCGACACCCGACGCCGTCGCGCGCTTCGTCCGCACCCGCGTCGCCGGAGACGCGCCGACCGACGAACCCCCGCGCGCGACTGCGCACACCGACGAGCCGGTGGCGATCGTCGGCGTCGGCTGCCGGTTTCCGGGCGGGGTGAGTTCCCGGGAAGAACTGTGGGAGTTGCTGGTTCGCGGCGGCGACGCCATATCGCCGATGCCGACGGATCGGGGGTGGGACCTGGACCGGTTGCTGGATCCCGATCCGGACCGCTCGGGCAGCACCTATGCCACCGGCGGGGGGTTCCTCGACGACGTCGCGGGTTTCGATGCCGAACTGTTCGGCATCGGCCCCGGCGAGGCCGCGGCCATGGACCCACAGCAGCGAATTCTGCTGGAGGTGGCCTGGGATGCGTTGCAGGACGCCGGAATCGATCCCGAGTCGTGCCGCGGCAGCACGATCGGCGTCTTCATCGGCGCCGGTGACGTCGACTACGGGGGTGACGATGCGAGCACGGAAGGGCTGCGGCTCACCGGGCAGCACACCAGTGTGATCTCCGGTCGCCTGGCCTACGTCTTCGGGCTCGAGGGTCCGGCGCTGACCGTGGACACGGCGTGCTCGTCGTCGCTGGTCGCGCTGCATCTGGCGGCCGCGGCGGTGCGGTCGGGGGAATGTTCGGCGGCGTTGGCGGGCGGGGTGACCGTACTCGCGTCGCCGTTCCTGTTCGTCGAATTCGCCCGTCAGCGCGGGTTGGCCCCGGATGGGCGCTGCAAATCGTTCGGCGCGGACGCGGACGGCGTCGGATGGGCCGAAGGCGCCGGGCTGGTGCTGGTGGAACGGCTGTCCGAGGCGCGGGCGAAGGGACATCGCGTGCTGGGGGTGATCCGCGGTTCGGCGATCAACCAGGACGGTGCGTCGAACGGACTGACCGCGCCGAACGGTCCCGCGCAGCAGCGGGTGATCCGGGCCGCCCTGGCGAATGCGGGGCTGGGCCCGGCGGATGTGGATGTGGTGGAAGCACACGGCACCGGTACCCGGCTGGGCGACCCGATCGAGGCGCAGGCGGTGTTGGCGACCTACGGCCGGGACCGGGACCGGCCGCTGTGGCTCGGCTCGGTGAAGTCGAATATCGGGCACACCGTGGCCGCGGCCGGAATCGCCGGGGTGATCAAGATGGTGCAGGCGATGCGGCACGGCATCGCGCCCCGCACCCTGCACGCCGAAGCACCGTCGCCGCATGTGGACTGGGCCGCCGGCGCGGTGGAACTGCTCACCGAGGCACGTGCGTGGGAACCGGTGGCGGGGCGGCCGCGGCGGGCCGGGGTGTCGTCGTTCGGAATCAGCGGCACCAACGCGCATGTGATCGTCGAGGAGGCGCCCCCGGCGCCGGAACCGGCGGGAATCCCGATCCCGGTGGCGCCGTGGCTGGTGTCGGGCCGGACCGAACAGGCCGCACGGGCGGCCGCCGAGCGGTTGCGCCGTCACCTCGCGGGCCGCCGACCGGTCGATATCGGGTTCGAATTGGCCTGTGCCCGGACACATCTCGAGTATCGCGCCCAGATCATCGACGCGGACGGGCCCGGGGTGGCGCCGATGCGAGTGGTACCCGGCCGGACGGTGTTCGTCTACAGCGGCCAGGGGTCGCAACGACCGCAGATGGGTCGGGAACTGTTCGAGACCTTTCCGGTGTTCCGCGACACCATCCGCCGCATCTGTGATCCGGATCGGCTGTTCGCCGACGACGCCGACCTGGATCGCACGGACAACACGCAAGTGGGCTTGTTCGCGTTCGAGGTCGCATTGACCCGGCTGCTCGGATCCTGGGGCGTCACACCGGATCTGGTGGTGGGGCACTCCATCGGTGAGATCACCGCGGCCCATATCGCGGGGGTGTTGTCCCTCGACGACGCGGTTCGGCTCGTCACCGCGCGCGGTACGTTGATGGCCGCGCTGGCGACCGGCGGCGCCATGCTCGCGGTCGCGGCCGCGCGGAACCAGATCGGCGAGCTACCCACCGGCGTCTCGGTGGCCGCGGTCAACGGTCCGCGGTCGGTGGTGCTGTCCGGACCGGTGGCGGGTATCGCGCTCTTCGAGCAGCGCACGCGGTACCGGACGCGACGACTGCGCGTCGGACACGCGTTCCACTCCGAACTCGTGCAACCCATGCTGCCCGAATTCGCCGCGGTCTGTCGCGAACTGACCTGGAACACACCACGACTCGCGATAGCGTCGGGCGTGACCGGACGCATCGAGTCCGACCTGCTCGCCGATCCCGAGTATTGGGTCGGGCAGGTTCGTGCGCCGGTCCGGTTCGCCGATGCCATCGCCGCGGCGCGGGAGGCGGGCGGTACCCGGTATCTCGAGATCGGTCCCGACGCGGCTCTCGCCGGTGTCATCGACGCCGATGCGGTGCTGGCACTGCAGCGACGTGGCCGCGGCGAGGTCGAGACGCTGGTGCGGGCGGTGGCGGACGCGCATTGCGCGGGGGTCGCGGTCGACTGGACGCGGTTCTTCGACGGGCAGGGCGCGCGCCGCGTGGATCTGCCGGGATACCCGTTCCAGCACCGCCGCTACTGGATCGCCCCCGCGGCCCCACAGCTCGGCGCCTCGCTCGAACATCCGGTGCTGACCGGCTCCGAAACCCTCGCCCGCGCCGGGGAACAGCTGTTCTCCGGTCGATTCGCACTGCGTACCCATCCGTGGGTCGGCGACCATCGCTCCTTCGGCGCACCGGTATTCCCGGGCACCGGCGTCGTCGAGCTGCTGCTGCGGGCGGGCGCGGAGGCCGGGTGTGGGGCGCTGGAGGAGCTGACGCTGTCGGCCCCGATCCTGCCGCCCGCTCAGGGCGCCGTGGCGATTCAGATCCTGATCGACCCGCCCGACGGCGACGGCCGACGACCGTTCACGGTGGGATTCCGGGTGGGCGACCATGCCGAATGGGTGCACTCGGGCTCGGGCGCCTATTCCGGTGTCGACGCCGATCCGGATTCCGATCCGGCGCTCGCGCGCCTGGCCGAGGAGCAGTGGCCGCCCGCCGGGACGGAATCCGTACCGCCGGAACGGGTTGTCGAGCGGATCTCCGATGTCGCGGGCCTGACCTACGGCCCGACGTTCCTGGGCGTCGAGGCGGTGTGGCGCCGCCCGGGCGAGGTGTTCGCCGAGATCGCACCCGCCGCCGACATCGCCGCCGAGGCAGACCGCTACGTCGTTCACCCGGCGCTGTTCGACCTCGCGCTGCAGGCCGGGTTCGCGCAGTACGCACTGGCCGAAGAACTGCCGCGGCGGCAGGGGCGGCTGCTGTTCGGATTCTCGGGTGTGCGCTGCTACGCGACCGGCGCGACGCGGCTGCGGGTGCGCTCGGCGCCGGTGGGCGCCGACGGATTCCGCGTGGCCGTCATCGATCCGGACGGCCGTCCGGTGCTCTCGGTCGACCGCGTCGTCTTCCGGACCTTCGATCCGGATGCTCGCGACCGCACCCCGGACCCGGCCGTGACCGTGTTCGAATTGACCTGGGTCCCGGTCGAATTGCCGTCCGGAGCCGCCGCGCGCACGGTCGCGGAGTTCGACCCGTCGGCCGATCCGGTCACCGACGCCGTACGGATGGATGGCGCGGCCGGAGTCGCGGACGTGCTCGACCGCCTACAAGGTTTCCTGCGTGATGAACGCTTCGCGCAGCAGCGCCTGATCGTGCACACCCGCGCCGCCGATACCGACCCGGAGGCCGCGGGTGTCCACGGCCTGGTGCGCGCGACGCAGTCGGAACATCCGGGGCGGGTGCTGCTGGTCGATACCGACGACCCGGACGGTACCGACTGGGCTGCGGTACTGGAAGCCGGATACCCGCAGCTGAGCTGGCGGAACGGGACGCCCACCGCGCCGCGCCTGACCGCGGCCCCGGTCGACTCGGCCGGGGGTGAAGCCCCCTGGGGCACCGGAGCGGTGCTGATCACCGGAGGAACCGGCGGGCTCGGCGCGCTGCTCGCCCGGCAACTGGCCGCGCGCGGCGTTCCGCATCTGATCCTGCTGAGTCGGCGCGGCCCCGACGCACCCGGCGCGGACCAACTGGCCGAGGAGCTGGCGGCGGCCGGATGCGCCGTCACGATCTCGGCGTGTGATGTGACCGACCGGGACGCGGTCGCGGCCGTGCTGGCCGCGATTCCCGCCGCCACCCCGCTGTCGGCGGTTGTGCATGCGGCAGGGGTGCTCGACGACGCCACCGTCCTGTCCACGACTCGCGACCAGCTGCGACGTGTGCGGGCGCCCAAGGTGGACGGCGCGCTGGTCCTGGACCAGCTCACCCGCGAACTCGAGCTGACGGCGTTCGTGCTGTTCTCCTCGGCGGCGGGAATTCTCGGCACGGCCGGGCAGGCCGCCTACGCGGCGGCCAACGCCGCACTCGACGCCCTGGCCCGGCGCCGTCGCGCCGCCGGGTACCCCGCGGTCTCGCTCGCCTGGGGCCCGTGGGATGTGTCCGACGGTATGGCCGGTCGGCTCGCCGACGCCGACACGGCGCGGTGGCGACGCTCGGGTATCGCGCCCCTCGACCGTGAGCCCGCCCTGCGAGTCGCGGACAGTGCCCCGAGTTCCGGTGCGACCGTGCTGATCCCGTTGCGGATGGTGGACACCGCGCGGCACCCGCAGGCCCGACACGCACTGTTCCGGGATCCGGCGCGACCGGATCCCGCGCACCGTTCGCCGCTGGGTGCCCGCCTGGCCGGTCTCCCGGCCCCGGCCCGCGCGGACGCGGTCGACAAACTGGTGCGCGAGCAGGTCGCACTGGTCACCGGATCCGATGCGGCGGACATCGATCCGTCGGTCGCCTTCACCGATCTGGATCTGGACTCGCTCGGCGGCGTCGAACTGCGCAACCGCCTCGCGCGGGCCACGGGACTGCGCCTGCCCGCCACACTGGTATTCGACCACCCCACACCCGCGGCATTGACCCGGTTCATGCTCCGGAGTTCCGGACACACCACCGCACCCGCGACCATCCCGGCGCTGCCCGCCGCGAACGCCACCGGCGAACCGGTCGCGATCGTCGGCATCGGCTGCCGATTCCCCGGCGGAGTGGCCTCACGACACGATCTGTGGGACCTGGTCGCCGCCGGTGTCGACGCCATGTCCGAATTCCCGGACGATCGGGGTTGGGATCTCGAACGACTCTACGATCCCGACCCGGACACCCCGGGCACCGTCTACGCGCGAACCGGTGGGTTCCTCGACGACGTCGCCGGATTCGACGCGGAATTCTTCGGCATCGGGCCGGGCGAGGCGGCGGCCATGGATCCGCAGCAGCGACTGCTGCTGGAGGTGGCCTGGGAGGCGCTCGAGGATGCCGGAATCGACCCGGAGTCGTTGCGCGACAGCGCGGTCGGCGTCTTCGTCGGCGCGACGATCGCGGACTACCATCCGCGGGTGTCCGGCGAACTCGAGGGCTTCCGGCTGACCGGCACCACGCAGAGCGTGCTGTCGGGACGCCTCGCGTATGTGTTCGGGTTCTCCGGCCCCGCGGTCACTGTCGATACGGCGTGCTCGTCGTCGCTGGTGGCGCTGCATCTCGCCGCCCGGTCCGTGCGCTCGGGCGAATGTTCGCTCGCCCTCGCCGGTGGCGTATCGGTCTGGGGGTCGCCCTATCTGTTCGTGGATTTCGCGCGCCGGCGCGGGTTGTCGCCGGACGGCCGCTGCAAATCGTTCGGCGCCGATGCCGACGGCGTGGCCTTCGCGGAGGGCGCGGGACTGGTTGCGGTGGAACCCTTGTCGCAGGCGCGCGCCCGCGGCCATCGGGTGCTGGCGGTGCTGCGGGGCAGCGCCACCAACCAGGACGGGGCCTCGAACGGGTTGACCGCGCCCAGCGGGGCCGCGCAGGAGCGAGTGATCCGCGCCGCGCTGTCCGACGCCGGTCTCGCGCCCGCGGCCGTGGACTTGCTGGAGGCGCACGGCACCGGGACACCGCTGGGCGATCCGGTCGAGGCCCGCGCCCTGCTGGCGACCTACGGACAGGATCGCGGTCGGCCCGCCCGGCTCGGCTCGGTGAAATCGAATATCGGACACACCGTCGGCGCGGCCGGCATCGCCGGGGTGATCAAGATGGTGGAGGCCATCCGCCGCCGGACGATGCCGCGCACGTTGCACGCGGACAACCCGACCCCGCACGTGGATTGGTCCGCCGGGGCGGTGGAACTGCTGACCGAGCCGCGGCGGTGGGAGGAGCCCGGTCGGGTGCGTCGCGCGGCGGTGTCCTCCTACGGCATCAGCGGGACGAACGCCCACGTCATCCTCGAACAGGCTCCGGCTGAGCCGGAACCCCCTGCGGGAGAGGAGAATTCGCCGCTTCCGGTGCCGTGGCTGGTGTCCGGGCGGAGTGCACACGCGGTGCGCGCCGCGGCGGAGCGCCTGCGCGGCGGCAGTAGCGGATTGCGGCCGGTGGACGTGGGATGGGAATTGGCCACTGCCCGCGCCCATCTCGGCTGGCGCGCCGCCGTGCTGGATGAGGCGGAGCTGGACCGGATCGTGCCGGTGCCCGCGACAGCGGGGCGGACAGCGTGGATATTCTCCGGCCAGGGCTCCCAGCGACCAGGTATGGGCCGCGAGCTGTTCGACACCTTTCCCGTCTTCGCCGCGGCGATCCGAGAGATCTGTGATCCGAGTTGGTTGTTCGCCGCGGAGACGGATCTGGACCGCACCGACAATACGCAGCTGGGCGTGTTCGCGGTGGAGGTCGCCCTGGCACGACTGCTCGATTCCTGGGGTGTCACACCGGATCTGGTCGTGGGGCACTCGATCGGGGAGATCGCCGCCGCACACCTTGCCGGGGTGCTCGACCTGCCCGACGCGGTGCGGCTGGTGCGGGCACGCGGGCAAATGATGGCGAAGCTGCCGACGGGCGGCGCCATGCTGGCGATCGACGCCGATCCGGACGAGATCACGGATCTGCCACCGGGAGTGGGACTGGCCGCGGTGAATGCCCCGGGCGCGGTGGTGGTTTCGGGCCCGGCGATCGGCATCGACACGCTGGCCGGGCAGTGGCGGCATCGCCGCACCCGGCGGCTGCAGGTCTCGCACGCCTTCCATTCCGAACTGATGGAACCGATGCTCGCGGAGTTCGAAGCGGTGTGCCGGGAGCTGACCTGGCATCCGCCACGCATCCCGATGGCCTCCACGGTCACCGGGCGCATCGAATCGGAACTGTTCACCGACCCTCGATACTGGGCGCGGCAGGTCCGCCGGACGGTGTTGTTCGCGGCGGGACTCACCGCGGTCCGTGCCGCCGGGGCGGTCCGGTTCATGGAGATCGGGCCGGACAGCGTGCTGGCGGGCATGGTCGCACGGACGCTCGGCGAGGTTCCGGTCGTGGCCGCGCAGCGTTCCGGGTCCGGCGAGGTCACCACGCTGGTACGCGCTGTCGCGGACGCCCACTGTACGGGCGTGCCGGTGGACTGGACGCGGTTCTTCGCCGGGCGGGGCGGGCGGCGGGTCGACCTGCCGACCTACCCGTTCCAGCATCGGCGGTACTGGCTCGACTCGGCGCCCGCCGACACCGGCGCGGGCACCGGCCATCCGATCCTCACCAGCCGGCTGTCGGTCGCCGACACCGGGCAGGTCGTCTTCGCCGGACGGCTTTCCCCGCGGACCCACGCGTGGGTCGACGACCACGTTCTGCTGGGCGAGGTGGTCGTTCCGGCCACCGCGTTCATCGAAATGGCGACCTGGGCAGGGGAAAATGTGCGGTGCGGACTGCTGCGCGATCTCACCCTGGAGGTGCCGCTGCTGCTCAGCGATGGTGCGACCGCGCAGATTCAGGTGAGTGTGGGCACACCCGACGACACCGGCGCCCGGTCGGTCGCGATTCTCTCCCGGCCCGACGACGATGCGGCCGACTGGACCCGGCATGCTGCCGGGTCGGTAGCCCCGGCGAAGGCCGAGCCGGATGCCGCGGCCGCGCTCGCTGAGCTCGGTCACGGGCCGTGGCCGCCTCCCGGGGCGCAGGTCATCGAGACGGGCGAGGTATACGCGCGGCTGGCGGGTTACGGCTTCGACTACGGTCCCGCCTTTCGCGGTGTGCGGGCGGCCTGGCAGCGCGACGGCGTGCTGTACACCGTGGTCGTGGCCGAGCCGGAGCAGCGCGCGGGTGCCGCCGCCTACGGATTGCACCCCGGCCTGTTCGACGCGGTACTGCACGGCGGCGCCGTGGTCGGGTTCGGTACGACCGGAACCGGCCGAATGCTTTTCGACTGGCGCGGTATCCGGCGCTACCGGTCCGGAACCACCACACTGCGCGCACGGGTCGCCGCGGCGGGCGATTCGGCGTGGACCGTTGCCGCGGTGGACGACCGCGGGCGGCCCGTCCTCACGGCCGATGCGATCAGTTTCCGTCCCGTCGAGGCCGCGCAGCTGCTCGCGCATCGCGGAGCGGGGCAGCGATCGCTGTACGAAATGATCTGGCGGCCCATCGAACCGCGTGCCGACACCTCGACGGGGTCGGTGGCGGTGGTGGGCGATCCCACTTTCCAGGCGGCTGTCGCCTCCCGAAAAGTACAGGGCAACAACGTATTCGATGGCGGGTACGCGGCCCTCGACGACATCGGGGAAGCCCCGGACTTCGTGGTGGTCGACGGTGCACAGGGCGCGGCGCGAATCCTGGGTCAGGTCCAGGAATTCGTCGGTGACGAGCGGTTCGCGGCGACGCGGCTGGTCGTGGTCACCTCCGGGGCGGTCGCCTGCGGACCGGGCGAGTCGGTCGATGTAATGAGCGCGGCCGTATGGGGTTTGGTGCGATCGGCACAGTCCGAGTATCCGGACCGCTTCCTCCTCGTCGATGCCGACGATCCGGGCCGAATCGAGTGGCACGTGGTGACCGGCGCGGAATATCCGCAACTCGCCTGGCGGCCGGGTGACGAGGGTCGGAACACGGCCCTGGCGCCACATCTGGTCCGCGCGACCCGGGAGGGCGGCCGCGCCCCCGAGGGCTGGAACTCCGGTACGGTGCTGATCACCGGCGGCACAGGCGGATTGGGGAAGACTCTGGCCCGGCATCTCGTCTCGGCGCACGGTGTGCGGCACCTGGTGCTCACGAGCCGAGCGGGGGCCGCCGCCCCGGGTGCGCGGGAACTGGTCGAGGAATTGTCCAGCGCCGGGTGCGAGGTCACGACTCCGGCTGTCGACGTCACCGATCGGGATTCGATGCGGTCGGTGCTTCGCGACATCGCGGCGCGCCGACCGCTTTCGGCTGTCGTGCATGCCGCCGGTGTACTCGACGACTCCGTCCTCGCCTCGCTCACCCCGGAACACCTCGAGCGGGCCTGGGCGCCGAAGGTCACCGGCGCGATGATGCTGGACGAACTCACCCGCGAACTGAACCTTCCGGCCTTCGTGGTGTTCTCCTCGGTGGCCGGGCTGCTGGGTCCGGCCGGTCAGGCCGGTTATGCGACCGCCAGCGCGGGATTGGATGCGGTAGTGCGGCGGCGGCGGGCGGCCGGATCATCCGCCCTGTCGCTCGCCTGGGGTCCGTGGGCGGTCGAGGACGGAATGGTGAGTCGGCTGCGGGAGGCGGACCTGGCGCGCTGGCGCCGCCTCGGCATCGCCACGCTGGAGCCCGCGACCGCGCTCGCGCTGTTCGATCTCGCGTTGACCACCGACTCCGCGGTCCTGGCGCCGATCAGGTTCGATGCGCATTCCGCCGCTGCCGAGATCCACCCCATGCTGCGGGGGCTGGTGACCGCGCGAACGGGGACGCAGCGGTCGGATTCCGAGTTGCCGGAGCGGCTGGCCGGATGTGCGGCCGAGGAGCGTGTCGAGGTCATCGGGGAACTGGTGCGTGAGAATGTCGCGGTGGTGGCGAACGCCGCGTCCGTCGGCCCGGACGACTCCTTCTCCGATCTGGGCGTCGACTCGCTCGGCGCGGTCGAACTGCGCAACCGGCTCAGCCGGCTGACCGGGCTGTCGTTGCGGTCCACGGTCGTGTTCGACTATCCGACACCGCGTGCGGTGGCCGAGTACCTGGCCTCCCGGCTCGTCCCCGCGCCCGCGCTGTCGCCGCTGTCGCGGCTCGGCGGCGCTCTCGAACAGATCGAGTCACTGCTCGACACCCTGGACGACGAGGCCGACCGGGAGGCCGCGCGCCGGACGCTGAGCCGTTTCGAGGCCGCCGCGCGAGCCCGCCTCGACAGCCGCCCGGATACGGCATCCGAACTGGACGAGGCCACCGACGATGAACTGTTCAGCCTGGTCGACGAGGAATTCGGGCCGCTGTGACCACGTCCGGCCCGGCGATGGCCCGGGCGACCCGCGCGCTCGCTATCGGTCGCCTCGACCCGGGCCATCCTCGCTCACGACGGACTCGGCGGTCGGTGGGTGGTACCACGCGTCGCGGTTCGCCCCGGAGGACCGTCGCAGCGCGGTGAGGACATGTGGCGCGAAGATGCTCGACGCGGGCGCGGCTCGCTGGATCACCGGCCAGAACCGTTCGGCCACTTGCGGATCCGATGCCATCGTGGTGATCACCTTGCGGAACCCCCACGGCGGTATCGCCAACCGAGCGTTACGGTTGAACATCAGCTGCTGTGGCCACAGTTCGCGGCGATGCTGCCGCTGATAGCGGCGCAGTGCCCGGTCCACCCCGCGGGCGTCACCGGCGGCAAGAGCATCGGCGACGGCCGCGGCCAGCCACTCTGCGCCTTCCAGCGCCCACCCGCAGCCGACACCGCGCAGCGGATCGGCGACCAGCGCCGCGTCTCCGACCAATGCCAGGCCGGGCCGCACGATCCGGCGCCGGGTCAGATTCGGCTTGTCCCGGGCGCCGACGAACTCCGAAACTCGCACGGCCGCGGCCAGATCCGGTGGATCGGGGACGTCGGCGAACCGGCGCCGGAGGTAGTTCTCCTTGTCGGCGAGAAACTCCGGGACATGCGGGGCGTCGAGCAGCATCGAGATCAGGACGAGGCCGTCGTCGGCGGCGATCAGTCCCAGCGCGTCGGGCGGGCGCAA
Organism: Nocardia thraciensis; assembly: GCF_054782435.1. Lineage (NCBI taxonomy): Bacteria > Bacillati > Actinomycetota > Actinomycetes > Mycobacteriales > Nocardiaceae > Nocardia > Nocardia thraciensis. Next base: position 24,949 of record NZ_BAAGSM010000007.1, read on the forward strand.
CCAGACCCGGAAGTTTCCCTCCTCGACCGGCACATCGCGGAAGTAGGCGAAGTAGCTCGATCGGCGATTCGGCGACGAGACCGCGGGCAGGCCCGCCTCGGACGCCACCCGTGAACTCGCGCCGTCGGCCCCCACGACCAGGCGAGCGCGGACCGTGGTGTCCGTGCCGTCGACGCGTGCCACCGCTCCTTCGACACGGCCACCGCCGTCGCGATGCAGACCCACCACTTTCGCACCGAGCACGAGATCCACGCCCGGCGTCGTGGCGGCCATTTCCCGGATCAGCGGATCCAGCACCGACCTGCGGACCGTGTATCCGTGCCGGTCGGGATGGCCCGCACCGCGCTCGTCGGCCCAGCCGGCCGGGGTCCACATCGAGGTGTGCATTCGCACGCCGCCGGCCGCTTCGATCGCGGTATCCAGGCCGAGTCGTCGCATCGTCGGCAATGCCGTCGGCTGGATCAGATGTGTACACACCCGCTTGTAGAAATCCCTGTCGCGATGGCTTTCCAGAATCGCGACGCGCAGGCCACGGCGGCCCAAGTGGATTGCCGTAGCACAACCAGCCAAGCTGCCGCCCGCGACTACGACGTCGTAGTCGTTGTTCACCACGAGGTTCTCCCGTTCACCCGCATCGTCGGCTCGATCGTAGGGGAGTTGCCGGGGCTGGGGAGGAGTTCCCGCCGAACCCGGCAGGTGTCAGCGGGTTTCAGGGTAATATCCGGGCAATCATCCAGCTGCGACCGAGAATGGAGGCGGCCTGTTGACGGTTACCGTGACGATCCCGACTGTGCTCCGTCCGCACACCGACGGGGCCAAGCGGGTCGAGGCGACCGGCGCGACCGTGGCCGCGGTGCTTGCCGACCTGGAAAACAGGTACGAGCGACTGTCGGGCCGCCTGCTTACCGACGGCAAGTTGCGGCGGTTCGTCAACATCTACGTCGATGACACCGATGTGCGGCACGGGCACGGGCTCGACACCGAGGTCCGTGACGGCGCCACTGTGACGATCCTGTCGGCGATGGCGGGCGGCTGACCGCCGCACGACGCTCAGAGCGACTGCGCGACGACATCGATGGCCAGGATCGCGCCCAGCGTCACCGCCATCGTCAGCGACAGCGCGAAGAAGGTGCGCCGGATTTCCGGCATCTCCTCGGTCCGGGCGAAGATCCGTTTCGGCCACACCCACCACGACTGGAACGCGAACGCGGCGCAGGCGACCAGGAACAGCGCCAGCTTGGCGATCATGAGCCAGATCCACGCGCCGCCGGGTGCGGGAGTGTGCGCCGCCCGGCTGATCGCCGCCACGACACCGCAGATGCCCGCGATGATCGCCAGGCGCAGTATCCGTTGCCGCGAACCGTCGGCCATCATCTGGCCCATCTCCTCGAGTTCTTCGGGATCCCCGGCGTCGAACTGGAACCGCTGGACCACCACGACCGAATAGACCATGGAGCCGAACCACACTGCCAGGAACAGAGTTTGGATCACGGCAAACAAGTTCGTCACAACCATCTGCATTCCCTTTCGGCACCCACCCGGTTCCCGGCAGCGACCACCCGGGCATCGCCGCGGCGCTCTTTCTGCAAGCGCACAGCCACCGTACTCGGTGCCCGACCCAGCGTGGCCGATTTTCGGGCTCCGTTCCGGAGTCGCTGGCGGTGTCCGATCGTCGGGCAGATCCGCGCGGGCCGCCTCAGCTGTGGGAATGCGGTTGGATGGCGGTCGTGGACACTGTGGACTTCGCCCGTGTCGTGGCCGAATTCGGTCCCGGGTCGGCGCTGCTCGTCGAGCCGGGGTCGACGGCCGCGGCCCATGTTCCGGCGCGGTGGGCCGGTGTCGCGGGCGGCCCCGATGCGCGTGCCCGGCGCGCCGCCGCGGTGGCGCTGTGGAACCTCGACATGTTCGTGGACGTGGCCCGGCGGTTCGGCGAGGTGCTGAACGAATGCCTCGACGACGTGCGCGTCTGTCTGCTGCGCGGGGACTGGGTGCTGCTGTACGCGCTGCGGAAACCGTACCAGCCGCACGAGTTTCGAATCGGCTGGGATCCCGAGACATTCGGGGCGGACCGGCCGCCGCACTGGGACGCGCTGCCCGCGGCGCTGCGCGTATTTCTCGACACGGTGCACGCGGGATTCACCGACCTCGACGGAATCTCCTTCGGCCCCACCAGGCCCCGGGACATGCGGACCTATCGCGAACTGAAACTCGCCGAGCCGGTGCGCAATTGGGAAACGGACGAGGGTATTCCGGGCGACCGGGCGATGCTCATCGCCAAAGGGCTGGGACATACGTGCTATTTCGCCTCTCCGGACCTGCCGGAGGGAACCGTCGGCTGGGAGTACGGCGGAGATATGGAACGGCCACTGGATTTCGCGCAGACGTTCGACGATCTGCTGAGCTACGGCTTCGAACTGGAGCGCGACCGCCCGCCGGAGCCCGAGGCGCCCGCGGAGCCGCCGACATCGGAGGAACTGCGGCAGCGGATCGCGTCGTTGCCGCGCGTCGCGCGAGCGGTGGTGTGGAGCAGGGAACTCACCGAGGACGCCGCACGCGAACGCATCCGCGATATCGTCGCGGAACTGCTCGACGCCCTGGGCGGCCAGGTGCGGATACACCCGCGGGACGGCCGCGACGGCGAGGTGCTGCTGCCGCTGGACGACGACGCGGGCACCGTCTACCCGGGCGAGCGGCTGGAGGCCCGCTATCTGCTCGAGCCCCCGCCCCCGGACCGGGCGGAAATCTACCCGCCCGTGATCGTCCGCATCTGGGAACGCGGCGGCTGGGACGTGACGCTGTCGACCGATCCCGACGGCATCATCGTGGAGGCCCGCACCCCGGACTGGTTCGAACTCACCCTGACCCACCGCGACGACACCTTGCGCCTCGCCGTCATCTCACCCGGCTTCCTCCGGCCGCTCCGGCCACCGGGCTGAGCCGGGCGGGCAGTCGCAGGTGTGGGCCGTGGCCCGAGGGGAAGCTGTTGGGGCGCAGCAGGTCTCGCCCCGCCAGGCATCGACGCCCTCCTTGACGGCGATGACCGCGATCAGCAACGCTGCGACCGGATCCGCCCACGACCAGCCGAACAACGAGTTCAGCAGCAGGCCGATCAGCACGACCGCGGACAGGTAGGTGCACAGCAGGGTCTGTTTGGAGTCGGCGACCGCCGACGCCGATCCCAGCTCGCGCCCGGCGCGCCGCTGCGCCCACGACAGCACCGGCATGACCGCCAGGCTCGCCGCGGCCAGCCCGATGCCGAGCGGGGAGTGCCGCGCCCCGCCGAGGCCGAGCAGCGACCGGATCGCGTCGACGGCCACATAGGCGGCCAGTGCGAAGAAGGAGAAGGCGATGACGCGCACCGCGATCTTCTCCCGCGCCTCGGGATCGCGCGCGGCGAACTGCCACGCCACCGCCGCGGCCGAGGACACCTCGATGACCGAGTCCAGCCCGAAACCGATCAGCGCCGCCGACGACACCCGGGCGCCCTCGATGAGGGCGACGCTGGCCTCGAGCACGTTGTAGGAGATCGTCGCGGCCACCAACCAGCGGATCCGCCGGGACAGCACGGCTCGTCGCTCGCGGGTCGGACCCGTCGGCGCGAGCGGCATCCCGAGCGCGGGCATCAGCAGCAGCCCTCGGCATCGGCGGTGGGGCAGCAGGCCGGGTCCACGGCGAGCACCAGGCCCACCAAGTCGTCGAGGGCGCGGCCGATGCGCGCGTCCGCCAGTTCGTACCGGGCGCGGCGACCCTCCGGGACCGCGACCACGAGCCCGCAGCCGCGCAGGCAGGCGAGGTGATTGGAGAGGATCTGGCGCGAGACGCCGATCTTGTCGGCCAGCTCGGACGGGTATCCGGGCGCGGCCCGCAGGCTGAGCAGGATCCGCGTGCGCGTCGAATCCGACAGGGCATAGCCGAACCGGGACAGTGCGTCGCTGTGCGTCAAGGTATCCACGGACCAAAAGTACAGCGATTTCTGTATTCAGGGCAAGGTGTATCGAATCAGCAGCTGCCCGCCACCCCGAGGCCGGTGACGGCGGCCAGGACGGCGGCGGAGGGGCCGAGCGCCGAGGCGGCGACGGCGGCGAGCAGCAGGACGCGAATCCGAATCTTGTGGGCCCGGGCGGCCGGAGCGGCGAGCCGCTCGACACGGGTGACGAGACCGATATCGGCGGCCGTGGCGATCCGATCTTCGCGCATCCGGCCCGGTGCCATGGTCACCAGCGCGTTGATCAGCGCGTGGCGGCCGTAGGTGCGGACCGCGTGGTCGTCGGCACACATCTCCAGGAGTCGGGCGACCTCCACGGCGCCGATGCGGAACACCTCCAGACGGGGAAGGATGGCCGTGAGGCCGCGGGTCAGCGACAGCAGCACGTGATGGCGGCCGAGCAGGTGCGCGCGTTCGTGCGCTAGGACGGCGTCCAGCTGTCGATTGTCGAGGGCCTCCAGCGCCCCCGTGGTGACGACGACGGCGTGCGGCCGCCCCGCCACCGAGTAGGCGGCCGGTTCACCGACGTCGACGACGACGGCGTCGAGCGCGGGATCGTGCCGTCCCGCCGCGCGCGCCAGCCACGCGTGCTCGTGCGTGCTGCTGCGCGCTCGGACCAGTAGCCCGATCAGACGCGCCACCAGCACGATCGTCGCCACCCCGGCGAATCCGGCCAGGCCGATGACCCCGCCCTGCGCCACGGGTCCGTAGCGCCCGGTGATCTCGTTGTGCAGATCGGCGTAGCAGGCCTCCAGGACCAGCGGCTCGGACATGACCGTGTGGATGACGACGGAGGCGATCAGGGTCACCACCGCGCCGATCCAGGCCGCCAGCACCGAACCCAGCACGCACACCCACGCGGTGAGGCCGAACCTCGGCGCCACTCCGGTGTGCGTGAGCCGGACCAGCATTCGGGGCGCCAGCACCGCCACGGTGAAACCGTATGCAAGCAAGCATGTTTCGATGGTCATCGCAACGCCGGGCATTCGTCGGCCGTGGGCGCGGCCCGTCGCGGGGTGCCCGGGGACGCGGGCACACGGACCTGTTGCACGGACGCTCCTTCAGATTCTGCGACAGCGAACCATGATCAACAGGTTAACGGGCCGGAAATGGCGGAGAAATCGGCCCGGTACCGCGATCCCGGCGTCGCCCGAGAGTGACCTGCGTGAACCGATCCCCGCGGTGTGTGTCGAAAGTTATTCCTAGAGTTGGGAACGTCGCCGATGTCCGAGCGGGACGCGGAGTCCTGGGTAACCGACGACCTTACCGGATCTGGCGGCACGTCTCGTCGCCCGGCTGCGCGCGGCGGCGGTGGCCCGGCAGCGGTCCGCGCTGAGAACGCCCTGATTGGCCCTCCGATTCCAGGGTATCCGCGCAAATGCGCGCGGGACCACTCGAATCGGAGAGGAGGGGCCATGGCTCAGCAACAGGTGGGCGATTTCGTCGTGCGGCGGTTGCGGGAATGGGATGTCGACCAGGTCTTCGGATATCCCGGCGACGGGATCAACGGCCTGGTGGCGGCGTTCGGTCGGGCCGACGACGGCCCGGCGTTCATCCAGGCCAGACATGAGGAGATGTCCGCGTTCCAGGCCACCGGGTACGCGAAGTTCAGCGGCCGGGTCGGCGTATGCACCGCCACCTCGGGGCCCGGCGCCATCCACCTGCTGAACGGGTTGTACGACGCCAAGCTCGACCACGTTCCGGTGGTGGCGATCGTCGGGCAGACAGCCCGCAGCGCCATGGGCGGCAGCTATCAGCAGGAGGTCGACCTGCAGAGCCTGTACAAAGACGTCGCCTCCGACTACCTGGTGGAGGTGAACGTCTCCGCGCAGCTGCCGAACGCGCTGGACCGGGCGATCCGTGTCGCGCTCACGCGGCGCGCGCCCACGGCGGTGATCATTCCCGCGGACCTGCAGGAGGAGCCGTACGAGCCGCCGGGGCACGAGTTCAAACAGGTTCCGTCGAGCCCGCCCGGGCCCGTCCGGACCGCGACGCTGGTGCCCCCGGCCGGTGAGATCCGCCGTGCGGCAGAGATTCTCGACGCCGGATCCAAAGTGGCCGTGCTGGTCGGCCAGGGGGCCCGGGGCGCCGCGGAGGAGATCGCCGAAATCGCCGACCGCACCGGCGCGGGTGTCGCCAAGGCCCTGCTCGGCATGGATGTGCTGCCCGACGACCTGCCGTTCGTCACCGGCCCGATCGGACTGCTCGGCAGCCGCCCCAGCTACGAGCTGATGCGCGACTGCGACACCCTGCTCATCGTCGGGTCGAACTTCCCCTACAGCCAGTTCCTGCCCGACTTCCGGCAGGCGAGGGCCGTCGAGATCGATATCGACGGGGCCTTCATCGGGATGCGCTACCCGACGGAGGTGAACCTCGTCGGCGACGCCAAAGCCACTCTCGCCGAATTGATTCCACTGGTGCAACGCAAGCAGGACCGGTCCTGGCGGGAGACGGTCGAGAAGAACGTGGAGCGCTGGTGGCAGGTCGTCGAGCGGCAGTCGATGCTCGACGCCCATCCGGTCAACCCGATGCGGGTCGTGTGGGAGCTTTCGCAGCGCGTCCCCGGCAACGCCATCGTGACCGCGGACTCCGGATCGTCCACCAACTGGTATGCCCGGTGCCTGCGGATGCGCGGGGATATGCGGGGTTCGCTCTCGGGCACGCTGGCCACCATGGGGCCGGGGGTGCCCTACGCGATCGGGGCGAAGTTCGCCCATCCCGACCGCCCGGCGATCGCCCTCGTCGGCGACGGCGCCATGCAGATGAACGGCATGGCCGAACTGCTCACCATCGCCCGCTACCGGAGCCGGTGGACCGATCCGCGGCTGATCGTCTGCGTCTTCCACAACAACGACCTCAACCAGGTCACCTGGGAGCTGCGCGCGATGGGCGGGGCGCCGAAATTCGAAGAGTCCCAGTCGCTTCCGGACATCTCCTACGCCGACGTCGCGCGCTGCGCGGGCCTGTCCGCCATCGTCGTGGACACACCCGACGACCTCGGTCCCGCCTGGGATCGGGCCCTGGCCGCCGACGAACCGGTGCTGCTCGACGTCCGGTGCGATCCGGAGCTGCCGCCGATCCCGCCGCACGCCACCTGGGAGCAGATGAAGGACACCGCCGCGGCGCTGCTGCGCGGCGACCCGGACGCCGGGCGCGTGATGTACCAGGGCGCGAAAACCAAGGCACAGGAATTCATTCCGTGACAAATTCCGCGACAAGTGAGGAGGCGCGACATGCCCAAGGAATGGACCGCGAAACAGGAGCGACAGTACGAACACGTGAAGGAATCCGCGCGAGACCGCGGAGCGAGCGAGGGCCGAGCCAAGGAAATCGGCGCCCGCACCGTGAACAAGAACCGCGCGCAGTCGGGACAGTCGAAGACCGCGAGCAAGACCTCGGTGCGTGACATGTCGCCGCAGCAGCGCGGCGGCAAGCGGTCGCATTCGGGCTCCCAGGGGCCCACGCGCGACCAGCTCTACAACGAGGCGCGACAGCGCGGCATCAAGGGCCGCTCCAAGATGACCAAACGCCAGCTGGCGTCGGCGCTGGGCAAGTAGCGTGGCAATAGTTTGCGGAGGGTCATACCGGGTACTTGCCAGAATGTAGCCGGTACGGGCCGAAGGCTCGGATCGGTGGTCGCAGACAGGAGTGTGCCGACCCGGTGCGTCAACCGGGCGGCGCCTCGTCAACCGAATGGACACATCTCCGAACCATGCGGTGCGCGCCGCGCCGCCTCGCCGTGGGCGTGGCCCGGCACCGGCGTACAGGAGGAGGGTCATGACCAACGCAACGCTTGAATCCGTAATCGGAACTACCGCATATGATTCCGCCGGCGAGAAGATCGGCAAGGTCAAGAAGATCTATCTCGACAACGCCACGGGCGAGCCGACGTGGGCGGCGGTGTCGACGGGACTGTTCAGCAGTGATTCGATGGTCCCGCTGGCCGGGGCGCAACACCGGCCCGATGCCGAGACACTGCAGGTCCAGGTGGATAAGGACCACGTGAAGTCCGCGCCGTACCTGGACGATGACGGCCATATCACCCGGGAGTCCGAGCAGGAGTTGTTCGCCCACTACGGCATCGACTCGCGGCGTGCCGGGTGGACCGCCTACGGCCGTCAGCAGATTCGGCCCGGAAACGATGAGCCGATGACGCACGGTCACGGCAACGACGAGATGATCCGCTCGGAGGAGCGGCTCCAGGTGGGCACCGAACGCCAGGAGGCCGGGACCGCGCGGCTGCGCAAGTACGTGGTCAGCGAGGATCAGACCGTCGACGTGCCCACCACCCACGAGGAGGCGCGCCTCGAGCGCGAGCCCATCACCGATCCGGCGCAGCTGCGTTCGCCGGAGATCGGTGAGCAGGAGCGCGAGGTGACGCTGCATGAGGACCGGGTGACCGTGCACAAGGAATCGGTCCCGGTCGAGCGGGTCCGCCTCGAGGTCGATGAGGTCGAGGACCAGCGCACCGTCTCCGACACCGTCCGAAAGGAGCGGATCGAGGCGGAGGGCGTCGAGACCGAGAAGAATCGTCGCAGGGACGAACGCTGACGATTGCCAGCGCAAGTGCTCACCGAGAGGCCGGGGTAAACCCCCGGCCTCTCGTGTATATCCCCCAATTCCGACGTCCTGAATAATCCGGCATTCTTTTGTATGGTTATCCGCGCATTAGCTGAAGGGAGCGCTGTGACGGTGCCATCGGTGTCGGTCGTCATCCCGGCCCATGTGCCGACGGCCGAGAGTCTGGGATTTCTGGACGTGCAGCTCGCGGCGTTGGCGGAGCAGGATTATGCCGGGCCGTTCGAGGTGATCATCGCCGACAACAGATCGCCGATCGCCCTGCGCGAGCATATCGCCGGTCACGCGTTGAAACAGCGGCTGAGCCTGCGATATGTCGACGCCTCGGCGGAGCGGGGCGCCGCGTACGCCCGCAATATCGGCGCCGGCGCGGCCAACGGCGCGGTCCTGCTCTGCTGCGATCACGACGATCGGGTATATCCGGAGTGGATAAGCCGCCTGGTCGAATTCCTCGACACCGGATACGACCTGGTGAGCTGCGCGGTCGAGGGCCGTTCGCTGAATCGGGACAATCCGCGCACGGTGGCGGAGATGGCCGAACCGGACGCTTTTCAGCCGCCGGGAGTGGTGGTCCCGATCGTGCTGGGCGGCAGTATGGCCTGCCGGGCGGAGGTTTATCGGAAGGTCGGCGGCCTGGATGTCACCTATCCTGCCAATGAGGACGTCGAATTCGGGTGGCGTGTGCATCGTCACGGTTTCCGGGTGGGATATCTGCCCGCCGCGCTGGTCGCCTACCGGTATCGCCCCGGCTTTCGCGCGGGCCTGCGGCAGGGGCGCGCCCGCGGACTGGGTCTTGCCCGGTTGAATGCCGAATTTCCGGGGAACGGGCTGCCCGAGATCCGCCTGCCGATCGTGCTGCGTGACTTGTTCCGGGTCGGGACGGCCCGCGGGCTGGTGGGGGAGGAGCGCGGTCTGCTGCTGGGCATCCTGATCGGGCAGTTGCGCGGCGGCCTACGGCATCGAACCCTGCGCTGGCGGTAGGTGTCGCCACCGATGGGAGGGTCGTGCGGTCCGTGGTGGACTACCGGCCATGGGCAGCTCCTACATCGACTATCGCGAAGGCGGGTTCTGGTGTCGTGACGGCTCGGCGGAGCTGTGGCTCTACCTGCTGGCCGAGGAGGTCGACGCCCTCGCGGACCGGCCGGGCTGGCTCGCGGAGGCCGGCGCGGCCTGGCGGCAGCAGGCCACCGCCGGGTTCGCGGGCTGCGTGAATCCCTCTCTCGACAAGTATCTCGGCACCTCGCCCGAGCGCGTGGAAACCGTTGTGGCACTGTCGGAACGAGTATCCCGGCGGCTGCTCGAATGGTCGCCCGCGATTCCGATGGAGATTGTGAACGGCTGGGGCACCGGGGGACCGGGAACGCGCTACCGCCGCAACGTGGACACGGCCTGGATGCTGCGGTTCGGCGCCGCCTTCCATCGCCTGCTGCGCGGCGCCATCGCGGCCGATCCCCACGCGACCACGATGTACTGAGCTATTTTCCCTGTCCCGCGGCCACGATATCGGCCAGCTCGCGGTCGGTCTCGCTGAGTTCCCGATCTCCCGGCGCGGGTTCGTCCTTGCGCCGGGAACGGATGTACAGCCACTGCAGCACCCCGATACCGGCCAGTCCGGCCGCGAAGGTGGCCGCGCCGATCTTCCACCCCGGCGGGCGCCAGGTCAGTTCCAGTTCGGCGTCCTTCGTGCCCGCGGGGATGTCCACGGCGACAAAGGATTTCGCCACGGTCGTGAACGGGACCGGCTTGCCGTCGAGGGTGACGCGATAGCCGGGCCAGCCCAGGCGGGCGAACACCACGCGGCCGCCGCTCTCCGACGAGACCCGCACGCGGCTGCCGGTATCGGACTCGGAAACCGAAGTGGCGGTGGCGTTCCGGGTGTCGGCGACGCGGCCGTTCACCGTGGAGACCGGTCCGCCGGTCCGTTCCAGGACCGCGATGTAGCGTTCGTGGCCCGGATAGTCGACCCACTTCCAGCCCTCGGGCGCCGGTTGGCTGGGAACGTCGGGGAACAGTGCGCGCTGCAGGACCACGCGATCGATGAGCATCAGGTCGACCAGTGGGCGCCCGGTGCTGGGCTCGGGGGCGAACATGCGGCGGTAGGCATCGGGGCAGACGCTGGAATCCCAGCGCATGCAGAGCATTTCGCCGAAATAGAAGTGACCGGTCGGGGTGTAGCCGTTGACGTACTTCAGCTCCATGCCCTCGGCGTAATTACCGAAAACCAATGAGCCGTAGGCGCCTTCGAGGTTCTTGTCGCCCGGCTGCAGCAGCCCGCGCTCGCCGAGTTGCAGCGTGGTGCCGGTGAAATCGGGGAAGGCGGCCCGGGCCTGGGCGCGATTCGCTGGCAGGTTCCATCCCATGGGCGTCGGCTGGGCGGCGTTGACCTGGTAGTAGGCGATCGGGAACGTCGCGACGATGGTCAGCACGGCCGCGGCGGCCGCGCCCTTGCGCAGGCCCAGCCACACCACGCCCGCGCCGAGCGCGGCGATCGCCAGCGCCGCGGCGATGTGCCGGAACACATTGTGCGGATCCGCGGAGAACGACCGCACCCACAGTGCCAGCACCAGCACCCCGGCGGCGATGGCGCGATGGCGCCAATTCCGGACGGTGCCATAGCGTCCGAGCAGCACGGCCACCAACACCAGCAGGCCGATCGCCAGCATCGGCAGTACGCGTACCGGCCAGCGCAGCGGGCCGATCGTGCCCGGCCCGGCGGTCCACATCAGCATGATGATCGTGAACAGCGCGACCGCGGACAGCTCCCGCCACGCCTCGCGCGCCCGGCGCCAATCGATGAACGCCAGGGCGGGGATCAGGAACCAGGCGATATAGGTGACCGGCATCGGCTGGATGTAGCCCCACCAGGAGGTGAACGCGGGCAGTGTGCTCGGCAGGCTGGCGTTCAGCGATTCCGACCAGGGCACCGTGAGGAACTGGTCGTTCATGATCTGCGAGGTGCCGCGCCAGGTCACCTTCGCCGCCAGCATGCTCGGCAGGAAGGTGAGCAGTCCGGCGAGACCGGCACAGGCCGCCGCGATCGTGAGGCGCAGCACCGGTTTCCACGCGCGGCGGTACACGATCTCGCCGATCGCGACCGCGAGCAGCATCAGCGCCGCCTCGACCGCCGGGAAGATGTACTGCGTCGAGATGGTGAGGTACAGGTAGACGAAGACGGGGACGGGCCCCGCCTTGCCGCGCGTGTAGCGCACCGACGCGGCCCACGCGTGCACCAGCCAGGCCGTGCCGGTGAGCGCGGTCATCCAGCTGGCCTCGTCGAAGAACAGGAAGAAGCCCGAGAACGGGAACGCGATACCGGCCACCGCCGACCACGCCGGGCGTCCGCCGTAGGCCAGGCAGATCCGGTAGACGCCGAGCGCGGCGATGATCGCGAAGATCAGCTTGACGATGGTCGCGTACAGCGCCATGTTGTCGACCGAGGGCGCGATCAGGTCGATCAGCAACTGCGGCGGATTGAACAGTCCCGCGTCGTCGATGGTGTTGTTGCCCGACATCCACCGGTCCGGCCACAGCACCGGGAACTCCCCGTTGCGCATGGCGCGGCCCAGGGCGACCCACAGGCCGGTGTACTGGGACTCGGTGTCGTCGGTGAAGAAATGGCGGATATTCGCCAGCAGAACCGCGACATATCCGAGGGCCACACCGGCCGCCGTGAGCGCTCCCCACCGATACACGTCTCGCCGCGCAGGCTCGGCCAGCGCCACCTCCGACACCGCACTGTCCGTCACGAGTTCCTCACCCTACAGGGCCTTTCTGTGGATCGCTGTCGCCTGTTCTCGCTCACGCGGCGATCACGTAGAGCTTCTCGCGCCCACCGGCGATCAACGATCGCTCCAGGACGCGAGATTCGTAGGGCCGGAACAGGTCGTCCAGGGATTCCTCCGTGAACCGATGCTGCTGCGCACCCTCACCGGCGTTCGTATATCGGCGGGCGATTGCCGCGAGCAAGCGGTTGTCGCTGGTCGCCAGGTTCCGGACCGGTTCGGAGATGATCACCTGCTTACGCGCCGCGGCCAGCATCCGCTCGACCACGGGCGCCGGTTCGGGCAGAAAGTGATACAGGCTCGCCTGCATGACCAGATAGTCCGCCGGTGGCAGCGCCGCATCGGAATGCACATTCCACACCGTTCCGCGCCCGCCCGCGTCGTTGAGCCGGGCGACGAAACCGGCATTGAGATCCAGCCCGGTATAGGAGCCCGCCCGCCCACGGAGATAACGCGTATACAGCGTCGCCGGACCGCAGCACACGTCCACGACATCGGCTCCCTCGGGAATCTGTTCCGCCACCGCCCGATACCGCGCACCGTAGTGCCGCCCGTACAAACCCCGCATGAGCAGTTCGTAGACGGTCGCGCTGCGATAGACGACGCTGGTTCCCAATGGCTCCCCTGCAACTGTCGGCGAGTCGGCTGCCGCGCCGGATGTTACGGGGGTTCGGGGTGCGTGTCGATGCGAGCGCCGTGAGCTGGCCTCCTTGAAGCTGGGCGGTCCCGGGGCCGTGGGTGCGGGCTGGCCGAAGGGGCGGGAGTTCAGGCCGGGGTCGCCCCGCCGATGATGGTCGTCGCGTCGATCCCGGCCATGCGACGAGGGTCCGCGAGGATGTCGATGGCGGTGATGCGGGCGTCGGCGACGGTGAAGCTCATGATCGAGAACAGGGCGCCGTCGCGGGTGCTGACCAGGCCCGGGCCGACGCGCTCAGTTGCCCGCCAGTGAACGCGCGATGACCAGCCGCTGGATCTGGTTGGTGCCCTCGAAGATCTGCGTGATCTTGGCTTCGCGCATATAGCGTTCGACGCGGAAGTCGCGGGTGTAGCCGTAGCCGCCGAGCACCTGGACGGCATCGGTGGTGACCTTCATGGCGGAGTCGGTCGCGACCAGCTTGGCGACGGAAGCGTTGCGGGAGTAGGGAAGTCCGGCGTCGCGGCGGCGGGCGGCGTCGAGGTAGGCGGCGCGGGCGGAGTCCACGGCGGCGGCCATATCGGCGAGCAGGAAACCCAGGCCCTGGTGGTCGATGATCTTGCGGCCGAATGCCGTGCGCTGCTGCGCGTAGGTGACGGCCTCGTCCAAGGCGGCCTGCGCCAGCCCGACCGCGACCGCCGCGATGCCGAGTCGTCCGGAATCCAGTGCGCTGAACGCGATCTGCAACCCCTGGCCCTCGGCGCCGATGCGGCGCTCGGCGGGGACGAGGGCGTCGTCGTAGTGGGCGGTGGTGGTCGGGATGGCGGCCAGGCCCATCTTCTCCTCGGGCTTGCCGAAACTCAATCCGGGAGTGGCGGAGTCGACGAGGAAGCACGAGATGCCGCGCGAGCCCTCGCCGGTCCGGGCGAACAGGGTGTAGAAATCGGCGCGGCCGCCGTGGGTGATCCACGCCTTGGTGCCGGTGATCCGGTAGCCGTCCGCGGTGGCGGCGGCTTTGCACGCCAGGGCGGCGGCGTCGGATCCGGCCTGCGGTTCGGACAGGCTGTAGGCGCCGATCGTGCTGCCGCCCAACATCTCCGGTAGCCACCGCTGTCGCTGCTCCTCGGTGCCGAAGGCGAGCAGCGGGTAGCACGACAGGCTGTGCACGCTGACCGCCACGGCCACCGCCGCCCACCGGGCCGCGATCTCCTCGAGCACCTGCAGATACACCTCGTACGGTTGCCCGCCGCCGCCCTGCTCCACCGGATACGGCAGGCTCAGCAGCCCGGCCTCGCCGAGCGTGGCGAACACACCCTCCGGATAGGTCTCGGACTTCTCGTGCGCGTCCACGATCGGCGCGAGCACCTTGTCGGAGATATCGCGCGTGAGCTGAATCAGATCACGCGCTTCGGCGGTGGGCAGCAGGCGATCGACGGCCACGCGCGGCTCCTTGCTGAATCTCATAGGACGGTTGCCAGGCATCCACGCTACCCCGGCGGCGACGGCCGCGGCCGCCGCCAGGGCGCCCGCAACGGTTGGGGCCGTGGTGGACGTGCCGAGCGCGGGGTGATGGTGAACCGCCCCGAGCGCGTGGAGAGGGTGGAGTCCCGTCAGTGGGTTGCCGACTCCAGGAGCAGTCCGGTGTCGGGGTCGTACCAGCGGGTCGATTCGGTGGGGATTCGGACGGTCAGCGTTTCGCCCGGCTCGGCCCGGAAGCCCGCTGCCGCTTGGATTTTCACCGTCTGCCCGCCGATATCGGTGGTGAGCAGGGTGGCGGAACCGAGCGGTTCCAGGACCTGGAGTTCGGCGCGGAGTCCCTCGGGCGTCGAATCACCGTCCACCGCGACGGCTTCGGGTCGAACGCCGAGTCGAAGTGTGCGTCCGTCGAACGACGACAGTGCGGCGGGCACGGCCAGGGTCTGCCCGCCCAGATCGAGTCGTCCGTCCTCGACGGTGCCGGTGAGGAAGTTCATCGGCGGGCTGCCGAGGAAGCCGCCGACGAATTCGGTCGCGGGGTTGTCGTAGACGTCGCCCGGAGCCCCCACCTGCGCGATTCGCCCGTCCCGCAGCACCGCCACGCGATGGCCCAGCGACAGCGCCTCCACCTGGTCGTGGGTAACGTAGATGGTGGTGGTGCCGAGCTCGCCGACCAGCTTCTTCAGCTCGGCCCGGAACGAGAGGCGCAGCAGCGCATCCAGATTGGACAGCGGCTCGTCCATGAGCAGCACGTCGGCGTCCATGACGATGGCCCGGGCCACCGCGACCCGCTGGCGCTGTCCGCCGGACAGCTTCGCGGGATAGCGGTCGAGGTAGGGCGTCAGCTGCAGCAGGTCCGCGGCCCACGCGACCTTGTGCCGGATCTCGTCGGCGGGCACGCCGTGCACGCGCAGGCCGAAACCGATGTTCTCGGCGACCTTCTTGTTGGGGAAGACCGCGTAGGACTGGAACACCATCGACAGGTTGCGCCTGCGGGGTTCGAGATAGGTGACGTCGCGCCCGCCGATCACGATCTGCCCGGAGTCGGGCAGGTCCAGCCCGGCGATCATGCGCAGCAGGGTCGTCTTGCCGCAGCCGGAAGGTCCCAGCAGCACCAGGAATTCGCCGTCGTCGACGGTCAGCGAGACCTCGTCGGTGGTGCGCACGGTGCCACCGGGATAGGTCTTCACCAGCTCGCGCAGGATCACCTCAGCCATCGCACACCTCTGTCATCGCAGCGTCGTTCCCCACATGTTCACCAGATAGCGCCGCATCACGAGGATGAACAGCAGCGCCGGAAGGATCAGCGCGAACCCGCCCGCGAACCGGTACGGCGTGGACGCCTCGGCGAGGGCGGTGAGCACCTGGGCGGGTAGCGTGCGATGGCCGAGCGTCACGATGGTCGCGCCCAGGATCTCGTTCCACGAGAGCGCGAAGGTGAAGATCGACGACGCCGCGAGACCCGGAAGCGCGAGCGGCACAACGACTCTGCGCGCGGCCTGCCAGCGGGTGCAGCCGAATACCCGGGCTGCCTCCTCGAGGTCGGCGGGCACCGCGACGAAGATGCTGGCGGTGATGAGCACGGTGGTCGGCAGCGCCAGCACCGTATGCACGAGGGTCACCGCCAGCACCGTGTCGTCGATGCGCAGATGCAGGAACATCGTCGCCAGCGGCACGGAAAGCACCACGATCGGCAGCGCGCGCACGAGCAGGATGAACACCCGGTAGGCGTCCTGTCCGCGAAAGGCGTAGCGCGCCAGGGCATATCCCGCGGGCGCGCCGACGACCAGCGACCAGAACACGGTGTAGAGCCCGACCAGCACCGAATTACCCAGGGCGGGAATGGTTCCGGTGGCACGGAAGAACGACGACAGCGTCTCGGTGGAGAATTCGCCGGGCAGCAGCGGCTTCGGAAAGCGGTTGAGATCATCGCGAGAGGAGACGGCGGCCGAGGCGATGAGCACTATGGGCACCGCCATGAAGAGAGTGACGACGACACAGGCGAATTGCACACCGGCTGAACGCCATCGGCGTCGACGCAGCGGGGCTCGGTCGATCGGAGGAAGGTCGGTGCGCACGGGCTCGCTCATCGTGCGCCCTCCGGCTCCCGAACGGTTCGCAGGTACAACACCGCCGTGCCCAGCGAGATCGCCAGCACCACCAGCGATACGCAGCTCGCCACCGCGGGATTCTGCAGGTTCGAATACCACTGGTAGGTCTCGCCGACCAGCAGCGGGAAGTCGCGGCCGGTGAGCGCCTGCGCGACGGCGAAGGCCTGCAGCGCCAGGATGGTGCGCAGGATCAGCGCCACCTGCAGGCTGGGCCCGAGCAGCGGCAGCGTGACGTGCCGCAGCCGCTGCCACAGGTTCGCCCCGAATACCTGTGCGGCCTCGTCGAAGTCGCGCGGGATCAGCTGCACCCCGGCGATGACAATCACGAACACCAGGGAGGTGGCGCGCCAGATCTCGGCGACCACCACGGCCAGCAGCATGGTGCCGGTGTGCTGATACCCCAGCCACTGCACCCCGTCCTCCGTCAGCCCGAGCCACACCAGCAGCGAATTCAGATAGCCGCGATTGCCGAACACCGACAGCCAGACCAACCCGGCGGCCAGCTCGGACACCGCGAGCGGCACACACCACAGATAGAAGTGCGCACCGGCGAACCGCGGCCGCGCCTGCAGCAGCAGCGCCATGCCGATGGCCAGCACCAGCTGTATCGGCACCACGATGACGATCAGCAGCAGCGTATTGCGCAGTGCCGTAAAGAAATACGGGTCATCGAACAGCCGGTGCCAATGCGCGAGGGTGAAGCCGTGGTCGTCGCGGAACGCCGCCAGCACGGCCTGCACCAGCGGCCAGCCGAACAACGCGGCCAGCAGCACGAGGGAGGGCAGCAGCAGCACCCACGGAGATCGGCGTGTCACGGTCATCGTCACCCCACCCGGCACAACTCGGCGGCGGGGTCCGGGGCCCAGCACGGCACCCGCAGTTCGTCGAGGATGCCCTGCAGCCCCCGGGCCTGCTGGTCCAGTGTGGCCCGAATGTCGGCCCCGCCCAGCACGATCGCACGGAAACTGTCCTGGAACACCTTGCTCACCTCGCCTTCGCGCTTGCCGAGCCCCACCGGTGGCAGCGACAGCAGGGCGTCCGGCGCCCGCTGCTGGCGGCGCAGCGCCTCGGCCTCGAGCCGCGCCGCCGGGGGCAGGTCGTCGGGTATCGCCGTATCGATCGACGGGAAGAATCCGTTGGAGCGCAGCAACTCGATCTGCGTGGCCGGGTCGGTGAGCGTCGAGATGGTGCGCTGGGCCAGTTCGGGATCCGGGCCGTGCCTGGGCACGGCGAGCCCCGTCACCACGGCCATGTAGCCGAGTCCGCGCGGGCCGCGGGGTGCGGGCACCATGCGCCAGTCCTGCGGATCCCGAGCGGGCGCCTGGGCGAGTCGGACCACATGGTCCCACGCCATTCGCACCTCGCCGCTCTCCAGCGCGTCCTGCATGAAGTCGTAGCCGGTGCTCGACGGCACGCAGTTGGCCCACAGCTCGCGGAAGTACTGCCAGGCCGTCACGGCCTCGGGGGAGCGGAACGTGGTGATCTGACCGCCGGTGAACGAGGGCAGCAGAAATCCCTGCACGAACCGGTGCAGCAGTCCCTTCGGCCCGGCCGGGAAGCCGAGCATCGGACGGTTGCCGTTGGCGCGGCGGGCGGCGACCGCCCAGTCGAGGAACTGGTCGTAGCTCAGCGCGTGCGCGTCCGCGCCGGAGGGCAGGTGCGCGAGCGCCTCGGCGTGCGCGGCGAGCACGTAACTCGCTGTCGCCCAAGGGATGTACCAGGTGCGCTCGGTCCCCAACCGAGCGAGTCGCAGATAGTCGGCGGACCAGCCGCGCGCGCCGAGGTCGGCGAGCAGTCCGGTCAGGTCCTCGAGATACCCGTCGGCCAGCGGCGCGAGATCGCCGTGCAGCCCGCCGAGCAGGCCGATCTTCGTGGCCCCGGCATCGACCTGGGTGCGCACCTGACCCGCGAACGGGCTCTCCTCGATGGTCACGTAACCGACGCCGGGCGCCGTCCGGCCCAGCAGCGACCGGAATCGCTCGGCCTCGTCGGCGGGCCGGAACTGGGTGGACAGGAACACCATTCCGCCCGCGCCGCTGGTGGTGAAGCCGGTGCAGGCGGCGGTGAACGCGGCCGCGCCCAGACCAGCCGAACGCAGCAACCCTCTGCGCGTCAAGACGGCGGGCATGGGCGGCTCCCTGTGCGACATGATCTTGGCCCCGTGGTCCGGCAAACCTAAGCGCCCGTCGAGACCTTGTCAACGAATGCGCGGGTCCGCGCGTTCGCCCGCGGCCTCGCTACCGGGTTCACTCGGTCTCCGAGGCGCTTTCGGCCGGTCGTCGGCGCAGGAAATGGACGTACACCGCGCAGCACACGATGGTGGCGACGGCGGCCCACCCCGGGGACGCGGTGTCGCGATCGTCGAACTCGCACAGCACCTCGCCACCCGCGCCTACCTCCGGGGTGCAGGTGCCGTAGCTCATTCGGGTGCGCAGCGCCAGCACGGCCGACGGGGCGAGCAGCAGCACGATGCCGAGCACCCGGGTCGAGGCGCGCCGCGGCAGGGCGGTGCCGAGGCAGTAGCCGGTGATCGCCGCCAGCACGAAGTCGGCGACGTCCTCGACCAGCGGCTGACCGTGCACGTGGCCGAGCAGCGCCGCGGCCAC
This sequence comes from Nocardia thraciensis, assembly GCF_054782435.1. Lineage (NCBI taxonomy): Bacteria > Bacillati > Actinomycetota > Actinomycetes > Mycobacteriales > Nocardiaceae > Nocardia > Nocardia thraciensis. Next base: position 44,121 of record NZ_BAAGSM010000007.1, read on the forward strand.
CGCGAGGGCCCCGAGCGCGGCGAGACCGAGATTCGGTGTCGCCCATCGGATTCCGGCCAGTAGCCCGACCCCGGCACCTACCGCGAAGATCGGCACGGCCACCATGGGCAGATCGGCCGAGACCGTCGCGTTGCCGGTCGCGGCGACGGCCACGCACAGCAGCACGAAGATGCCGTCGCGCCCGGGCAGCAGCAGGGCGACGAAGCCGGTGATCAGCGCCGCGACGCCGACGGCGACGACGACCACCACGATCCGGTCACCGCTGCGCGTCAGCCAGCCCGCGATCACCAGCCACGCCGAGACCAGCACCAGCACCGCCACGATCGGCATCATCGGCAGTTCCACCGACATCCGCTGGGTCGGTGAGCGCCGCCGGTTCAGGTAGGTGCTCACCGAGACCAGGACGAGTGCCGCGCCGATCAACCAGGTCGGCGGCGAATCGGTGGCGGTCCAATTCGATTGGAAGTGCTGGGCGGACGTATCGGACCAGTGCGGGACGGGCAGCGCCTCGGCGATGCAGATGCTGGCCACGGTTCCGAGGATCCAGCCGACGGTGGGCGCCAGGTGTCGCGCGATCGCGGCGCCCACGGCCCCCAGCACCACCCCACCGGCGGTCGCGTCGAGGAAGTTCATCGTCGTGAGCGAGGCCGAGGGCGCGGCCGAATGCCCGAATACGTGATTGAGCGTCATCACCGCGATGCCGCACAGCGCGGTGCACCAGGCGACCAGTTCGCTGTCGGCGGCCGCGACGACGGTCGCCACCACCACCGCCACGATCGCGCCCGCCGCCACCGCTCGCGGCTGGCTGTAGGCGAGCAGGTGCAACTGCAGCGGTGTGGATTCGCTGGTCCAGCGGAAGTCGATCGGCAGCGCCAGCGACAGCCCGGCGACCATGGTCGCCAGGAAGGCCGTGATCGTGTCCACCCCGATGTGGATGCGCCGCACCGCGCAAAGCTACCCGGGACAGGACCGGCGCCGGGTCCGAAACGCCGATCGCCGGACGGTAGCTGGCTGCTTCGGCGCGGCCGCCGGCGGCGCGGATCGTCTCCCGTAGTGACTGTGGCGCTCGCGCAGGCCGTCGAGGTGCACCATCCAAGCGTAGGCGCGTGCTGGCGCCCAGCGACGCCGTGCCGTCGCGGTTCGAAGATCCTTCGGCGCCGCTACGCTCTCGGCGCTGAATCTCGACCATACGAGGGAAATACCGGCGCAATAGAGAATTATATTCAATGGAATAGAATAGTGGTCGAAGTTTCTTCATACTTTCTACATCCAGTGATCCGGCCCGATCGGCATGGATCGCCACTACCGGCAACCACGGCCGCGACCAGCAGACGCGACCGCGACCAGCAACCACAGGAGTGCAGGTGAAGATCGGAATTCCCCGCGAGGTCAAGAACCACGAGTACCGGGTGGCGGGCACCCCCGCCGGGGTGCGCGAGCTGGTGTCGCGCGGCCACGAGGTGTTCGTCGAGGCGGGCGCGGGCGCCGGATCGGCCTTCGACGACGACGCCTACACCCTCGCCGGTGCGCGCGTGCTGGATTCGGCCGACGAGGTCTGGGGCGTGGCCGACCTCGTGCTGAAGGTGAAAGAGCCGGTGGCCGAGGAGTATTCGCGCCTGCGGGCGGACCAGGTGCTGTTCACCTATCTGCACCTGGCCGCGTCGGCGGAGTGCACCGACGCGCTGCTGCGCTCGGGCATCACCTCGATCGCCTACGAGACCGTCACCGGGCGCGACGGCTCGCTGCCGCTGCTGGCGCCGATGAGTGAGGTCGCGGGCCGGTTGGCGCCGCAGGCCGGGGCGTATCACCTGATGCGCAGCGGCGGCGGGCGCGGCGTGCTGATGGGCGGGGTGCCCGGCACCCGCCCGGCGAAGGTGGTCGTGATCGGCGCGGGGGTGGCGGGCCGCAACGCCGCCGCGATCGCGGTCGGGATGCACGCCGACGTCACGGTGCTGGATCTGAACGTCGCCCCGCTGCGCGAACTGGACGCGCAGTACCAGGGCCGGGTGCGCACGGTCATCTCCAATGCGCACGAGGTGGAGAACTCGGTGCGGGAGGCCGACCTGGTGGTCGGCGCGGTCCTGGTGCCGGGAGCGAAGGCGCCCAAGCTGATCTCCAACGACCTCGTGGCACAGATGAAGCCGGGTTCGGTGCTGGTCGACATCGCGATCGACCAGGGCGGGTGTTTCGCCGACTCGCGTCCCACCACGCACGCCGAACCCACCTACCGGGTGCACGAGTCGGTGTTCTACTGCGTCGCCAACATGCCCGGCGCGGTGCCCTACACCTCGACCGTCGCCCTCACCAATGCCACACTGCCGTACGCGATTTCGCTGGCCGACCGCGGCTGGCGGGAGGCCGTGGCCGCCGATACCGGCCTGGCGCAAGGTCTCAGCACCCACCAGGGCATGCTGCTCAGCGAAAGCGTCGCTGCCGCACACGGCTACACGGCCCGCGCGTTGACCGCGGCATAGATCCGGGCGCCCTCGCGGTTGCTCCTCGCGGTCGACTTATCTACTATCTACGTACGTAGACAGTAGAAAGATCGAAAGGGCGTGCACCATGACGAAATCCGAGTTCTGGTCGCGGCGAGTCGCGGTACGTGCGGTTACGGCGGTCGCGGTGGCGGCCGGTGCGGCCGTTGTCTTCGCCGGGCCCGCGTCCGCGGACGTCGCGCCGGTCGCGCAGTCCGGTTCCGTGCAGGTGGAACAGGTGCACGGCAAGGGGCATGGGCGAGATCGCGGGAAGGGCAACGACCGTGGCCGTGACCGTGGCCGTGACTGGGATCGGGACCGTGGCTGGGACCGGGACCGTGGCTGGGACCGAGGCCCTGGCTGGAACGGCTTCCGGTTGCCCGGTACCGGCAGCGCCTTCTGATCGCAGCGTGCCGAAGGGCGGCGCGGGCGATCGGCGTCCTACGCCTGTCGCTCCGCCCGCCTCGGCGGCCCGGGGCGCCCTCGGTCGGAGGTACGAATGCGGGGCCGCACGTGCTCGAAGATGAGGATCGTCTCGGTGCGGGCGACGGCGGGATGGGCGCTCAGGTTCTCCAGCACGAACATGCGCAGGCCCTCGGTGTCGGCGGTGGCGACGTGCACGAGAAAATCGTCGGCCCCGGCGATGAAATATACGTTGAGCACCTCGCCCAGGGCGGCCAGCTGTTCGCCGAACTCGGCGAGGTGCTTGCGCGCATTGGCCTGCACCCGCACCGACACCATCGCCTGCAGGCTCCGGCCCAGCGCCGCCGGATCGATATCCGCGTGAAAGCCCCGGATAACCCCGCGCTCCACCAGCGCTCGCACCCGCCCCAAGCAGGTCGACGGCGCGATCCCCGCCGCGGCGGCCAGCGCATTGTTCGTCATCCGCCCGTCCCGCGCCAACTCGTCCAGCAGCACCCGATCGACGTCGTCAAGCGGAACGACCGGTTCCGGCACCGATCGCCCCGACTGATCTGCCCTGTCGGATCTTCGCACAACACCCACAGTATCGAACATAATTCGACAACCGCCCGGGTGGACCGTCATTTCAACACTCGCCGTCTCGTCCATATGATCACCGCGACGATGCGGCAGCACGGCTCCCGTTGCCTCAGTGCGGCAACGAATCTCACGATCACATCCTCGGCATTGTGCCGACCGACTAGTAGTTCGTTTATATAACAACGGGTTTCGTCATCTACGGCACGGCTGGGGAACCGCCCGGGGCTACGGGGAGGCCCGCTGCCTTCCATGCTCGGAAGCCGCCGACGAGGTCGGTCGCGTGTGCGAGGCCGAGGCCGTGGGCGTCGGCGGCGGCCAGGCTGGATGCGTAGCCCTCGTTGCAGACGATGATCACCTGGGTTTCCGGGGTGAGGCCGGGTAGTCGGTGGTCGCCGGTAGGGTCCAGTCGCCAGTCCAGGTGGATGCGTTCCATCACCACCGAGCCGGGGATCTCGCCCTCGTCCGCCCGGTTGGCATGCGGGCGGATGTCCACGATGAGCGCGCCGTCGGCCTGCAGCGTCGCCGCGTCCTGGGGGTCGATGCGGATCAGTTGGGACCGGGCCTGTGCCAGCCGGTCATCGATGGCGCTCATGACGTGTGCATCCTCTCATATGCCCGCGAAGTCCGTGAGGTCCCGGTATTCGCGGACCGGGCGCAGCGGTGGGGAGTAGGCGTGGACCGACGCGGCCGGGCGGTTGCTGCGATTGCGCAGGTAGTGTGCGCGCTGCGGGCCGAACGCGACCGTGTCGCCCGCCGTCCAGTGCGCCTGCCGTACCGGGCCGCCCGCATGCCGGAACTCCTCGTCCAGCTCGCCGATGGTGACGGTGAACGAGCCCGACGCCCCGCCGTGGTCGTGCGGTTCGGTGCCCTGCCCCGGCCCCCACGACAGCAGCCAGAGTTCCACGCCCATGGTCAGGGCCAGCCGGGCCCACCAGCGCTGCCCGGTGTCGAACCGGACGAGGTCCAGCAGCGGTGTGGCCAGCTCGACGGCGACCGTGCCGGTCAGCTCGCGCAGTTCGGCGGGGGACCACAGCGTTCGCTCCGGGTGCACGGCCTCGTGCAGTAACGGCACATCGACACCGGCGTGAATGTCCTTGGCATGCTTGAAGTTCACCGGGAGTGATGTGGTCATGATCGGATTGTCCGTCACCGCGGCGTCGGTGCCATCGGACAGGATCAGCGTGAGCGAAACTCATTGTTCGGCGGCGGTCCGCTTCCGGCAAGCATTGCGCTCAGCCCGATCGAGAGGGCAGACACCGCAATCGATTCCGCCTACGGTCACCACAGCCTCCTGGCTCGTGCGCTCGGAGCGTATCCGCTCGCGCCTCTCGGTTCGGAAGTAAGGAAATCCAATGTTGTTCGCCCGCAACGGTCGTCGCGGACGTGTCCGCGCGGTGACCGCCGCGCTGCTCACCGTCACACTGCTCGCGGGCGCGTGCGGCACCGACGATCCCGAGAACGAGGTGCGCACCGCCGACGGCCGGAGCTTCGACCTGTCGCCCGAGCAGACCGGCCGGGTGCACGCAGAGAAGGTGGACGCCATCGCGGCCAAGCTGCCGCAGGCCGTCCGGGACCGCGGCACGCTGGTCGTCACGGGGTCCGCGACCACCGGGCCGCCATTGCGGTTCACCGCCTCCGACGACCGGACCTACATCGGTTCCGAGGTCGACTTCGCCGCCCTGATCGCCGATATCCTCGGGCTGCGGCTGGAACTGCGCTCCGCCGACTGGGCGCAGAACTTCGTCGCCGTCGACTCCGGCGCGGTGGACGCGTTCATCTCCAATGTCACCGTCACCGAGGAGCGCAAGGAGAAGTACGACTTCGCCACCTACCGGCTCGACAATGTCGCGCTGGAGGTGCCCAAGGACAGCGATTGGGCATACAAGGACCGGAAATCGCTGGCGGGCAAGCGGATCGGCGTCGGCAGCGGTACCAATCAGGAACAGCTGCTGGTGCATTGGAACGAGCTGAACGCCGCCGAGGGCCTGCCGAAGATCGACATCGCCTACTACCAGCAGACCACCGACTACTACCTGGCGCTCTCGTCGCACCGCATCGACGGCTTCCTCGGTCCCAACCCGGTCGCGGTGTACCACGTCGCGACCGCGGGGCAGACGAAGATCCTCACCACCTACTCCGGCGCCGGTGACGCGCTGCAGGCCGAGATCGCGGTGCTGACCCGCAAGGGCAACGGCTTGATCGGGCCCGTCCACGAGGCGCTGCTGCACGCCGTCGAGCAGGGCCTCTACCAGAAGTTGCTCGCGCGCTGGGGCCTGCAGGGCGAGGCGGTGCGGGCGCCGCAGATCAATCCGCCGGGCCTGCCGAAGAAACAGCCGTGACCTACCGGGAGAACACGATGAAACGACCAGTGGCCCTGCTCGGCGCCGTCGCGGCGGCCGCGACGCTCGCCGCGTGCGGCTCCGGCACGGGCGCCGAGGGCCCGGCCGGACCGCCGCGGCCGGGCGGCACGCTGCGCTACGGCCTGTCGCTCGCACCGACCTGCTCCGATCCGGCCCAGGCGGGAACCAACCAGACTCTGTATGTCACAAGGCAGATCGTCGACTCGCTGACCGATCAGCATCCGGACACCGGCGAGATCACGCCGTGGCTGGCGCAGAGCTGGGAGGTGAGTCCGGACGCGAAGGCATTCACCTTCCACCTGCGGCCGGGCGTGACCTTCAGCGACGGCACGCCGCTGACCGCCGTGTCGGTGCGGCAGAATTTCGACGCGATCGTCCGCACGCTCACGGGGGCGAAGTCGCCGCTGGCGGCCAGCTACCTGGCGGGATACCTCGGCACGGCGACACCGGACCCGCTGACCGCGCGGGTGGAGTTCGACCGCCCGAACGCCCAGTTCCTGCAGGCCACCTCGACCCCGCAACTGGGCATCCTCGCCGCTGCCACGACGGCGAAATCGGCCGACGAGCGCTGCCTGGGCGACAATATCGGAAGCGGCCCGTTCACCTACGCCGAATACCGGCAGGGAGCCTCCGCCACGCTGGCGAAACGTGCCGGATACTCGTGGGGCTCAGCTGTTTTCGCGCAGCCGGGCGAGGCGTACCTGGACCGAATCGAGTTCCGGGTGGTTCCGGAGTCCGGCGTGCGGTCCGGGACCCTGTCGTCGGATCAGCTGGACGCGATCAGTGACGCACTGCCGCAGGATGTCCCGCAGATCGAGGCCACCGGCGGGTCCGTCCAGGTCACGTCGAATCCGGGGCTGCCGTTCGGGATTCAGCCCAATGTCACGCGCGGGCCGCTCCGGGACCCGGTCGTGCGGGCCGCCCTGGAGACGGCGGTCGACCGCCAGGAACTGGTGGATACCGTTCTCGGGCCGCAGTTCCGGGCGGCCGACAGCGCGCTGTCGTCGAAAACTCCTGCGCACGTGGATCTCTCGGGCAAACTCGGATACGACGCTGATGCGGCGAACCGACTCCTGGATCAAGCCGGATGGGCGCCGGGGAGCGACGGCATTCGGGCCAAGGACGGTGTCCGGTTGTCGTTCGGGGTGCTGTTCTCGCGGGCGTTCGCCGGAAATCAGGCGATCCTGGAGTTGATTCAGCAGCAGCTGCGCAAGGTCGGGGTCGACGCCCGGCTCGAAGTGGCGGCCGACGCGGAGTACACGGCCCGGCAGAACAGCAAGGACTACGACTCGCTGTACTACAATCTCACCCGCGCCGACGGCGACATCCTGCGCACCCAGTTCGGGCTCGCCGACCGCAATCTCAATGCGCGCGGCCCCATCCCCGCGCTGGACCAGGCCCTCTCGGACCAGCTGCAGGCGGTTGATCCGGCGGTCCGGGCGCAGCTGATCGGCCGGGCCCAGCAGCTGGTCATCGACAACGGTTTGTACATCCCGACCATCGAGCTGTCCCAGGCTATCGGCGTATCGAATACGGTGCAGGACTTGAAGTTCGAGGCGTCGGGCCGACTGCAGTTCCACGACACCTGGCTGCGGAAGTAGGGGCTCGCGCGCCTACCGCAGCTGGAAGCCCTGGTTGTTGAACGTCTTTCGGATGTGCTGCCGTCCGTGCAGGCTTTCCTTGGTGGAGATGCGGCCCGCCAGGCGGTTCTTCACCCAGTCGGCGGGGAGTTCCTGTTCGCGGTAGTAGGTGTTGATGCGGGCCAGGTAGTCGTCGACGTCCGCGGCGGTGGGCGGGGTGTAGGTGTTGCGATGCACGACCACGCTCTGGCCGTAGCGAGGCTTGATATCGGCGGGGTCGGCCGGATCGGGGACGCCGATGGCCAGCCCGTAGACGGGGAAGGTCCACTCGGGCAGCTCCAGCGCCTCGATGACCGCGTCGATTTTGTTGCGCAGCGCGCCGACGAAAGTTATTCCGTAGCCCAGCGATTCGGCGGCGACGGCGGCGTTCTGCGCCGACAGGGTGACGTCGACGATGCTGGAGATCGCACTGTCGAGATACGAGGTGGCCTCGATGGTGTGGCCGTGTTCGGTGGCGATCGCGACATTGCGCGACCAGTCGGCGATCCAGACCAGGAACACCGCGGCGTCCCGGATCAGCTGCTGCCCACCGGCCAGCTCGGCCAGTCTGTCTCGCAGTGCCGGATCATCGACGACGACCACGCTGGTGAACTGGAAATTGGCCGAGGTCGAGGCGGACTGCGCCGCGGCGAGGATCAGCCGCAGCTCGGTGTCGCTCACCGTCCCCGGCAGGTAATGGCGGACAGTGCGATGCCGCAGCAGCACCTCGAGCGTCGGGTTGCCCACGCCGTCGGCGGACAGCGCACCGGCGCCGTACCGCTTGTCCAACTGCTCCTGCAGTACGTTCGAAATCACTTCGGTCACAAGGAATCCTGTTCTCGCTCGAATCGGCACATCGGCTCTCCCGTCATCCCGGCGCACCGGCCCTCGTCATCCCGGCGCGTTCTTGGCCGGGATCCACAGTGGATTCCGGCCACTGCTCGGAGGCCCCGATCGCGGCCAGTGCCACCACCGCGTGTTTGACGTGGTTGGTCAGGTGGCCGTTGAACTCGATGTGGTGGGTGCGATCGTCGAGCAGGTCCGATACGTTCTCGAGAACCTTCGTCGTCATAGGGTATGCCTCCCGTTGTCGGCCGAGAATCGCTTGTTCACAGTCTTTTTCGGGACACCGCCGACGGTCAGGTCGCCCTGTGCCCGCCGCGCGCCAGCGCCACCGCGATGTCGCGCGCCGTCACCTTCGCGACATCGGTTGCGGTACCCAGTCTTCGATACCGTGGTCGTCGGTGCCGACCACGATCCGGCCGTCCAGGATGGCGATGGTGGCGGGCACCGCGCCACCGGCGCGCACCGCGCGCTCGACCTCGTGGGCGATCGCGACGTTGTCGGGTCGGCGGAATCCGTGCGCCACCACATTGGATTCGAGCGCGACGACCGGCCGTCCCCGGGCGAGCGCATCACGCACCTCGTCGGAGCGGCGAAACAGCGACGCGGCCGGTGCAACGACATCAGACATTCGAACGACATCCGTTCGTAGAGGAGAAAAATGGGCGAAAGACCCCCGTGGTCCGCAGGCCATGGTGCGGGAGAGTGGCTGGGCTGTAAACAATTTCGACCAGCGCGAGCGGATACCTGTTGTGCCGTGGGGCGGCGGTTTCGAATACAGCGGTTCGAGTACAGCGTCGCCGAGGAACGGAGTGCCGATGGTCGCAGTGGACGATATCCGGGGCCGCCGGGAGGCCATCGCCGCGGTCGCAACTGCTGTCCGCCGGGGTCGGTGCGCTGCGGGTGCCGGTCGAGTACGGTGGTTCCGGCGCGTCGGTGCGCACCCTGGCCGAGGCCCTCATCGACATCGCGGCCGGTGATTCCAATCTGGCGCAGATATTCCGAGGCCACCTCGGGCTCACCGAGATCCTGCGGTTCGCGGCGCCGGGCACCGCCCGCGACGCCCTGCTGCGCGCGGCCGCGGCCGGGGCTTTCTTCGGCCCGGCCGGGGCCGAGCTGACCACCCCGAACCTGACGACACTGGCCACCTCGCTCGCGCGCGAAGGTGACCACTATCTGCTGTCGGGCCGCAAGTACTACACCACCGGCAGCCTCTACGCGGATTGGCTCAATGTGCTGGTGTCCGTGGACGGCGAACCCGTCTCGGCGATCGTTCCCCGGCGCAGCGAGGGCGTGACGGTCATCGATGACTGGGACGGCTTCGGGCAGCGGCTGACCGCGAGCGGCACCGCGATCTTCGAATCCGTGCGCGTCGATCCGGATTACCTACTGCACCATCGCAATTCGCTGACCAACGACTACATGGAGGCCTTCTATCAGTTCGTGCACTCGGCCACCCAGGCCGGGATCGCCCGCGCCGTCGCCCACGACGTCGCCGAGCTGGTCCGGGGACGCACCCGCTCGTATCCGCTGGCGTCCACGCCGGAGCCGACCGCGGACCCCCAGGTGTTGCAGATCGTGGGGGAGGTGCGGAGCAAGGCGTACTCGACGCGGGCGAACGTGCTGCTGCTGGCCGACGCCCTCGACGCGTTCCACGACGAGTCCTCGCCGGAGCGCGCGGAACGGGCGTTGTTGGACTCGGCCGCGACACAGGTGGCGAATACCGAACTGGTCGGCGCGGCCGCCTGGCGGTTCTTCGACGCGGGCAGCGCCAGCGCCTTGCGGACACGACTCGGCCTGGATCGCCACTGGCGCAACGCCCGCACCGTCTCCTCGCACAACCCGGCGGTCTACAAGGCCGCGGTACTCGGCGACCACGCGGTGAACGGCGCTGTGCCCCAGGCTTTTCTCAATAGGCTTCGGGCGTCTCAGGAGTGATCCGCTCGTGGCTCGCACCCAACCGGCTGCTCGCGTCGTGATCGTGGGTCGGGACGATCCTCACGGTGTGCCGGGCCAGGTGCAGGCGGTGCAGCGTCCGGAAGGTGGCGTCGCGGTCGGTATCGGCGAAATTACCTGGGAAGCTTGCCTTCTGGCGAATGGTGTCGATCTGGCGATGATGCCAGGCGGCGTCACCGGCCAGCAGCACCCAGCCCTGCCGCGTATGCAGGAGAATCCCGACGCTGCCCGGGGTGTGCCCAGCGAGATCCACCAGTATCACCGAGCCGTCGCCGAACAGGTCGCGGCTGCGGGTGAAGGTGAGTACTGGCGGTCCGTCCAGCTCGTATTCGACGGTCGGGCGGTCGCGCAGCGAATCCCGGACCCCGCCCACGGGCGCGATCGGTCCGGCGGTCACCCACTGGCGCTCGACGCGATGCAGGTGCACCGGCATGCCGGGCATGTCAAGCAGTCCGCACACGTGGTCCCAGTGCGCGTGCGTGGGCAGCGCGAAGTCCGGGCGCGGCAGGTCCGGCCCCGCCCGCAGCGCGTCGATCGTGGCGAGGGTGGCCGCGGACGGGCGCACGGCGGCCCGCAGCACCGCGGGGAGCTGCGCGATCGCGCGGTGTTCGACATCGGCGCAGACGCTCGGGTCGACGAGGAACGTCGCCTCCGGATGTTCGACCACGAACGACGTCATGGCACTGGCGATCCGCCGGGGCGCGAAGGCGCCCTCCACGATCGCCACGGTCGGCACCGGCCGCGGGACCTGCGGCAGCGCGGTCACGGTCACCGTGCGGCACGGGGTGGGTAGGCCCGCATCCGTGATCGACCGCAGCAGCCGCTCGTCACGCCGCCGCGGGCGAGCCAGGCCGTACACGAAACCCACTGCCGCGGAGCAGCATTCGAACACGCTCGGTGTCCGCACCGGATCTGACACGTAGTACTCCGTTCCCGATTCGCCCGGCGGCCCGTGCGCCGCTAGCATCGGTGGCACCGTAGAACTTCATGTCCACGTGAAGTAAAGGGGAGATTCGTGACAACCGTGGCAGGCCTGAAGATCGGCGACGCCGCAGCCGCCTTGGGCATCGCCGCGCACGTGCTGCGGCACTGGGAATCGGTGGGCCTGCTCGCCCCGCCCCGCAGCCCCTCGGGCCACCGCACCTACGACGAGCAGACCTTGAATTTCGCGCGAATGATCCGGACCCTGCAGCACACCGGGCTGTCGCTGAGCCAGATCCGCGACCTCGCACAGAGCGGCCACGACGTCCGCGTCGCGCTGATCGCCCGCAAACGTTCCGAGATCCACGAGCACATGGACCTCCTGCGGGCCACCGACCGCTTCCTGGCCCACATCCTCACCTGCGCCCACCCCATAATCGCCGAGTGCGGCGAGTGCGCGGACTTCGTGGCCCGTCACCCCCAGCCCACGCACCCCTGCATGTTCACGCACCCGCTGTAGCTCGTGCGGGGGTGCGCGGGCGTGATCAGGGCGTGACGATGGCGAAGTCCGGGTCCGGCTCGTCGAACAGGCCCACCAGGCGCGTGAAGCTCTGCGCGTCGCCGTCGATGGTGATCGCCCCGGATACCGCCACCGGCTGGGATTCACCGTCGCCGGACAACCGCCCCCCGGAACGAGTAGGAATCGCTGTCCCACAACATGTTTCCGTCGGCGTCGGTCACCACGCCCGGCTCCAGCGCCGCGATAGACCCGCGGTCCGCGTCGGCCCGATCGGTGGTGTCGGAGAACGGCCGCTCGGCGGTCACCCGCTGCTGCTGTTCGACGAAGTAGCTGCTGGGTCTGTCGTCGTACCCACTTACTACCTTCTACCTGGGGCGGCGAACCGTGTGCCGGAAAACCTGGAATCGCCTGTCAGATAATGGGATCGGTGCTCGCGATCGCCGTCGCCACCAGTGCGACGGCGATGACGGCCGCCGTCGTGATCGTGACCACCTGGCGGCCGTGGGCCCCATGTCCGTGTTGCAGTGAACGATTGCGCAGAAAGCTCACCGCGGCGACCACGAGCAGCGTGACCGCCGCTGCCATCGGCGCCACCGCCCCGGCCCGCCAGCCGTTCTCGACGGCCGCGTGGATGAACAGGGCGGCCGTGCCCATTGCGCCGACGGCGGTGCGGCGCCACGCCAGGGCCGTACGCTCGGCGGCGAGTGTCGGCGCGGTCATCGGTACAGCACCGCCACCGCGGCCAGCACGGACACGGCCGCGATGCCCACGGCGAGCAAGGGCACCATCACGGTGTTGGCGAGGGGCTCGCCGCGCCGCATCCGGCGCTGGACGTCGCGCCAGTGCGTGTAGGCGCCGACCGACAGCACCACCGCGAGCACGATGCAGCTCAGTGCCAGGGCCCGCCGCAGTCCGGTGTGATGGAACGGCTGCACCAGCGTGTGCACCGCGACGCCGCCCGCGAGCAGCCCCAGCGCGGTGCGTATCCAGGCCAGGAACGTCCGCTCGTCGGCCAGGGTGAAGCGATAGTCGATCTCGGTGTTCTCGTCGTCGGTGTCGGAGGTCATCACGCGACCGTAGGTCGGGCGGGTTGCCGCCGCCGCGATCGCCACACCCACAGGAAGGTGGCCGCGATCATCACCACCAGGTGCGCCGCCCAGAGCAGAAACCAGGCCAGGGTGATCCCGAAGGCGGCCGCGCAGATAGCGCAGATCAGCAGGTCGGGCATGCCCCACATCTCGGCGGCGTCCGAGCGCGGCTGGTCGATGGGCTCCACTGTCACCATCCTGTGCGAGTTGCTCGGCGGACTGGAAGGGTTAACGATCAGCAACTCGATACTGCCATGCTGCCGAGTGCGCATGCTTGTCGAGCGGCGCGGGCCGCCGCTCAGAGCAGGCCCCATGCCCGCGGCAGGAGCGCGTTCGTGTCGGGCCTCAGGTGGGTGTGGCGCGCAGACCGGCCAAGGCCACCGCGATCAGGCGCGGGGCGGCGTCCGGCGCCTTCTCGCACGCGACGCCGATGCCGTGGCCCAGGCGCAGCAGGTCCCGCGGTTCGATATCCGCGCCGGCCAGTCCCGCGCCCCGCGCGGTCTCCAGCACGGCCGCCGCCGCCTCGGTGATCAGCGTCGAGCAGAGCAGGAAGGTCTCCGAGCCGCGGTCGATCGCGGCCTTCAGGGTGGCCGCGAGACTGCGCTTGTCCATGACGAACTCGACCTGCATGCGGAACCATTCCGCCAAAGCCTCTGCGGGGGAGAGGGTTTCGATGAGTTCGTGAGCGCGCGCGGCCAGCGTCTCGATGCTGGAGCGATAGACGGCCTCGATGAGCGCGTCGCGGTTGGGGAAGTGGCGGTAGAGCGTCCCCGGCCCGACGCCGGCGCGGCGGGCGATATCGTCCAGCGGGGCCTCAGGGCCGTGCTCGGCGAAGGCCTCGCGCGCGCAGTCGACGATGCGCTCGTAGTTGCGGCGTGCGTCGGCCCGCATCGGCCGTCCCGTCGGCGTCGCTGTCGGCGGTGCGTCCACGAATCCTCCACTGGAAAAACGGATGGATTCTCCGCTCGGTCTCACATAAGCGGAGATGTTCTCCATATACTATCCCCATCAAAAACGGAGACCATTTCCGCTTATTTCCCCCGTCGGGCGCGTTCGCGCTATTTGCGGGCGTAGCTGCGGAAAACGTAGGAGTCCTTGCCGTTGGACGATCTTTCCAGGCCGGTGGTGAAGGCCATGAGGTAGTCGCCGGAGATCTCGGGGGCGTAGACGTCGCCCTCGACGTCGGTGGTCACCTCGGTCACCGAGATCACCGTCGCGTAGGGCAGGGCCGCGCGGAAGGTCTCGCCGCCGCCGATCACCCACACCTCGTCGGGGTCGGAGAGCGTCAGCGCCTCCTCCATCGAGCCGGCGCGCTCGGCGCCCTCGGCGAACCACCGGGGATCGTGGGTGAGGACGATGGTTCGCCGGTCCGGGTCGGTCCGGGCCTGCTCGGGCAGCGCATCCCACGTCCGGCGTCCCATGATGACGATGTGACCGGTGATGATGTCCTGGAAGTGCTGCAGATCTTCCGGAATATTCCAGGGCACCGTGCCGTCCGCGCCGATGACGCGATCGCGAGTCTGCGCCCAGATCAGCCCGATGGTTCGCTTGCCGGTGGGTGTCGTCGCTGAGCTCACGACCCCAGGATAGCCAGATCTTTAGACAAGGCAGTTATTCGTGAGCAACAGACTCGGCCGTGTCCGTGCCCCGCGCGGTGTGCGCAAGCTCACGGGCAACCGCTCCGCGACCGGATTGTCGGCAGCGACGGCGCGCCGGAGGTGGTGCGGCGGCGGCTGCTGCCGGAATTCGAAGGGAGTACGAGGTGAGTGCCGACAGACCGGTTCGCGCGGTGGTTTTCGATATGGACGGGCTGCTGCTGGACTCCGAGCGACTGGCGATCGAATCGCTGATCAGCTCCGGGGAGCAGCTGGGGCACGATCTGCCACTGGAATTCTGCCGCGGCATGATCGGGCAACCGGCCGACCGCTGTCGCGAACTCGCCGTCGCCGCCTACGGCCCCGGATTTCCCGTCGACGATTTCTTCGCGACCCACGAGGCCACGCTCTCCCGGTTCGTCGACGACGGCCGCCTGACCGTCAAACCGGGCGTGGCCGAAATGCTGGACGAACTCGACTCCCAGACGATCCCGCGCGCGATCGCGACCTCCTCGGGACGCGAGCGCACCGACCACCACCTGCGGGTGGCCGGGATCGCGGGCCGGTTCGACGCGGTGGTGACCCGTCAGGACGTGACCCGCGGCAAGCCGCACCCCGAGCCGTACCTGACCGCGGTCGCGGCCCTGGGCGCCGACCCGGAACATGTACTGGCACTGGAGGATTCGCCGAACGGCCTGCGTGCGGCGCACGCCGCGGGGCTGCGCTGCCTGCTGATCCCCGACCTGGTCGCCCCCACCCCCGAAACCCGGAAACTGGCCCACCGCGTCTTCCCGGACCTACACCAGGCCGTGGCCTACATCTGCGCGGCCAACGCGCCCGCCCCGGCCACGTAGGCCCCGCCCCGCACCCCGCGCGCTCCCGCGCCGACTGTGCGACGACGGCGCCTCCCTCAGGCCGGTATCGCGGCGACCAGCCCGCCGTCGATGACCAAGTCCTGGCCGTCGACATACCCGGCCTCGCCGGAGGCGAGGAACGCCACCGCGTCCGCGACGTCCTCGGCGGTGCCGAATCGACCGGCGGCGATCTGCGCCAGGACCCCGGAGTGCGCCTCGGCCGGGATGTTGTCGTCGTCGCGGAATACAGCGAGCCGCCCGGCAGACCGCGGTGCGGCGTCCACGAGGCGTTGAGCACGATCGCGGCGCGCTCGGCGAGCAGTGGGAGGGCCTTCTGGATCGTGAAGTACACGCCCTTGAAGTTGATCTCCACGAGGCGGTCGAATTCAGCCTCGGTGACCTCGGCGGTCGGCCCGAACGAGGCCACGCCGGCGTTGGCGAACACCACATCGAGCCGACCATGGCGCGCCCGGACGGTCTCGGTCAGGGCCTCCAGGTCGGCGATGTCCGAAGCGTCCCCGGCGACGGCCAGGACACGGTCGCCGCCGCCCAGGCCTCGACGGCCGCGTCCAGCCGGGACTTGTCGCGCCCGGTGACGACCACCTGCGCCCCCTCCTCGAGCAGCCGCCGGGCGGCGGCCAGGCCCATACCGCTGGAACCGCCGGTCACGAGGGCGATCTTGTTGTCGAAACGTGCGTCGCTGTGCGTCATGACGACCACCTTGGCGTCCGGAGCGCAGGGCAACCAGTGCGCCGTGAACCTGGGCGCCGCACGGCCAGTCCGGGCCGCCGGGCGAGGCGCCGAATCTCGGTGATCCCACGTAGGTTCGCTAACAAATCGTTAACTATTTCGTTGCCAATAGGCATTACTCCGCTTGCCCGAGTAAGACAGGATGCACATGTGAGTCCGGTGAGTGAAACGCGTTGGTACTGATGGTTATTGATTACGGCTTGGCCGGCGGTGTCTACGACTCCGCGGTTTTCCCGGATGAGCAGGGCAGATTCGGTAGATTCGGTGGCCGGTACGTGCCCGAGGGACTGATGGCCGCGCTGACCCAACTCGACCTGGCGTACCGGCAGGCGCAGGCCGACCCGCGATTCACCCACGAGCTCGGGGAGTTGCTGCGCGACCGCGTCGGCCGCCCGACGCTGCTGCACAGCGCGCCCCGCCTCGCGGAATCGCTTGCGGTGCCGGGCGTTCGGGTCTACCTGAAGCGCGAGGACATGGCGCACACGGGCGCCCACAAGATCAACAGTGCGCTGGGGCAGGTGCTGCTGGCGCGGCGGATGGGCAAGTCCCGGATCGTCGCGGAGACGGGCGCGGGTCAGCACGGCGTCGCGGTGGCGACGGTGTGCGCGATGCTGGATATGTCGTGCACGATCTACATGGGCGCGCACGACATGCGACGGCAGTCCTCCAATGTCGTGCGAATGCACCTGCTGGGGGCGGAGGTCCGGGCGGTGCACACCGGTCGGCGCCGGCTCAAGGACGCGGTCAGCGAATCGGTCCGGGACTGGGTGACCAATGTCGACACCACCCATTACGCGTTCGGCACGGCGGCGGGACCCGCGCCGTATCCGCGGATCGTCCGGGACTTCCAGACGGTGATCGGGTACGAGGCCCGGGCGCAGGTGCTGAAATCCGAAGGGCGGCTGCCGGATTACGTGGTCGCGTGCGTGGGCGGCGGCAGCAATGCCATCGGCATGTTCCATCCCTTCCTCGATGATCCGCAGGTGCGCTTGATCGGCGTGGAGGCGGCGGGCCACGGGACCGAGACAGGCTGGCACGCGGCAACATTGAGCTCCGGTACGCCCGGTGAGATCGACGGCGCGTTCAGCTACATGCTGCAGGACGAGGACGGCCAGATCGCGCGAACACACAGCATCGCGGCGGGTTTGGACTATCCGGGTGTCGGGCCGGAACTCAGCCACCTCAAGGACACCGGCCGCGTCGCCTACCGCACGGCCACCGACGACGCCGCGCTGCGCGGGATGCGCGCCCTCACGCGCAGCGAGGGCATCATCGCCGCGCTCGAATCCGCCCACACCGTCGGATATCTGCTGGAGCTGGCCGATCGCGGTGAACTGCCGCCCGATTCGGTGGTGCTGCTGTGCCTGTCGGGTCGCGGCGACAAGGATCTCGACATCGCGGCGCAGCGGCTGGGCTGTCGCTCCCGGGCCGCGTTACCGTGGGGCGGGTGAGCAGATTCTCCGAGGTGAGGTGATGAATCGGTGACGGACGCCATTCGCCGGCACGATGCGACCGTGCGCGGCTTCGCCAGCGACAACTGGGCAGGCATCCACCCGGAGGTGCTGGCGGCACTGGCGGTGGCCAACGGCGGTCATCAAAGGTCCTATGGCACCGACGAATACACCACCGCGCTGCGGCAGCTCTTCATCCGTCATTTCGGCGAGCAGGCCCGCGTGTTCCCGGTGTGTACCGGCACGGGCGCCAATGTCGTTGCGCTGCAAGCGCTGCTGCCCCGCTGGGGTGCGGTGATCACGGCCGAGTCCGCGCACGTCAACTCCGACGAATGCGGCGCCGCGGAGAAGGTCGCGGGAATCAAGATCTATCCGGTCGCCGCCCCGGACGGCAAGCTCACCCCGGAACTCGTCGACCGGCAGGCCTGGGGGCGAGGTAACGAGCATCGCGCCCAGCCGCTGGCCGTCTCGATCACGCAGACCACCGAGACGGGGACCTGCTATTCGATCGATGAGATCCGCGCGATCTGCGATCACGCACACGATCTGGGCATGCTCGTGCACGTGGACGGCGCCCGGCTGTGCAATGCGGCGGCCGCGCTCGGTGTACCGCTGCGCGCGTTCACCACCGATGTCGGCGTGGACATCCTGTCCTTCGGCGGAACGAAGAACGGCCTGATGCTCGGGGAGGCCGTGGTCGTGCTCTCCCCGGATCGCGTCCACGACCTCGAGTATCTGCGCATGCTGTCCACGCAGCTGGCGTCGAAGATGCGGTTCCTGTCGGTGCAGTTCGAGGCGCTGCTCGGCGGCGATCTGTGGTTGCGCAACGCCGCCCACGCCAACGCCATGGCCGCGCGCCTGGCCGAGACCGTCGGACGCGTCGAGGGGGTCAAGCTCGCGCAGCCGGTGCAGTCCAATGCCGTATTCGCCGTTCTCCCACCGGATGTCACCGCCCGGCTGCAGCGGCGGTTCCCCTTCCATGTCTGGGACGAGGACACCGGCGAGGTGCGGTGGATGTGCGCGTTCGACACCACCGCGGACGATGTGGATACCTTCGCCGCGGCCGTCGAGCAGGAAATGGGCGCTGCGCGGGCCGACTGACCGGCGGCTCAAACCAGTTCGATCGCGTCCAATACCCGCGTGCCGAGTTCGGCGTCGCCGGTCACGGCTACCGCGCAGGTTCGCCAGGGCAGTCGGTGGGTGCTCCACTGCGGGAATTCCAGTGCGAGCGCGGCGATGTGGGCCGCCGCGCCGGCGGCGGGGGCCGGGCGCACCCGGATCCGGCCGCCCCGCGGGTCGATGCGCCAGGTGCCCCCGCCCGGCCCGGTGAGGGTGAGTGCGACCGGCGCCTCGAGCCAGCTCAGGGGCTGGCGATGGGAACGCTCCAGCAGGGTCGTCAGCCAGGTCAGCACCGCGGCCATCCGCCGGGGATCGGTGGGCGGGACCGGCCGGTCGAGTGCGGTCGCGATGTCGTGGCGCAGGTGCGTATGCCAGTCGAATACGAGCATCGCGGGCACGAGATCCAAGGGGTACCAACCCAATTCGCCCACGGGCAGGCGAACTCCGCCGAGCCCGGGCGCGGTCAGCAAGGTCAGGGCCGCGCAGCCGCGTCCCGTCCAGGCGGTGAGGTCGCGCAGCACGTGTTTCGTTGTGTGGGAGCGCCTCTCGTCGACCAGCCGCTCGTTGAGTCGCTCGATGTCCCGGGTCGTCATCAGCGCGAGGGCCGTCGGCGTCACCAGCGCCCGGGCGGTGGCGGTGAGATGGAGGAACACGTCGGCGACCGACCAGCCCGGCGCCGCACTCGGCGCGGCCAGGTCGGCCTCGCTCAGATCCGCGCAGAAAGCCCAGCAGCGCCTGTCGTTCGTCACGCAGCGCGGGCATATGCGACGCACTCATCGGCCTGGTCCGGAGCGCCCCGGCGTCCGGCGCACGATCGCCGGTCCTACCACCGAACTCCTCATGAAAACCGCAGACTACCGGCTGTGCGGGCGCTGTGCACGGCTGGGAACCCTTGACGCAATGAGAGAAAAGTAAGTACATTGTTTCACGAGACGTTTCCGCGTTGTCCCTGGCGTCAGCTCGAAGGAGAGCAGCGATGAGCCCGACTGTGCCGCGCCGGCATCCCGACACACCGCGCAAGGTCCCGGGGCTGCGCCCGTTCGCGCTGCTGATGGGTATCGGCAAACCGTCTCCGGAGCAGTGGCGCGAGCTCGGGGAATCGCTGCTGGTCGCCGACGAGCCCATGGACCGGGTCGTCGACTGGATGTACGCCGAGAGCAGCGACCGCACGCGCCCGCTGTTCGAACGCGCCCTGCGCGAGGGCATCGCGAGCGTGCCGAACGCGCCGGAACCGTTGCGGGAGTTCTTCGTTCGCTACGAGGCCGTTCCGGAATGGGTGGATTGGGACAAGATCCGGCGGGCGGAGCAGGTGTTCCGGGCGGGCGGCACCGACGGCCTGTACATCGCCCGCGACGTCTCGCTGCTCGGCGGCTACCTGGCATCCGGATTCAACAAGACCCTGATACGCACGGGCGCGCTGGAGAAGGGCCCGGCCAAGCGTTTCGCCGAGACCCTGCAGTGGGCGCTCGACGTCACCTCCGACGGCGGCATGCGGCCGCTGGGCGCCGGATACCGTTCCACGATCCACGTCCGGCTCATCCACGCGTTCGTGCGGCGGCACGTGGCGGCCATGCCGGACTGGGACGCCGAGGAGTGGGGCGTGCCGATCAATCAGACCGATATGGCGGCCACGCTCGTCGGCGCGCTGATCGCCCCGATGGTCGGGGCCATGCCGATGGGCATCGTGCCGACTCCGGCCGACGCCGACGCCGCCGCGCACCTCACCCGGTACGTCGGCTGGCTGATCGGGGTTCGGGAGGAGTGGCTGCCCAACGGATTCCGCGATGCGGTGCGCGTGCTCTACCACTGCATGTGCGCGATCACCAATCCGGACGAGACCACGGCGCAACTGGCGTTGCCGATGGGTGACGAACCGCTCGGCTGGCACTTCCACAATCTGCCCGCACTGCGCGGCCGCATCGCCCGGGCGCAGCATCTGTCGATCGCGAGCACGTTCCTCGGCCCGAGGGCCATGCGCAGCCTCGGCCTCCCGGCGTACATGCCACCCTGGTACCCGCTGCTGCGGATCCCGGTGAACCTCACCAGAAGTGCCGCGGCCCAGCTGCCCGGCGGGCCCGGACGCGCCGCCGCCCGGGGCCGCCGCGAGCAGGAGGCGTTCCTGCGGCGGCTGGTCGGCGAGCAGAACGCGGTGATCGGCGAGTCGGCGAAGCATGTGAGCCACGCGGCCTGAGTGGGGGCCGGACCGTCTCCCGTCGCTGATTGTTGCTGTCCGGATGCGCAAAGGCGGTTCGCGGCCCTTGCTCGGCCGTGCTTCCGTCGCGGGCAATCTCGCCAACTGTCACCGCGCAGCGCAGCGAACGCATACGATTCTCGCGGTCGGTCGAGATCGGCGGGCCGGGCGGGAACCTGGTTGTAGCTCAAGATTTGCCGGTTCGCGTAGGCTCGCTCGGTGCGGCCGGACGATGTGGACTTGTCGGTGTCATGGGGCATGCTCGTGGCACGCACACGTCCACGAACCGCCCGGAGAGCACCATGTCGTCCCGTCGAACCAAGCCGCAACCTTTGTCCGACATCGAGATTCGGCAGATCGCCGCGGACATCGCGGCCGGTCGGCCGCCGATGGTGTGGTTCACCGCGGCCGCGGTCGGTGTGCCGGAGGGCCGCTCGGGCAAGGTGGTCGCGCTCGGTGATCCCGCCGAGGGCGATTTCCTGCAGGTGCGGCCCACCGGATCCAAGGATGAACTGTCGTTCTCGCCGACCGAGGTGACGCTGACCAAACCGGCCCGGCGCACCGCGGCACCGGCCGCGACGAAGCAGACCGCGAAGAAGACCACGGCTAGAAGGAAGGACACCGCAGTGAGCATGCCGTCGACCGTGAACCCGGCGCCACCGAATCCCGAGCCGGTGAAACCCGCTGTCGCCGAGCAGGGTTCGGCTCCGCAACCGGCGCCCGTCGCCGACAACCCGGCGCCCAAGCCCGCGGCCAAACCCGCACCGGGCCCGGCGAAGCCGCAGAAGAGTGCCGCCGCCCGCAAATCCAAGACGAGCCCGGAGGTGACGGTGACCCTGTCCGGCACCGCCGACGGCGAGTGGACCGTCGAGGTGGTGCACGGCAAGAAGCGCACGCGCGGCCTGTCGGTCCCGGGCGCGACGGTCGCCCAGGCGGCGAAGCTCCTGCATCCCGAGGTGGCCGAGGTGGTCGATTCGGTGCTCGAGTCGGTCCGCAGCAGCCAGCGCGCCAAGGTGGAACAGCTGCAGGCGGAACTCGAACAGGCCCGGCGCGTCCTGGACGATCTGGCCGGTTAGGCCGCGACACCTGATCCGCCCTCGGTTTCGTCGCCGCGGCTATGGCGGCGGCGAAACCGGCGGGCCGTTCGATGCTCTCGAGACACAGCATGACGGGTCGGACAAAACTACCCCTGTGAGCGCTAACAAGACGCTAGTATCCGGGTTCGGCCGGTTGGTCATCCGATGACCCCATCGACAGGAGAGCTTTATGCCGCCCGCTGCTGAGCCGCCAGGCGTGTTCGATTCGGTGCTCGCGGGGGATGCCGCACACTCGGTTCTGGCCGAGGGCACCCAGCTACGCCTGGATGCCGCGCCCGTCGACTACGCCCTGGTCGCACTGTATTTCGTCTTCGTTCTCGGCATCGGGCTGCTGGCGCGGCAGCGGGTGTCGTCGAGTATCGACTTTTTCCTGTCCGGGCGTTCGCTACCGGCCTGGGTCACCGGCCTGGCCTTCATCTCCGCCAATCTCGGCGCGGTGGAGATCATGGGCATGTCGGCCAACGGCGCGCAGTATGGCATGCCGACCATGCACTACTTCTGGATCGGCGCGGTGCCCGCCATGCTGTTCCTCGGCGTGGTGATGATGCCGTTCTACTACGGCTCCAAGGTGCGCAGCGTGCCCGAGTTCATGCGCCGCCGCTTCGGCACCGGGGCACACCTCGTGAACGCTCTCAGTTTCGCGATCGCCCAGGTGCTCATCGCCGGGGTGAACCTGTATCTGCTGGGTTCGATCCTGAACGTGCTGCTGGGCTGGCCGCTGTGGGTGTCGGTGATCGTCGCCGCGGTGATCGTGCTGTCCTACATCACCCTCGGCGGATTGTCGGCGGCGATCTACAACGAGGTGTTGCAGTTCTTCGTCATCGTGGCCGCCCTGCTGCCGCTGACCCTGGTCGGCCTCAACCGCGTCGGCGGCTGGGGCGGGCTGGTGGACAAGGTGAGCGCGACGCCGGGCGGCGCGGAACAGATCCATTCCTGGCCGGGCAACGAGCTCAGCGGATTCGGCAACAACATCATGTCGGTGTTCGGCATCGTGTTCGGCCTGGGCTTCGTACTGTCGTTCGGCTACTGGACCACCAACTTCGTCGAGGTACAGCGCGCGCTGGCGACGCATTCGATCTCCGCCGCCCGCCGCACCCCGATCATCGGCGCCTACCCGAAGATGTTCATTCCGTTCATCGTCGTGATCCCCGGCATGATCAGCGCGGTGCTGGTGCCGCAGGTGGTCGAGTACAAGGCGACCGGGCAGGGCGATGTCACCTACAACCAGGCCCTGCTGTATCTGATGAAGGCCGTCCTGCCCAACGGTCTGCTCGGCGTCGCGCTGGCGGGTCTGCTGGCGGCGTTCATGGCCGGTATGGCGGCCAACATCTCCGCGTTCAACACGGTGTTCAGCTACGACCTGTGGCAGCAGTACGTGGTCAAGGAGAAACCGGACGGCTACTACCTGACCGTCGGGCGGCTGGCCACGGTGGGCGCCACCGTCATCGCGATCTTCACCGCGTTCATCGCCGGGAACTTCTCGAACATGATGGACTACCTGCAGACGCTGTTCAGCTTCTTCAACGCGCCGCTGTTCGCGACGTTCATCCTCGGCATGTTCTGGAAGCGGATGACACCGACGGCCGGTTGGGTCGGCCTGGTGTTCGGAACGCTGTCCGCGGTGGTGGTTTTCATCCTGCACCAGACCGAGGTGTTCCACCTGTCCGGCCAGGGGTCCAGCTTCCTCGCCGCCGGTGTGGCGTTTGTGGTGGACATCGTGCTGAGCGTGATCGTCACCCAGGTGACGGCTCCCAAACCGGCCGCGGAGCTGGTGGGCCTGGTCTACTCGGAGACGCCGAAGGCCCAGCTGAACGATCCGGACGCGGCCTCGCTGCCGTGGTACCAGCGCCCCGTGCTGCTGGCCGGTATCGCCCTGGCGATCGTGATCGTGCTCAATATCCTCGTCGGATAAGGAAGTGACCAATGCTTTTCGACATTCGCACCATCGTCGGCGCGCTGCTCGGTCTCTACGGCGTCATCCTGGTGGTCACCGGCCTGGTGAGCCACAGCGACGAGGACCTCGCACGCTCCGGCGGCTGGAACACCAACCTGTGGGCCGGGATCGCCATGATCGTCGTCGCCCTCGTCTTCCTCGCCTGGGTCTGGTTGCGCCCGGTCAAGGAGCTGGTCCACAAGACCGAGGCCGACACGACCCCCGAGGCCACCGAGTAACCGGCTCGGCGTACACCGTGCGA
Source organism: Nocardia thraciensis (assembly GCF_054782435.1). Classification (NCBI taxonomy): domain Bacteria; kingdom Bacillati; phylum Actinomycetota; class Actinomycetes; order Mycobacteriales; family Nocardiaceae; genus Nocardia; species Nocardia thraciensis. The sequence goes on from NZ_BAAGSM010000007.1 coordinate 68,156, forward strand.
GAGCCCGGTCTCCCTACGGGAGACCGGACGATTCACGCGGGCACCAGGTTCCCCTCGCGCCGTCCGATCCGTATGTGGCGCAAGCTCATCCGGTACCGGGCCACCGCTCTCCCGGCCAATTTCGGGAACAGCGGGGAATGGCAGTGAAATTGGGTATTCGGGCCCTCGCCCCCTCATTTCGGCGAAGGCTCGAATCAGGCGGTTACTTTGTGCGGCCGACGTGGTTCCGTCGGCGAAAGTTGTTGTGGCTCAGGCAGTAGCGCGTGCGCGCTGTACCACCCCGACGACGATATCCACCACCAGGAAGCCCAGCAGGCTGATCCCGATCAGCGGCGCGAACCAGCCGATCGCCGCGGCGACCGCGATCAGCGGCACCGTGATGTACAGCGGCGTCCGGCGCAGCGTGCCGCGGCGCGGTGGCTTGCCGACCGCGAAACGCTTGTCCGCCTTGGTGGGACGTCGCCGCCACCACATCAGATAGCCACGCACGATCACCGTGATCAGGCCGATCATCGTCACCAGCAGCAGGAGTTGGTTGGCGAGCCCGAACAGCAGGCCCATGTGCAGTTGGATTCCCCAGTTGGCAAGCTGGGCGATGAACGGCCAGTCGGCGTATCGGAGGGTGGCGGTGACATCGCCGGTGCGGCCGTCGACCGCGACCGTATCCTGCGTGTAGACCCCGGACAGCCGCCGTTCCTGCGCGACGAACGCGGTGCCGTCCTCGGCCGGAACGCTGATCTCCAGCGCCCCTTCCAGGCCGTGTCCGCGCGCGACCGCGTATACCTTGTCGATCTGGGCGACGCGATCCGCAGGGACCGGTGCGCCCATCTGGTGACCGCCGCCGTGTCCGGCATGATCGCCGCCCGCGGAGACCTCCGGACCGGCCGAGCCGGGCAGCTTGGCGCTGACCGTCGGCTTCGTCCAGCTGAGGTCCTCGCGCAGCTTCGCGATGTTCTCGCCCGCATAGGTGGACCAGGTCATGCCGGTGGCGGACAGGAACAACAGCGGCAGCAGGATCCAGACACCCACGGACGCATGCCAATTCATCGTGCGGCTGCGCCCGGTGCGGGAACGATCCGGACGCAGCAGCCAGCCGGGGGACCGGCGTTCGCGCCGCGCCCGCACCCGGCGCACCCACACCACCAGGCCCGCCAGCGCGATGACCCACATCCAGGACGCGGCCACCTCGCTGTAGAGTCGGCCGGGCTCGCCCAGGTGCAGGTTCTTGTGCAGGACGTCGATCCACGTGCGCAGCGGCAGCGCGCTGGAACTGCCGTAGACGACGCTGGCGCCGACCGGTGCGGCGGTCGCCGGGTCGACGAATACCGCGCGTCGCTCGGATTCGCCGAGGGTCGGATCGGTGAAGATCACCCGGGTGGTGTCGCCCGAGTCCTGCGCGGGCATGACCGCGTTCAAGGCCAGATCCGGCTGCCACGCGACCGCGGCGCCGATCTGTTCGGACAGCGGTTTGGCGGGCCCGGCCGAATCCACGTGCAGCAGATCGCGATTCACGATCGACTCCAGCGTGGGGGAGATCGAGTACAGCGCACCGGTGACCGCGGCTATGAGTACGAACGGTGCGACGAAGACACCGGCATAGAAATGCAGCCGCATCGCCAAGGCATACAGGGTGTTTCGCGACCCGGGACGTCTGCCGGGCGATGGTGCACCGGACGGTTCCGGTGGTGGTTGCGACGCCTCCGCGTCCGCAATCGGGGTATCGGTGATACTCAAGGTAGTGCTCCTGTTCGAGGGGCACCCGCACGTGCTGTATTACGGCACGATCATGGAATCGTGACAAGACGTCACCGGCCATACCGATGCGACTCGGTCCCCGGCGTTCGCCGGGACAACGGGCTGAGCCGCCCACGAGCCACGACGAATTCGGCATGGGGCGTGCGCAATACAGTATTTCCCGCACGAAAGTCATTCGTGCGTACGGGTGTTGGAATATCAGGCTCGAACGAGAAGCGGGGGACCGCGGGTGCGGAAGGTATCGGCCGGGAAGAGCCGCAGAATCACGCGGTCGCGGTGGGTGATCCGCAGCAGGGGAGGTCCGGCGATCGCCGGTGACCGGAACAGGCCCGGCAGTACCCGGGCCAGCACCGCGGTGCCGATCCGGTAGGCGGCCGCGGCCGCGTGGATGATCAGGGCCGCGCAGACCGCGGCCGCGATATGGGCGCACAGCATGGCGGGCGACCACATCGACTTGGTGTGATGCATGCCGATCATGCCGTACGACATCACGGTGTGGCCCAGGAGTTGCCCGCCGACCAGCGCGACCGCCAGCCCGGCCAGGGAGTCGCGCAGCGGGCCGATACCGGCGACGAGCGCGCCGACAATCGTGCAGGCGGCCACCAGCAGCACCAATGTGCTGGTCTCGAGCGGCATTCCGCCCGAGGCCCAGCCGTGGGCGGCGATGGCGAGCGCGCCGGAAACCGATCCGGCCGATCCCCCGCGTAGCCGCGCGGTCGCCGCGTGGCGCGTCTGCGCCGCCGCGGCATCGCGGGCCGGGGATCGGCCGGGGTCGAGAATCACGCGCTGATAATACCGGACGATTCCCAGCTAATTCTCAGCTGTCGCAGGGACGCCACGCACTACTCCGCGGGGATCTCCATGTCCACCAGCGGCTTGCGCAGCAGCTTTCCGGTGGCATTGCGAGGCAGCTCATCGAGGAATATCACCTCGCGCGGCACCTTGTACCGAGCCAGGTTCGCCTTGACGTAATCCTTGATCTCCTGGGCGTCGCGCTGGGAATCGGGCCCCGGAACGACGATGGCGCGCAATCGCTTCCCGAACTCCCGATCGTCAACGCCCACCACCGCTGCCTCCAGCACATCGGGCCGGTTGGCGATGAGGTGCTCGACCTCCTGCGGGAAGACGTTCTCGCCGCCGGAGACGATCATGTCGTCGTCGCGGCCGTCGATGAACAGCAGGCCGTGCTCGTCGAAGTGGCCGACGTCGCCGCTGGACATCAGGCCGTCGACGATCTCCTTGGTGCGGCCGTCGGTGTAGGCCTTGAAGGAGTGCGCGTTGTCGATGAAGATCGTGCCGGTCACGTTCGGCTGCGTGATCCGCTTGCGGTTCTCGTCGTAGAGGCCGAGCCGGATGCCGACGGGCGGGCGGCCCGCGGTCGTCGGTGCCTGCCGCAGTTCCTGCGGAGTGGCCACGGTGATCACGGCACATTCGGTGGAGCCGTACACGTTGTAGAGGCTGTTGTTGAAGTAGTCGAGGCTGCGGGTCACCACGTCCGGCGGGATCGCCGAGCCCGCCGCGAATATGACCTGCAGCGAGGACATGTCGTAGCGGGCAAGGATGTCGGCGGGCAGATCGAGCATGCGCTGCAGCATGGTCGGCACCACGACCAGCTCGTCGGCCTTGTACTTCTGGATGTTGGCCAGGGTCTGCTCAGGATCGAAGCGCCGCTGCTGGAAGACGATGCGGTTGCCGAGCGCGAGGCCGATGGTGAACTGCGACAGGCCGGTGGCGTGGAAGATCGGCGCGGCCATCAGGACCGTCCCCTCCCGCGGCATCGGGATGCGGTCGACCAGCTGCGCGGAGATGAACGGGCTGGTCTTGTCGCGCGGGGCGCCCTTCGGGGTGCCGGTGGTGCCGCTGGTGAGGATCACCATGCCGCCCGGTTTGGTCGGCAGCTGCACCGGCTCGGTCGAGCGGTCGGCCATCAGCGTATCGAGGGTGGGCGTTTCCGGGTCGACGCCGTCCTTCTCGTCGACCCAGGTGAGGACGCGCGGAATCGAATCCGGGATGGCGCTCATCAGATCGAGGAACTCGCTGTCGTGCAGCACCAGCTTCACTTTTTCGCGCGCGGTGACATCGGCGAACTGCGGTTTGGCGAAGCCGGTGTTCATCAGTACCGCACGCACGCCCAGTTTGCCGGTCGCCAGCAGCGTCAGGACCAGGCCGCGGTGGTCACGGGCCAGCACCGCCACCACGTCACCCTCGCAGACACCCTGCGCGGCCAGGCCCCGGGCCAGCGCGTTCGACCGCTCGTTGAGCTGGCCGAAGGTCAACTCGCCCAGTTCGTCGACGATGGCCGCGGAGTTCGGGCGGGTCTGGTTGGAATGCATGACGACACCCGCGAACGGGCCGTACTTGTTGATGCTCGTCACCGAGCTGAGCGCGTGATCGGGGCGCAGCGGGTTGAACAAGCCGCGCTTGCGCATCGCATTGACGCTCAGGGCCATATCTCCGGCCTTGCGGAGGGCAGTGCCGACCGACGGAACAGCTGACATGGGTACAACCTTCCGCGGATACCGCCGATGGAGCTGGCGGACCGCAACATCGAGATCCAGTGCGTCGCTAACCCTAGCAAGCACGCCTGGTGGGATGTGGTTCGTGTCTCTGTAACCGACGGTACGCCTATAACTGGACGATTGACCTACTGTGTGACCGGGTAGTCGATCAGCGCGCGCCGCAGCAGCTTGCCGGTGGCGTTGCGGGGAAGATCGTCCAGGAAGACGACGTCGCGCGGCACCTTGTAGCGGGCCAGCGCGCCCTTCACATAGGCCTTGATTTCCTCGCCGTCGAGTGTGACGCCCGGCTCGGGCACGATGAACGCGCGCAGGCGTTTGCCGAATTCGACGTCGTCCACGCCGACGACCGCGGCGTCGAAAATATCGGCTCGTTCCAGCAGCAGGTTCTCGACCTCCTGCGGGAAGACGTTCTCGCCGCCGGAGACGATCATGTCGTCGTCGCGGCCGTCGACGAACAGCAGGCCGTGCTCGTCGAAGTGGCCGACGTCGCCGGAGGACATGTACTCGCCGATCAGCTCCTTGTGCCTGCCGTCGGTGTAGCCCTTGAACGGCGATCCGGAGCGGATGAAGATGCGGCCGGTGACGTGCTTGTCGTGGATGCGGCGGCCGTCGTCATCGAACAGCGCCACCTCGCAGGTGATCGGTGCGCGGCCCGCATTGCCGGGAGCGATCGCCAGATCCCGCGGCTGCGCGACGGTCGCGATGGCGCATTCGGTCGAGCCGTAGAGGTTGTAGAGGACGTGACCGAACGCCTCGGTGGCGCGGACGGTGAGCTCGGGTGACAGCGCCGAGCCGGCCAGCACGATGGACTTCAGCGAGGACAGGTCGTACTTCGCGCGGATGTCCGGGCCGAGCTCGACCATGCGGTGCAGCATCGTCGGCACCGCCACCAGCATGTCCACCTTGTGCTCGGCGATCTTGCGCAGCGTGGTCTCGGCGTCGAAGCGGCGGGTCGTCACGATCGCGTTGCCGAGGCTGCCGCCGACCAGCCAGGTGGCGTGGCCGGTGCTGTGGAAGATGGGGGAGACGATCATCATCGTGCCCTGGCGCGGGAACGGGATGCGGTCGGCCATCTGCACCGTGGCCAGCACCGCGACCTTATCGCGCGGGGCGCCCTTGGGCAGGCCCGTGGTGCCGCTGGTGAGGATGACGAAACCGCCGGGCTTGTCGAGCAGCGGCAGCGGCGTGGTCGGGTTCGCACCGACGAGTTCGTCGACAGTGGTTGCGCCGCTGGGTAATTCGTGCCCCTCGTCGACCCAGGTGAGGATCCGGGGCAGCTCCGGCGGCAGGGCGTCGAGCAGGCCGACGAATTCGCTGTCGTGCAGTACGGCCCTGACGTTCTCGCGCTCGCAGACCTCGGCGAACTGGGGTTTGGCGAAGCCGGTGTTCATCAGCGCGATGCGGGCCCCGGCCTTGGCGGCGCCCACCATCGCCAGCAGCAGGCCGCAGTGGTCGCGGGCCAGGATGCCGACCACGGTCCCCGCGGTGATGCCCATGCCTCGCAGCCCGTGCGCGAGCGCGTTGGACCGCTCGTCGAGTTCCCGATAGGTCAGCGTGGTGCGCTCGTCGATCGCCGCGACCCGGTCGGGCCAGACGCGCGCGGCGTGCCGGACCATGGTGGCCTGCGGCCCCAGCAGCCGCCCCTCCTTGGCCACCCGCAGCGTCTCCAGCGGATTGCGTGGATCGGTGAAACCCCTCTCCCGCAATACGTTCAGGCCGCGAAGAGCCGCCACCGTGTGAACCATCCGGCGCTGTACATCCTGCAGAATCGAAGCCACCTCGACCACCTTCACGCGCCCGGCGTGCGGCACCGCACGCATACCATCCGTGTGTTGTGGAAGGTAACAGCCGGGTGTGACCTGGGATACACAAATACGGCCAATTCGGGCGGGGAGAGGTGCCCGAATCGCGGCGCAACCGATGTGGGGCCGGCGGTAGCATGCTCGGCATGCGTATCGCCGCGTTGACAGCGCTCGTACTCGTGGCGGCCGGGTGTTCGCTCACCACCGACGGCGATCCGCGTCCGGTTCCCGGCGAGCTGTCCGCCGCGGCTCCGGCCGCGGGCGCCGCACTGGATGATGTCGTGGCGTGGGTGCGGGCCGGTCCCGCCGTCGACCCCACGCAGTTCGGTACCGCCACCACCGAGGCGGGTGTGGCCACTGCGTTGAACGGCGATGTGGCGTTCGTCAGCCCGAGCGGAAAGATCCAGTGCACCAGTGCTTTCCAGGATCGGCTGGAGGGGCTGAGCTGCCTGGCGGCTCTGACGAACCCGCCGGGGCGTCCCGACGACAGCCCGGTGGGCAACTGGGTGGGCAACTGGATCGACTACACGGGTTCGAGCCTGACCGTCGGTGGCCTGCACGGCGACCCGGGCCCGTTCCTGCGCGGCAAGGGTGCGGTGCTGCCGTACGGAAGCCGGGTCACGATCAGGGACTACACCTGCCGCACCGATCCCACCGGGCTGTTCTGCGTGCACCCCGCCGCGAAGTCCGGGGTGCGGATGAGCCACGCGGGAGTCGTCCCGTTCGGCTGCCTCCGCGAGCGCGAGGGCAGGCCGAAAGAGACTGTGGGGCAGGGCTTCTACTGCTGAGGAGGGCCGGGCCTAGAAGAAATCCGGCATCGCCGGCGGCACATCGTCGAGAAACGCGTTCACCATCGGTACCAGCACCTCCGACTCGCCCGAGATGCTGATATGCGATGTCCCCGGCAGCACCACCAAGCGCGCGGCCGGAGACTCCTGCAGCATCCCCGACGCTGCCGCTTCCTCGTCGCCGCCACCGCGCAGTCTGAACATCGCCAGCGCGTGCTCCGGCTTCACGCTGTCCGCATCGCCGACGATGACCATCGTCTTCGCGGAGATCGAACGCATCCGATCGTCGCTGATGGTCTGGTCGTCGCCGTTCAAGACCTTCATCTTCTCGATGTAGGCGTCGAATGCCGTGGCCTCCGGCGTGTGCTCCAGGAACGCCTTCTCGACGGGCGAACCGGCGAATGCCGCGGCCGTGAGGTCCTTGATGCCCGCCAATACCGACGGGTACCAGCCGTCCCGGTGGTAGGTGGCGGACATGGAGACCAGCTTGCCGACGAGTGCCGGGTGGCGCAGCGCGAGTTGCAGCGCGACACCTCCGCCCTGCGAGTAACCCATCACGTCCGCGCGCTCGACCCGCAACGCGCGCAGCAACGCCGCCGCGTCGTCGGCGAATCGCTCGTAAGACATCGCGCGCGCGGTATCCGGGGTGCGGCCGTGCCCTTGCTGATCGAAGATGATCACCGGGCGGTGGCTCGCGAAGGCGGATATCCACGACGCCATCGAGTCGGTGGCCATGAACGCGCCGGGGATGAGCAGCAGCGGAGACGTCTTCGACTCGCCGAGTTCGCCATACACCTCGTGATAGAGACTCAGGCCGTTGATCGGCAGATGTCCATTGCTCGAATGCTGCTCGGTCACGGTTGCCTCCAGGGATCGGACGGATCGGTCTGGTGAGTAGACGAGCTATGGCCGCAGAAATCATCGGTCCCGCACGCCGCTACGACCACACCCCGGCGACCGGCTTGCCCGCCAGTCCTCGATATCGCCGGTGCCCGGCCGATTCCGATGGGACAGGAGACCGGCGCGGGCCGAGAGGCCCGCGCCGGTTCCGTTGCGCTGCTTGCTACTCCGAGTAGCCGCTCACTTCAGCTCGGCGCTGCTCAGGTCGAGCACCCGGCGGGCGACGATGAGCTGCTGGATCTGCTGGGTGCCCTCGAAGATATCCAGAATTTTGGCGTCGCGGGCCCACTTCTCCAGCAGGGTGCGCTGGGAGTAGCCGAGGCCACCGGCCAGTTCCACGGCCTTCAGGGTGACGTCGGTGCCCATGCGGCCCGCCTTGGCCTTGGACATCGACGCCTCGAGGGAGTTGGGCTTCTTGTTGTCGGCCATCCAGCCCGCGCGCAGCGAGAGCAGGTAGGCCGCCTCCCAATCCGCCTCCAGCCGAAGGAATTCCGCGGCGGCGGCGTGCTGGCTGTTGGCGGGCTTGTCGTAGTCGATCTCGACACCGGCCTCGGTGAGGATGGTGCGCAGCTCCTCGAGGGCGGCGCGGCCGACGCCGACGGCCATCGCGGCCACCAGCGGGCGGGTGTTGTCGAAGGTCTGCATGACCCCGGCAAAACCCTTCTCCACGTTGACTTCCGGGCTGCCGAGGATGTTGTCCTTCGGGATCCGGCAGTCCTCGAGGCGCAGCTCCGCGGTGTCGGAGGCCTTGATGCCCAGCTTGTGCTCGAGGCGAGCGACGGTGAGCCCCTTGGCATCCCGCGGCACCACGAACGACTTGATGGCCGCGCGGCCCTTGGTCTTGTCCACCGACGCCCACACCACGATGTGGGTGGCGCGCGAGCCCGCGGTCACGAAGATCTTGGTGCCGTTGAGCACCCACTCGTCACCGTCGAGCACCGCGGTGGTCGACACGGCCGCGGAGTCGGAGCCGAACGACGGCTCGGTGATCGCCATCGCGGCCCACACCTTGCCGAAGCGGTCCAGCTGCTCGTCGGTGGCGACCGCGGCGATGGCGGCGTTGCCCAGGCCCTGGTACGGGATCGACAGCATCAGGCCGACATCGCCCCAGGAGGTCTCGAGCGCGTTCATCAGCGCGGACATATTGCCGCCGTTGGTATTTCCGAGCAGTTCGGTGGCGTGCTCGTTGGCCTCCTCGCCCTCACCGGCCTTGCGGCCGCCGGTGGCGCCGGAGATGTCCTGGGCGCCCGAATCGGCCAGGCCCTCGACCATGGCGGCCATGGTGTCCAGCTCGACCGGGTACTCGTGTTCGCCGAGGTCGTACTTGCGCGAGATCGGGCGGAAGATCTCCTGCGCGACCTGGTGGGCCTGATTGGCGCTGGCCCGCAGCTTCTTCGGAAGTTCGAGATTGATCATGACAGTGGCTCCATCAAAAGTCGTGGGTCAGACCAGCACTACGCCCTCGGCGACGCCGATGGCCCGCAGATCGCGGTACCAGCGCTCGACCGGGTGCTCCTTGGTGAAGCCGTGGCCGCCGAGCAGCTGCACGCCGTCCAGGCCGATCTGCATTCCCTTGTCCGTGGCCAGCTTCCGGGCCAGCGCCGCCTCGCGGGCGAAGGACAGCCCCTGCTCCGCGCGTGACGCACCCCGCAGAGTCACGAGCCGCATGCCGTCCAGTTCGATCGCGATATTGGCGACCATGAACGCCACGGCCTGGCGATGGGCGATCGGCTCGCCGAACGCCTCGCGCTCCTTCACATAGGGAGTCACGTAGTCCAGCACGGCCTGTCCGGTGCCGACGGCCAGCGAGGCCCAGCCCAGCCGGGCCAGCCGCACCGCGTCGGCGTACTCCTCGGCGCGCTGCGCGGCGTCACCGTCGCCCAGTACGGCATCGGTGGAGACCGCGACATTGTCCAGCAGCAACCGGCCCAGACCGGCGGCGCGCAGGCCCATGCTCGGATCGGCCTCGACCACCACGCCCGGGGTGTCGGACTCGACCACGAACAGCGCCGGGCGGCCGTCGAGCTCGGCGGCCACGATGAACAGCTCGGCATCGCCCGCGGCCGGGACCAGGCTCTTCACGCCGTTGAGGCGGTAGCCGCTGGGGGAGCGGGTGGCCTTGGTCCGCAGCGCGAACGGATCGAACAGCGGGCGCGGCTCGCTGATCACCACGGATGCCTGCGGCACGTTCTCACCCGTGAACGCGCCCAGGTAGGTCTTCTGCTGCGCGTCGGTGCCCCACTGCGACAGCGCGACCGCGACACCGGAGGGCGCCAGGATCGGCAGCGCCAGGCCCATATCGCCGTGCGCGAGCGCCTCCGCGACCATCGAGTTGGTGACCGCGCCGCGCTCGGCGGCCGCGCCCTCGAGCTCCTCGGGCACGTTGATCAGCGTGATGCCCAGCTCGGCGGCGCGCTCGAGCAGGTCCCGCGGCGCCTTGGCGGCGTTGTCGGCCTCGTAGGCGGCCGGGCGCAGGATCTCCGCGGCGAACTCGCGCACCGTCTCGACGATCATCTGCTGCTCGTCGCTCGGGGTGAGGTCGAAGTAGTCCTTCTTGCGGGACTCGTTGGCGGGCAGGCGCTTCGGCTGACCGCCGCCCGCAACCTTGCCGAACACGCGAGTGGCGGCGCCCAGGGTGCGGAAGCCGGTCTTGGTGCCCTCGTAGGTGATGCGGTTGATGGGCTCGCGCAGCTTGTACTTCTCCGCCAGCTCGGAACCGGTGAGGGTCGTCATGACCCGCATGGCCGCGCCCATCCAGTCACGCTTCTGCGGATTCAGGCCCACGGCGGAATCCGGACGTCGCTTCGTTGCGGAGTCTCGAGTGCTCATAATCACCAGTCTTCTCGGAGTGGGGGTGGGTGATCGGGTTCCCAGCATCTTACTTGCGAGTAAGTCTATCTTACTCCAGAGTAAGAAACGAGTCGAGCGGCAGTTTGCACCGCGCGATCTGCGCCACAGCAACCGGGGCGCGACGTGCGGGCCGGACGCGGCCGAGGGCCGTGGGCTACTCGTGTTTCCGGCTGTATCGCCGCGCGCGATCCGGGCGCAACAGTCGTGGCGCCGATACCGTCGAGGTATGGGCCAGTTCCATTTCGATCCCGATACCTACCCGGCGTTGATGGCGGCGGAGGTGCCCGCTTACGAGCGCCTGCAGGGAGCGGTCCGCGACGCGACCATCGGCGTCGGCCGGGTCGGCCGGATCCTCGACCTGGGGACCGGCACCGGGGTCACGGCGAACGGCGTGCTGCAGGTGCATCGCGGGGCGACGCTGGTGGGTGTCGACGAGAGCGCGGCGATGCTCGCGCACGCCCGCGCCGCGTTGCCGCTGGGTACGGAACTGCACGCCGCCCGCCTGCAGGACCCGCTGCCCGGCGGATCCTTCGATCTCGTCGTCTCGGCGCTGGCGGTGCATCATCTCGACGGTCCCGGCAAGGCCGACCTGTTCGGGCGGGTGGCTCGGTCCCTGGCACCCGGCGGGCGATTCGTGCTGGGGGACCTGGTGGTTCCCGACGATCCGGCCGATACGGTCACCCCGATCGACGGCGACTACGACACCCCCAGCAGCGCCGCGGATCAGGTGCGATGGCTGTCGGAGTCCGGATTCGCGGTGGAAATCGTCTGGGAGGACCGGGATCTCGCGGTGCTCGTAGGCGATCTGGCAGGCTGAGCGCGCTGAGGCGATGCGACGAGTGTCGTGGGTACGAGTGGTCAAGGCCGATCCCGACCCGGAGCGAGTCGCCGAGCTGGTCGAGGAGCTGTGCACGCACATCGCCACGGACAGTTCGGCCGGATGACGATTGCTCGTCAGTGGCGCAGCCTGGCGAGCACCTCGTCGTGCAGCGCGCCGTTGGTGGCGACCGCGCTGCCGCCGTGCGGGCCCGCGCTGCCGTCGAGCGCGGTGAACCTGCCGCCCGCCTCGCGGACGAGCACGTCGAGCGGGGCCAGATCCCACAGGGAGACCTCGGGTTCGGTGGTGATGTCGACCGCGCCCTCGGCGAGTAGGCAGTAGCCGAAGAAGTCGCCGTAGCCGCGGGTGCGCCACACCTCGTCGGTGAGCCCGAGGAGTTGATCGCGCAGACCCAGGTCGCGCCAGCCGGAAAGACTGGAGATCGCGAGGCTGGCCGAACCCAGCTCGCGCACGGCGGAGACGGCGATCGACCGAGCCGGCCCCGACTCGAACCGGGTCCACGCCCCCGAACCCGTCGCGGCCCACCAGCGCCGGGCCAGCGCGGGGGCGCTCACCACGCCCACCACCGGCACACCGTCCCTCAGTAGTGCGATCAGCGACGCCCACACGGGCACCCCGCGCACGAAATTCTTGGTGCCGTCGATCGGGTCGAGCACCCACTGCCTGCCGCTGAATGCGGCGTCGCCGCCGAACTCCTCGCCCAGCACGGCATCGGCGGGGCGCTCGCGCTCCAGCTCCGCACGCAGCGCCTTCTCCACCGCCAGATCCGCATCCGACACCGGTGTCAGGTCGGGCTTGCTGTCGACCCGCAGGTCCAACGCCCCGAACCGGTCGCGGGTGATCGCATCGGCCGCATCGGCCAGACGCAGGGCGAGTTCCAGATCAGCGGTGTGGTCGGTCACGCCGGCACACGTTAGCGGGTCGCTGTGGCGGCCGCCGCGTACGGTCTTGTGTCCGAGCAGGCCGGACTACGGGGAGATCTCCCAGGGGGCGGGCCAATCCTTCCCGCGGAAGGCCGCGTCGATGCCGCCGTCGCAGAAGATCACCGAGCCGACGAAGAATCCCGCCTGCTCCGACAGCAAGAAGGCTGCCAGGTCGGCGATCTCCTCCGGTCGGCCCGCGCGGCCGATGGGGACCGCGCCCAGGAACCCCTTCATCGCCTCGCCGATCAGCGCGTCCTGCTGACCCTCCTGCGTCATGGGGGTGTCGATGAGACCGGGGGCGATGGCGTTGAGCCGGATACCGTCGGCGATGTACTCCCCGGACTTGGTCCGCGCGTACCAGGCCAGGGCCGCCTTGGTGGCGGGATACGCCTGGATCGCGGCCAGATCCCCGAACGACTCCGCGATCTCGCGGGCGCGCTTCTCCTCCCCAGCCAGGCAGGCCTCCGCCAGCTCGACGGGCCAACCCGGTTGGGTCGTCGTGGAATTCGATGAGACCAGCACGACCGATGCCGCGCCGGATTCACGCAGCGGCCGCCGCAGGCCCTCGAGCAGCGTGATCGCGCCGAAGTAGTTGACCGACACCAGCAGTCCGCCGGGGCGGCCCGTCGCGGCGGCGACCCCGGCGAACGGCAGGAACCCGTCGAGTCGCCCCTCGCAGCGCCGGGTGATCTCGGCGATCGCGTACTCGCGACCCGCCGCCGTGCCCAGATCCGCGGTGATGTCGGCGTCGCGCAGATCCACGCCGATCACCCGGTGCCCGGCCTTCGCGAGATGTGCGGCCACCGCCGCACCGATACCCGATGCGCTGCCCGTCACGGCGACGGTCTTCCCGACCGGCGCGGTGGCCGGGTTGTTTCGCGGCTCGGTCATTCCGGCCTCCTCGTCGACGGCGAACTGCCATCCCATCACCCGACGCTAGGACTCGGCGACATCGTGTCCGCTGAATGGGAAGTGTCAAGCCGTCGAGATACTACTCGGCTGGGCTCAGGCAGCCACCCGCGCCGAGGCCAATGCGCCTGCCCACCAGTGCAATTGGTCCAGCATGTCCCGGGCCGCGCCCTCCGGGCCGGTCGGCTCCAGCAGGTTGCCCTCGGCGTCGAACAACTCGTAGTAGCGCGGGAACGACACGTAGTCGCGGATCGCGTGGGCGTTGAGTTCGCCGAAGATCTGGCGCAGGTGCGCGATGGCGTTCAGGCCGCCGCTCGCCCCGCTGTAGCCGACGAATCCGATGGTCTTGCGGTCCCACTCGGTGAAGTGCCAGTCGATGGCCGTCTTCAGCTCCGCCGGGTAGCTGGCATTGATATCGGGGGTGACGATCACCATCGCGTCGGCCCGCCCGAGACGTTCGGTGAGGTCGGTCATGCCGTCCGGACGCGCCGGATTCGGTTCGATCCGCGGCGGGAGCGCCGGAAGCTGGTGCGGCAGTTCCATTTCCGCGAGATCGATCACGTCGATCTCGAAGGCGCCGTGCCGCCGGGCTCGGTCGGCGAACCAGTTCGCCACCACGGGGCCGAAGCGTCCGTTGCGGACGCTGGCGATGATCACGGCGAGGCGCAGGGTGTCGGACATTGCGGATCTCCTTCTGAGCTGTCTTGCCTGTCGTCCATGACTGTGCCGAGCGCCGCGTCGGTCAGGGAGCCCGCTGCGAGGGTGGTAGTAGCAGGGGCACCCTCGGGGTGATCGCCGCTGCTAGGTTCGAAGGCGCGGGGGAACAGACTTGGGCCGGTCGGCGTAGGTACGAAGTGACGGCCGGCCGCGTACGGCAGGCGTGGGCGCGGAGCGGAAGTGCTCGGCACAGGGCGAGATAAAGGGGCAGCGCAGCTGTGAGTGACAACGAACTGGGCCTCTTCCTGCGCACTCGGCGCGAGGCAGTCACGCCCGCGGAGGTCGGCCTGCCCGCTGGTCCGCGCCGCCGCACCCCGGGCCTGCGACGCGCCGAGCTGGCCACGCTGGCCGGGGTCAGCGTCGAATACCTGATCCGCCTGGAACAGGGCCGCGACCGGCACCCGTCGTCGGAGGTCCTGTCCGCGCTGGCCACCGCGCTGCGCATGACGCCCAATCAGCGCGTGCACCTGTACAGCCTGGTCAAGGCGGCCTACCCGGGTTTTCACTGCCTCGGCGGCGCCACCCCGAACCGGGAGGTGCGCCCGGCGGTGCGATCCGTCCTCGCCCGCCTCGAACCGACGCCTGCGGCCGTACTCAACCGGCTCGGCGAGGTGATCGCCTGCACGGACGGATACCACCGCCTGATGGGACCGACCGGTCAGCTCGACGGCGGTCTGCCCGCCAACTTCCCTCGCTACCTGTTCACCGACCCGCGCGCCCGCACCGCCTACCCGGACTGGGACCGCAGGGCCGACCTCGCGGTGGCGACGCTCAAACAGGGGCCGTTCCGGTCGGACCGCATGGTCTCCACCCTTGTCGACGAACTGTCCCTGCTCGTCGGCGAGGAATTCACCCGGCGCCTGGAGAACATCCCCGGCCTGCCCGACACCAGCGGCATCGTCCGCATGGAGCATCCGGAGGCCGGGGCGCTGCGCCTGGCCTACGAGCGGCTGGACCTGTCGGCCGACGACGACCAGTACATACAGATCTATCTGGCCGCCGACAACGCCACGGCCGCGGCCCTGGACACGCTCGACGGCCGCCGCCCGGGCAGTCTGCGGGCGGTCTCGGGCTGAGCACCCTCGCGATCCCGCATCGCCCCTTCCCACCTGCCGGGTGACCTCGGCATATTTCGTGCCGCAGCCCGGGACCGGTAGATTGAATCCTCGTGCAACCTGACGTTTCCGCTGATCTGGCCGAGCTCGACACCACGCTGAAGACCGTCGAGTCGGTGCTCGATGTCGACGAGCTGCGCCGCCGGATCGACGAACTCGAACAGCAGGCCGCCGACCCGGACCTGTGGAACGACCAGGAGCACGCGCAGCGGGTCACCAGCGAGCTGTCGCACTCCCAGGGCGAGTTGCGCCGCGTCACCGAGCTGCGCCAGCGCCTGGAGGATCTGCCGGTGCTGTACGAGCTCGCGGAGGGCGAGGAGGGCGAGGCCCGCACGGCCGCGCTGGCCGAGGCCGATTCCGAACGCGCGTCGCTGCACACCGACGTGGAGGCGATGGAGGTGCGCACGCTGCTGTCGGGCGAGTACGACAAGCGCGAGGCGCTGGTCAACATCCGCTCGGGCGCGGGCGGGGTGGACGCCGCGGACTGGGCGCAGATGCTGATGCGGATGTACGTCCGCTGGGCCGAGCGGCACAGGTACCCGGTGGAGCTCTACGACACCTCCTACGCCGAGGAAGCCGGTATCAAGAGCGCCACCTTCGCGGTCAAGGTGCCCTACGCCTACGGCACGCTGTCGGTGGAGATGGGCACGCATCGGCTGGTGCGCATCAGCCCGTTCGACAACCAGGGCCGCCGCCAGACGTCGTTCGCCGAGGTCGAGGTGCTGCCGGTGGTCGAGACCACCGACCACATCGACGTCCCGGAGGGCGATATCCGCGTCGACGTGTACCGCTCGTCGGGCCCGGGCGGTCAGAGCGTCAACACCACCGACTCCGCGGTGCGCATCACCCACGTCCCGACCGGCATCGTCGTCACCTGCCAGAACGAGAAATCGCAGCTGCAGAACAAGATCTCGGCGATGCGCGTGCTGCAGGCCAAGCTGCTCGAGCGCAAGCGGCTCGAGGAGCGCGCCGAGATGGACGCGCTCAAGACCACCGAGGGCGCGTCCTGGGGCAACCAGATGCGCTCGTACGTCCTGCACCCCTATCAGATGGTGAAGGACCTGCGCACCAACTACGAGGTGAACAACCCGAACGCCGTGCTCGACGGCGATATCGACGGGTTCATCGAGGAAGGAATCCGCTGGCGGATGCGCCAGGGTGCCGAGCAGTAATCTCGCGGGCGCGATCGCGCTATCACGGCGCAATCACGACGTTTCCGGTGCCGGGAGCTGTAGTAGCCTGACTGGCGTGTATTTCGGTGGCAGGGCGATTCACGGCGGTTTCCGGTGTGCACCGGAAAGGATGTGCCCATGACCACGAATCTCGCCGCGGGTAGCGACGTCACGACGTTCCTGCGTGGTAGCGGCCTGGAGATCGTGCTGCTGATTGTCGGCGTGATGCTGTTCAGCCGATTCGCGACGTTCGTCCGGGATCGGATCACCCGGCGCATCGACGCGAGCTTCCAGAGCAGCGACTCGCTGGTGCGATCCGAGGCGGCCAAGCACCGGCACGCCCTGGCACAGGTCGTCACCTGGGTGGTGCTGTCCATCGTCTACTTCCTGGTGGCCCTGCAGGTGTTGAGCCGCTTGGGATTCGAGCTCAGCGGCCTGGTCGCGCCCGCCGCGGTGCTCGGCGCCGCGCTGGGTTTCGGCGCGCAGCGCATCGTGCAGGACCTGCTGGCGGGTTTCTTTCTCATCACCGAGAAGCAGTACGGCTTCGGCGATGTGGTGAGCATCGCGATCACGGGTCAGACCGTGCCCGCCGAAGGTACCGTCGAGGACGTCACGTTGCGGATCACCACCCTGCGCAACGTGGACGGCGAGGTCATCTCGGTGCCCAACGGCCAGATCGTGAAAGTCACCAACCTGTCGAAGGATTGGGCCCGCGCCGCGATCGATGTGCCGGTACCGGCCACCGCCGACATCACCAAGGTCAACGAGATCCTGCACGACGTCGGCGCCAAGGCCTTCCAGGATCGTCGGCTGAAAACGCTGCTGCTGGACGAGCCGACGGTGATGGGCCTCGAGGACCTCACGGTCGATCAGATGAACATCAGAATGGTTGCCAGAACTTTGCCAGGTAAGCAATTCGAAGTCGGGCGCGAACTGCGGGTGCGGGTGGCCGCGGCGTTGCGCCGGGAGGGCATGAGTGAAACCGCGTAAGTCGACGGCGATCCTGATCAGCGTCTGGGTCGCGACGTTTGTCCTGTATGTGTTCGTCAAGCCGACTACTCCTGAGCACTCCGGCTTCACCCCGATCGCGAATACCATTCCGAAATCGATGATTACGACGCCGCCGGACAAGTGACGTGAATGTGACACGAAGCATTTTCACGGCACGGCTGGGGGAATGCCCGTTCTTCGCTGGCTACACTGGGCGCTCGTGATCACCCTCCGGAATGTGACCAAGTCCTTTCCGACCTCGACCCGTCCGGCGCTGGACAATGTCTCGGTCGAGATCGGCAAGGGCGAGTTCGTCTTCATCATCGGACCGTCCGGTTCGGGCAAGTCGACGTTCATGCAGTTACTGCTCAAGGACGAGAAGCCGACCTCCGGGGAGGTCGTCGTCGCGGACTTCCGGGTGGACCGGCTGCCCGGCCGCAAGGTGCCCAAGCTGCGCCAGCGCATCGGCTGCGTGTTCCAGGACTTCCGGTTGCTGCAGCAGAAGACGGTGGAGCAGAACGTGGCGTTCGCGCTCGAGGTGATCGGCAAGAACCGCAAGTTCATCCAGCGCGCGGTCCCGGAGGCGCTGGATCTGGTGGGCCTGTCGGGCAAGGCCGACCGGCTGCCCAGCGAGCTGTCCGGCGGCGAGCAGCAGCGGGTCGCGATCGCGCGGGCGTTCGTGAACCGGCCGCTGGTGCTGCTGGCCGACGAGCCCACCGGCAACCTCGACCCGGAGACCAGTCAGGACATCATGACGCTGCTGGAACGCATCAACCGCGTCGGCACCACGGTGCTGATGGCGACCCACGACAACCACATCGTCGACGCCATGCGGCGGCGTGTGGTCGAGCTGGATCGGGGGCGGCTGGTGCGCGACGAGGCGACCGGCGTCTACGGGGTGGGCCGGTAATGCGCGCGAGCTTCCTGTTCGGCGAGGTCTTCAACGGCCTGCGCCGCAATGTCACCATGACCATCGCCATGATCCTCACGACTGCGGTGTCGCTGACGATGCTCGGCGGCGGCCTGCTGGCGGTCCGGATGGCCGACAAGACCGAGCAGTACTTCCTGGATCGGCTGGAGGTGCGGCTGTACCTGACCGACGACGTCTCCGCGTCGGACCAGGACTGTTCCAAGGACCCCTGCAAGACCCTCATGGCGGATCTGAAGAACACCTCGGGTGTGGTGTCGGTGCAGTTCCTCAATCGGGAGGACGCCATCCGCGAGGCCAAGGAGAAGACCTTCAAGGATCAGCCGGAGCTGGCGGCGTATGTCAGCGAGTCGCCGCTGCCGGCGTCGCTGCGGGTGAAAATGACCGACGCCGGGGACTATCCGCGCATCTTCTCCGAGTTTCAGGGGCGCGAGGGCGTCGGCTTCGTGCGCAACGACAAGGACATCGTGGACCGGCTGGTGAGCCTGTTCGACGGCCTGCGCAACGCGGCGTTCGGGCTGGCGGTGCTGCAGGCGCTCGCGGCGCTGCTGCTGATCGCGAACATGGTGCAGATCGCGGCGTTCACCCGGCGCACCGAGGTCGGCATCATGCGCCTGGTGGGCGCGACCCGCTGGTACACTCAGCTGCCGTTCCTGCTGGAGGCGGTGGTGGGCGCGCTGGCCGGTTCGGTGCTCGCCGTCATCGGCCTGCTGATCTCCCGCTCGCTGGTCATCGACCGCGCCCTCGGCGACCTGTTCGCCTCCAAGGTGTTCCCGCGCATCACCGGCGACGACGTCGCCATGGTCGCCATGACCGTCGTCCCGGTGGGTATCCTCTTCGCGGCCCTCACCGCCTACGGCACCCTCCGCTACTACGTGCGCGAGTAAGGCCTCCCGCACCCCTCGCCCGTTCACGCACCCGCTCCAGCAGTTGTAGGGGGTGCGTGAGCGAAGGCGGGGTGCGGGAATCGCACAGGGGGTCGCGGTGTCGGCGGAGATCCGTAGGATGGCCAGCGTGAGTAGCCCGGAGACGCTCGAGACGGTGGCCGATCAACTCGGCGCGGATGCGAATTCCGATGCGGCGCATGAGGTTTTACGTCGCGTCTTCGGGTACGACAGTTTCCGCGGGCTACAGCGCGATATCGTCGCGCAGGTGGTCGGCGGCGGCGACGCGCTGGTGCTGATGCCTACCGGCGGCGGCAAGTCGCTGTGCTATCAGATCCCGGCGCTGGTGCGGCCCGGAGTGGGCGTGGTGATCTCGCCGCTGATCGCGCTCATGCAGGATCAGGTCGACGCGTTGCGCGCGCTCGGGGTGCGCGCGGGGTTCCTCAACTCGACCCAGTTCCCCGACGAGCGGCGCAGGGTCGAGGCGGATTTCGTGGCGGGAGAGCTGGACCTGCTGTATCTGGCACCCGAGCGGCTCCGCATCGATTCCACGCTGCAACTGCTGGACCGGGCCAAGGTGTCGGTATTCGCCATCGATGAGGCGCACTGCGTCTCGCAGTGGGGCCACGATTTCCGGCCCGACTATCTGGCGCTGTCGATCCTGCACGAGCGCTGGCCGGATGTGCCGCGCATCGCGCTGACCGCGACGGCCACCGAGGCCACCCGCAAGGAGATCGCCGAACGCCTGGACCTCACTGGCGCACGGCAATTCGTCGCGGGGTTCGACCGGCCCAATATCCAATACCGGATCGAGCCCAAGAACCGCCCGGACCAGCAGCTGCTCAGCTTCATCAGCACCGAGCACCCGGGCGAGGCGGGCATCGTCTACTGCCTGTCGCGCAATTCGGTGGAGAAGACCGCGGAGTTCCTGACCCGCAACGGCATCGAGGCGCTGCCGTACCACGCGGGCCTCGACGCGCGCACCCGCGCCACCAATCAGTCGCGGTTCCTGCGCGAGGACGGCCTGGTGGTCGTCGCCACCATCGCCTTCGGCATGGGCATCGACAAGCCCGATGTGCGGTTCGTCGCCCACCTCGACCTGCCCAAATCGGTGGAGGGCTACTACCAGGAGACCGGCCGCGCCGGGCGTGACGGACTGCCGTCCACCGCGTGGATGGTCTACGGCCTCAACGACGTGGTGCAGCAGCGCAAGCTGATCGACAATTCCGAGGGCGACGCCGCGCATCGGCGCCAGCTGCAGTTGCACCTGGATGCCATGCTCGCGCTGTGTGAGACGGTGCAGTGCCGCCGCACCCAGCTGCTGGCGTACTTCGGGCAGCGGGGGGAGCGCTGTGGCAACTGCGACACCTGCCTGAATCCGCCGGAGTCCTGGGATGGCACCGTTGCCGCGCAGAAGGCGCTCTCGGCCGTGCTGCGGCTGAAACGCGAGCGCGGCCAGAGCTTCGGCGCGGGGCATATCGCCGATATCCTGGTCGGCAAGTCCAACCCGAAGGTGTTGCAGCACAACCACAACGAGCTCAAGGTGTTCGGCGTCGGCAACGACCTGCGCGATACCGAATGGCGCGGGGTCATCCGCCAGCTACTGGCTCAGGGTTTGCTCGCCGTGCACGGTGAGTACGGCGTGCTCACCCTCACCGAGGCCAGTAGCGAAGTGCTCTTCTCCGGCCGCCAAGTGATGCTGCGCCGCGAGCCGGAACGGGTGAAACCGGCGAAGGCCCCGCGCGCCAAGGCCTCTCGCCTCGCCGCCGCCGACCTCGCACCCGCCGCCGCCGACCTGTTCGAGCGCCTGCGGGCCTGGCGGGCCTCGGTCGCGAAGGAGCAGGGCGTCCCCGCCTATGTCGTCTTCCATGACGCCACCCTGCGCGAGATCGCCGCCCGCAAGCCCGCGACACTCGCCGAGTTGGGCGGTATCAGCGGCATCGGTGAGAACAAGCGCGCCAAGTACGGAGAGGGCGTGTTGGAGGTCGTCGCGGGGGATCCGGGCGGGCCGAGCGCGGCGGACGGCGACGGCGTCAGGGGCGACGGGCCGGTGCGTGACCGCCGCACGCCCGCGCAAGACGGTCGCGGGTCCGGGCAAGACCGTCGCGGGTCCGGGCGGGCGGCCGTTTCCTCGGCATCGAGGGCCGCGGCTTCGGCTGCTCCGGAAGAACCGGATTTCACCACCTACGAACCTCCCCCCGATTGGGATTTCGAGCCGCCGCCTGACGAAAGGTACTGACTACCAGCGCAGTTCGCCGGTAGGATTGCGAGTCATGACCAAGAAGCTGTCGATCACGATGCCCGACGCCACTGCCGAGGCGGCGCGCACCGCGGCGGCTGCGGCGGGCAAGCCGCTGTCCACGTGGATCGCCGATGTCGTGGATCGTGCCGCATGGCGCGCGGCCTGCGAACACGACACCGCGGTGATCCGGCGGCACGGCCTGCTCGGCGACGAATGGGCGAAGCGGCAGGCCCTGATCGTCGCCGCCCCCCGCGGCGGGCCCGCGTGACCGCAGACCGTGGCGAGATCATTCTCAGCCAGGAGTCACTGATTCCGGGCGGCATCATGTACCTGGTCGTCTCCGGTCAGGACTACAACGCCGACCAGCCCGATCGTCGGCTCGTGGTGGAGGTCGTCGGTCCGCAGTTCCCGGCCGCGGGCGCCTACCTGTACGACCTGGGCACGGTCGGCGCGGCCGTGCTGGCGGCCCCGACGACGCTCCCGGCCGACTGGCTGGAGGGCGAGCCGATCGCGACCGTCGACGAGGCCACCATGGCGGATATCGCGGAGCGCCTCGCCCGGCATTTCCGATAGCCACGCGGTGGCACCACCGAACGGAACCGTTCGGTTCGCGTTTATCCCGGGCCTCGATCTGGGTAATGGTCCGGTATGGCGCTCGGTGACGATGATGTGATCAGCGGGAACGGTGTTCCCGCGAGTCAAGGCGCCTTCGCGCCGTCGGAGAACACGGTCGAGATCCTGTCGCCGCAGCTCGCTGCGAACGGAGCCGAGCCGCCCGTACCGCGCCGCCGGATGCGCTTGCGGCGGCAGCCGGGCGGACTGCCGCGGGTCTCGACGATGGTGCTGATGTCGGTGTGGGTGGCGGCGCTGGTCGTCTACCTCCAGGTGCGGCCGGGATGAGCGGGAGATCCCCATGACACGGGTGCCGGAACGGCACGAATCGGTCGCACGACGCCGACCGGCCGGATAGCGTGCCGCCATGACCGAGAATCCAGGCGGCGGCGAGCGCTCGGAACAGTCCTCCGATTCCGGTGCCGCCGGAGCCGACGCCGCAGGGGCGCAGCCGGGCCGCGGCGGTGTCGCCGAGGGATCGGTAGAGGCCGGTTGGTTACGCCCCCACGCCCGCCGGGCCCTGGGCCGCCCCCGAGTCTCCACAATCCTGCTCCTACTTCTCTGGATCTCTCTCCTGATCCTCTACATCCAGATACGCCCCTAGCCTCCGGCTCAACCCCGAGGTTGAGCCTGGCTTCCTCGGCCGGGGTCGAGTGGTTCTGCCTCCTTGCCCGAGGTCGAGTGGCCTAGCTTTCTTACTCAAGTGGAGCGGCCCAGCTTTCTTACTTCGAGTGGAGCGGCCCAGCTTTCTCTTACTCAGGTGGAGCGGCCCAGCTTTCTTATTTCCCGTCGTCGCGGCCCTCTAGGGCCGCGACGACGGGATCCCCACACAGAGAACCGCAGCGGTAATTCCCTCGCGGACCGGCCCGCGAATCTCTACCGTTGATCTCGGCCGCAAGTCAAGGGGCGCACCGGAATCTCCGGACCGCGTTCCCCGCGTCGGGTTGCGGCACGCCATTCAGGTTGGCGCGGACTACAAGTCTGCCGGGGTTCGATTCCCCTCCCAGTGGTGCGACCTGCCCGGTCGCATGCGGTGCCGTGGCTCTGCGGGCTCCCCGTCCGACGACGGGGGAGACCCCCGCCGCGCTGCCGTGACCGGGCAGGCCGCATTCGCGCCGACGATCGACCGGGGGAAGGAGTTCACGATGCACACGACCGTGATGGAATGGCAGCGCACGCTGCTGTACCGCGACGGCACCCTCGACAGGGTGCTCGAGCCGGGCCGCCACCGCTACGACCAGCGCCGGTGCACGCTGGTCCCGGTCGATATGCGACCGCGTCAGCTGCAGGTCACCGGTCAGGAACTCCTCACCCGCGATGGCCTGTCGCTGCGGGCCAGCTTCGCCGTGCGCTGGGTGATCATCGATCCGGTCGCCTACACCACGGGCGCCCAGTACCCGGAGTCGGTGCTGTACGCCGCCGTGCAGGAGGCCGCCCGAGACAAGGTCGCCGCGCACACCCTCGACGAGCTGATCGCCGACCGCGCTCTGCTCGCGGGCGCCGAGGAGGTGGCCGCCGCGGTCGCGGAGATCGGCATCGAGGTCTCGAACCTGCGTGCCCGCGACCTGATGCTGCCTGGCGAACTGCGCCGTGCGGCCCTGGAGACGGTGCTGGCCAAGGAACGTGGCCGCGCCGACCTGGAACGGGCCCGCGCCGAGGCGGCCGCCCTGCGCTCGCTGGCCAACACCGCCCGCCTGCTCGACGACCACCCGGCCCTGCTGCGCCTGCGCACCCTGCAGGTAGCGGCCACCCCGGGCACCCAGATCGTCCTGGATCCCCGCGATCGGGCCTGAGCCATGCCCGGCGGCACCACCCGTGCCGCCGGGCGTTCGCGGGTGTCGGCATCGAGACTCCACGCAGCAGATCCTGGACCGCAGCATGAACCGCACCCTGTTGCCGACGCCGAACCGGCGTCGAGCGTGCCGACCGTTGTCCGCGATGATCATCGTGGCCGTCGCGGCGCCGTGCTGCGGCGCGAGCGGCCGGATCTGCCCCGGCGGTTCACCGTGCCGTTCTCGCCGGTTGCTACCCATCGTGGCCGCCGCCACTCGCGCCTGTGCGAGAGCGCTTGGTCAGCGAGCCCCCCGGCTATCCAGGGAATATCCGCTTGCCCGCGGCTATTACTGTTGATCGTTATGAAGGAGCAGGGGCGCAAGGTGATCGCCACGAACCGCAAGGCGCGGCACAACTACTCGATCGTGGAGACCTACGAGGCCGGGGTCGCGCTGGTCGGTACCGAGGTCAAGAGCCTGCGCGAGAGCAAGGCGTCGCTGGTCGACGCCTTCGCCACCATCGACGACGGCGAAGTCTGGCTGCGCGGGCTGCACATCCCCGAATACGGGCACGGCAGCTGGACCAACCACGCGCCGCGACGTAGCCGCAAACTGCTGCTGCACCGCCGCGAGATCGACAAGCTCGTCGGCAAGACGAAGGAGAGCTCGCTGACCCTGGTGCCGCTGTCGATGTACTTCGCCGACGGCAAGGTGAAGGTGGAACTGGCGCTGGCCAAGGGCAAGCAGGACTACGACAAGCGCCAGGACCTGGCACGGCGCACCGCGGAGCGGGAGGTGACGCGCGAGTTGGGCAGGCGGATCAAGGGCATGCGATGACGCGCGGGTCGGCCGGAGACGCCGATTGACGTCGATACTGCTGGCGCTGCTCGCCGCCCTCGGCTACGGGGTCAGCGACTTCGTCGGCGGGGTCGCCTCGCGCCGGGTGGCGGCGCTGCGCATCGTCATCGTGTCCTATCCGCTGTCGGTGCTGCTGGTGCTGGGATTGGCGCCCTTCGTCGGCGGGGACGTCGATACGGTGTCGATCGCGTGGGGCGCCGCCTCCGGGGTCGCCGCCGGATTGGCCGTGTGGTGGTTCTACGCCGCGCTCGCGCAGGGGCCGATGGCGGTGGTGTCGCCGGTGACGGCGGTGCTGGTGGCCGGGATTCCGGTGCTGGTCGGGGTGGTCGGCGGGGAACATCCGACGCCGCCCGCGCTGGTCGGCATCGGCTGTGCGCTGGTGGCGGTCGTGCTGGTCAGCCGGGAGTCCCCGGACAAGGTGACCGAGGAGATCACCGGCGGCCGCGAGTTGCGATTCGGCCGTCACGTCGCGCTGCTGACCGTCGGCTCGGGCGTGGCGTTCGGGCTGACGTTCACCTTCCTGCACGAGACCGGTTCGGCGGGCGGGGTGTGGCCGCTGGTGGCCTCGCGGCTCGCGGCGACGTTCGTCGTATGGACGGCGGCGCTGGTCACGGGCCAGTTCCGGGCGCCGCGCGGCGAGCCGCTGCGGCTGGCCTGCTACGTCAGCGTGCTGGATGTGATCGCCAATATCGCCATGTTGTACGCCTTTCACGGCTCGCTGCTGTCGCTGGTGAGCGTGATCGGCTCGCTGTATCCGGCGGCGACGGTACTGCTGGCGATGGTGCTGCTGGGCGAGCGGGTGGGTCCGCTGCAGCAGATCGGGATGGCGCTGGCGCTGGGCTCGGTGGCTTTGATCGCCGTAGCGTGAATACCGGTGTGCCGGAATGGGTGTCGACTGTGGCGGCGCGCTGGTGCGGGTGGGGTTGGAATGAACGGATGGGGGAGGGTGTTATCATGAACAGCCCGGCCACCAGCCGGGAGTATCTGGATCGATGAGTACGGGGCTGAACGGTTTCGACTGCGTACGTCGATTCAGGGGAAGCGTGTCGGTGCAGGCAGGAGACCACCGTAAGCGTCGCTGTAACCAAATAAGCGCCGAGTCTAATCAGCGCGACTACGCTCTCGCTGCCTAAGCAGTAGAGCGTGTCTGTCAGCCCGGGTTCGCCCTCGACCCGGTCCCTGGCATCAGCTAGAGGGCTGCACCGTCCGCCTCGGTCGCGGAGTCGGACGGGACAACAAACAGCGACTGGGATCGTCATCTCGGCTTGTTCGCGTGACCGGGAGATCCGAGCAGAGGCACAGCGAACTGCACACGGAGAAGCCCTGAAGAAGCGGCGGAGGACCCGGGTTCGATTCCCGGCAGCTCCACTGAGGCCCCTCACTTGAAATGCAGGTGAGGGGCCTTTTTCATGCCACGCCTCCGGCTCGATTGCCCTCCGTGCCCACATTTTGCCCACACCACGCGCCAGCGGCTCGCAGTCTGGCGCTCAACCGATCGATCTATGACGATGCGTTCCGGATCATGCACAGCATGGCGCTGCACGGCGAGGCGGCACACCGCCCGCCCGCCGTGCGTCGCATTCAGCTCCTTTCCGGAACCGGCTCGCCATGGCGGTGGATCCAGGCGGGTCCGACTGTCGCGCCGATGACCGCCATCACCAGCGCGAGCCCGATGAGCCAAGGGAACCCCACCGCCGCCGCGAGGCCGAGCCCGGCGGAATTGACCACGGTAACGAAGACACCCTCGATCGACATGGGCACGCTGAAATCGGTGGCCGCCGACGCCGGCCGGGCGAGATCCATGCAGACCGTGGCTATCCAGGTGATCTTGGCGGTGTAGACGATGGTCACACCCATGATCGCCATCGTCGTCGGTACCAGCGGCGCGGCACCCGCGGCCAGCGGGAACGACGCGGCGACCGCGATCGCGCCGACGACGGCGATCACCAGCGCCGTCCGCCGCTTGCCGTAGCGGGCGATGGCGGCACCGGTGAACAGCGCGGCGGCGATCTGGACCGCCGTCGCCAGCGACTGGATGATCGCGATCCGGTCCACCGTCCAGCCGGCAGCCAGCAGCATGGCCGCTCGTGGCGCGCTGGCCAGCCAATCGCTGACGGCGAAAACAGGGATCACCAGCAGCGCCCAGATGGCCCGCCTCGGATGCCGGAAGTATCCGGGCAACTCGCGCCAGGGTGTGCCCGCTCGCTCGGTCGGATCGGCCGGGGGCTCGGTGAACCGGGCCAGTACGGCGAACGGGATCAGGAATACCGCGGCTAGGCAGAGCACGGTGGCGGTCCACCCGGCGAACGTGTACAGCAGCAGGGCGGCGCTGGAACCGATGAGCATCGAACCGCTGGCCGCGGCCATGCTGATGCCGTTGCCGAAGCCGCGTTCCGCGGGTTGCAGCAGCCGGACCACCAGCCCGTTGAGCGCGGTGTCGTGGAACAGCGTGAGTATCAGGACCAGCGACATCAACACCAGGAACGCGGAGAGGTTCGTGACCGGGTCGAGCATGGACAGCGCCATCAGTGTGAGGATCAGCCCGGTCTGGGTGAGCAGCAGCCAGCTGCGGTAGTGCCCGAACCTCCGTGAACCGAACCGGTCGACCACCGGCGCGACGAGGAACCGTCCGAAGTAGATCGCGCCGAGCAGATTGATCGGCGCGACCGTGCCGAGCCCGACGCCCCGGTCGAGCAGGATGGTGGTCACGGTGAGAAAGAAGAAGGTGAAGCTGATGTTGGCTACCAGCCACAGCGAGCCAACCACGAACAGCCGTCGCCGCGTCGCGCCCCGTGTCCGATGGGTTTCCGCGAACCCCGTCGCGGTCACCGCCGACGCACCGCCGACCGCTCGTCGGCGGTGAGCTGCCACATGCGGGCGTTCTCGTACTGCTGATAAAGCCGCGCGAAGGAGCCACCGGTGTGTAGCAGGTCCGCCGGTGCGCCTACTTCCACTACGTGTCCGGCGTCGAGAGTCACGACCTGGTCGGCGGCGGCGAGCGTGGGAGGCCGATGGGCGATCACGATCACCGTCCGGCCGGGGTCACTGGACAACGCTCCGATGGCCTGGCTGATGGCGGTTTCGTTCTCCGGGTCGATGGCCGAGGTCGGCTCGTCGATGAGCACGAGCCTCGCCTGTTTGAGGAACGCACGGGCGATGGACACACGCTGGCGTTCCCCGCCGGAGAGCTGGGCACCGCCTTCACCGACCCGGGTCCGCCAGCCGTCGGGGAGTCGGTCGATCACCTCGTCGAGACGGGCGTCGCGGGCGGCCGCCTCGAGCTCGGCGTGACTGGCGTCCGGGCGGGCGATGCGGACGTTCTCCTCAATGGTGGTGTCGAAGAGGTAGACGTCCTGGAAGACGATCGCGATGTCCTCGAGCAGCACCCGGTGGTCGTAGTCGCGGACATCGACACCCCCGACGCGCACGGTCCCGGCATCGGTGTCGAAGAGGCGCGCGACTAGCCGGGTGACCGTGGTCTTGCCGGAGCCGGACGGCCCGACCAACGCGGTGGTAGACCCCGGCGGGCAGTGGAACGACACCTTGGAGAGGGCAGGTTCGTCACCGTGGTCGTAGGCGTAGGTGACGTCGGAGAGCTCGATGCCGGTGTGTTCGACCCGGTGTATCGGATCCGCGCTGTGGGGCAGCCTTGGCGTGTGCAGTATGTCGTCGACCTCGTCGACCAGGTAGTCCATCGCCCCGAGCCCCGACGCGAGACTGATCATCGTGCCGAGGGGTTCGAGGAAGCGGATAGCGAGCACCAGCAGCGCGACGGCGTCGGCAACCGCGAGCGTGCCGTCGAGCAGGAACTGCACGCCGAGCACCAGGACGGCGAGGTATCCGGCCAGCACCACACCGTGGTAGATCAGCTCCGGGCCGAGCATGCGCTCGAGCGCCCGCTGGTACTGCCACCGGTGGTCGTCGAGTGCGTCGCGCATGCGGACCGTGCCGGTGGTGGCGTGCCCGGCGGCACGCAGGACGGGTTGAGCCTGGCCGAATTCGGTGGCTCGTCCGGCAACCTCCTTGCCCGCGATTTCCATGTCCACCGACACCGCGGCGACGATCCGCTTGGACCTGCGCATGGCCAGCAGGGCGAGCGGGAACGTCGCCAGCAACAGCAGAGCCAGGCGCCAGTCGACGGCGAAGGTGACCCCTGCGACGGTGGCGGGTACGACCAGGCAGGTGATCGCCGGGGCTCCCACCGTCACGGTCAGCTGAGCGAGATGCCCGGCGACGGTGGTCACGGTGTGCACGAAGCGGGCCTTGCGGTCGGCGGTGAACCAGCCCAGCGGCAGCGTGGTCACCATCCGCATCAGGTGCCTGCGCAACTGGATCGCCAGTTCCATCGTGGCGTCGAACCCGATCGGCGTGCTGATCATGGTCAACCCCAGGTAGACGAGCAGCCCGATGCCGCCGGTGATCAGCCAGGGCATGGCTGCCGCGTAGTCGGGCTCGGGGCCCAGCAGAGCCCGCAGGATGGGTAGCAGGGCTCCGAGCAGAAGCCCCTGCACCACCGCAAGAAAGGCGGTCAGCAGCCAGATCCGGACCAGTGGACGCGGGTGCGGCCACAGCCGGTATACGTTGCGGATCATGCGTGGTTCCCGTTCTGTTGTGCTCGCCACATTCGCGCGTACAGACCGCTGTGGGCGATAAGTTCTCGATGGGTGCCGGATTCGGCGAGCCTGCCGTCTTCGAGGACGAGGATCCGGTCGGCGGAGACGATGGTGTGCAGGCGGTGGGCGATCATGATGACGGTCTTGCCTGTGACGAGTTCAGCCAGCGCCGCCTGGACGGCCGCTTCGTTGTCCGGGTCGAGTGCCGCGGTCGCTTCGTCCAGTACGACGATGGGTGCCTCGGACAGGATCGCGCGGGCGATGGTCAGCCGTTGGCGTTCGCCGCCGGAGAAGCCGCCCTTGCCGGTTTCCAGCACGGTCTCGTAGCCGTCCGGCAGGTGTTCGATCACTTCGTGCAGTTGCGCGGCTTCGGCGGCCTGCCGGACCTGCTCGTCGGTGGCCTCCGGCCTGCCGATGCGGATGTTCTCCGTGACGGAGTCGCGCAACAACATGACGTCCTGGAACACCAGCGACATCGACGACAGCAACCGCTCCGAGGCCAGGTCACGGACGTCTGCCCCGCCGATCCGGATCGAACCGCCCGTGACGTCGTAGAACCGCGGCAGCAGTGCTGCCAGCGTGGACTTCCCGGCGCCGGACGGCCCGACGAGAGCGGTGACGGTGCCGGGTTCGCAGATCGCGCTGACGTCGGTCACCGCGTCGTGCACCCCGTCGTAGGAGAACGACACCCGGTCGAACTCGATGCGGTGTCCGTCCGGCTCCCGCGGTTCCCGGGGCTCCGGCAAGGGTGTGCGAGCCAGCAGTCGTTCGAGGTCGCCCGCCGCCGTTCGCGCCATCCGCAAGCCGTGGGCGCCGTGAAAGAGCGGGCCGATCGAACTCGGCAGCCCGACCCCGACTACCAGGAAGGGCAACAGATCGGGCATGGTGAGCCAGCCGGCGCCGGTGAAACCCAGTCCGACGGCCATGACGACGCCCAGGATCGTCACTTCCGCACCCAGTACGTGGCTCATCGCACCGGTCATCCGGTTCTGGGCGAGGAAGGAGCCGTACGCGCGGGTGTGCTCGTCCATCGCCTGGTCGAACCGGTCCAGTACGCGCTTTTCTGTGCCGCCGAACGTCTTCACCACGGTGATGCCGTCGACATACTCCTGACCGGCGGTGCCGATCCGTCGCTCGGCGGTGATCAGCCTGCCCATGAGGACAGGAGAAGAGCGCATCCCGATCCGGTAGCTGAGCAGGCCGAGGAAGGGGACCGCGACGACGACGATCGCCATCCGCCATTCCACCGCGACCAGGTAGGCGATCGCCGCCGCCAATCCCGTGAGCGCACCTACGAGGCCTCCCAAGGCGTGGGCGAACAGTTCGTGCATCGCGCTGAGGTCGTCGGTCATCGCCTTGCGCACTTGGCCGGAACCGGCCGAGCGGAACCAGCCCATCGGCAGGACACCGAGCCGTCGCACGATTTGCATCCGGAGGTGGTGCAGCATCTCCGCGTCGGCGTTGTGCCCGATATGCGTGGCCAGCGCGAGCAGGACCAGGCGAAGCAAAGCGCCCACCGCTCCGGCGCCCGTCCAGAACCAGACCGTGCCCGCGGCCTGGCTTACATCCCCGGCGGAGAGCACGGCCCTGGCGATCTCGGCGACAGCCGCGAACGGGAGGAACCCGGCGATCGCGGCCAGCGCGGAGAGCGTCGCGCTGAGGATCAGGTGACCTCGGATGGGCCGAAGCATCCGCGCCGCGGCCCCGATCCGGATCAGGCTGGGGGCATCGGGCC
Organism: Nocardia thraciensis; assembly: GCF_054782435.1. Classification (NCBI taxonomy): domain Bacteria; kingdom Bacillati; phylum Actinomycetota; class Actinomycetes; order Mycobacteriales; family Nocardiaceae; genus Nocardia; species Nocardia thraciensis. The sequence continues at coordinate 99,078 of NZ_BAAGSM010000007.1, forward strand.
CGTCGTCGGCCTCAGCGGGCTCGACAGGTCCTGGTTGTGCGCGGGAGGGGCGCGGCGGAGGGGTTTCCGTGGCTGTCATCGGCATGCAGCGATCCTCATATCTCGTGTTCAGGTTAGCCTTGCCTAAACCTTGATCCATGAAGTCGACTTGATGTCAAACACGGGGATGAGTGCTGCGGCTCACAGTAAATTGCAGTTTCTGAAAAATTGCAGTTTGTGCTAAATTTTTGCCATGACCAAGGGGAGAGGCGCCTCGGAGCCGGGGCTGCGGGAGCAGAAGAAGCGGCGGACCCTGCTCGATCTCTGCATGGCGGCGCGGCGGCTCACCCTGGAGCGCGGGCTCGACGCCACCACCGCCGAGGATGTGGCGAAGGCGGTCGGGGTGTCGCCCCGCACCTTCTTCAACTACTACGAGACCAAGCTGGACGCGGTGGTCGGCCCGGTGGGGGAGATCGGCGACCCGGATTCGCGGGAGCGGTTCGTCGCGGGCGGCCCGACCGGCGTGCTGATCGACGATCTCACGTGGTTGTACGCCTCCGGTTACGAACCCGATGACGAAGTGCGGGAAAGCATTTCGCTCGTCGCCGAGATCATCAAGCAGGAGCCGCGGGTGCTCGCGGGCTTCGTCGCCGCGGGGGTGCGGCACGAGGCCGCCATCGGGGAACTGCTCTCTGCTCGGATGGGCACGGCCGCCTCGACCGAATTCTCCTCTCTCGCTGCGCATCTCATGGCGACGCTCACCACCCGCGCGGCGCTGTCGCTGGCCGACCACCCTGAACGCACGCTCGCCGACGCTCTGCACGATCAAACAGACCTTGCCGCTCGCCTTTTCCACGCGGGAGACAGCAGAAGGAGAAACCCCGATGACCACGACGGCTGAAGCGCCGCCACCTCCCATCGTCCTCACCCAGAAGCGGATCTGGCTCATCTTCTCCGCACTGATCGCGGGCATGTTCCTGGCCAGCCTGGATCAGACCATCGTGGGCACCGCCATGCCGACCATCGTCGGCCAGCTCGGCGGTGTGTCCGAAATGGCTTGGACCGTAACGGCATACCTGCTGGCCACCACCATCGTGATGCCGATCTACGGCAAATTCGGTGACCTGTTCGGGCGGCGCTGGCTGTTCCTGTTCGCGATCGGCGTGTTCACCGCCGCGTCGGTGGGAGCCGCGGTATCCACCGGGTTCTGGGAGTTCATCGTGTTCCGCGGGCTGCAGGGCGTCGGCGGCGGCGGCCTGATGATTCTCGCGCAGGCCATCATCGCCGACGTGGTCCCGGCGAAGGACCGCGGCAAGTTCATGGCCCCGATGGGCGCCGTCTTCGGCGTCACCTCCGTGGCCGGGCCGCTGCTCGGCGGCTTGTTCGCCGATCACCTCGGCTGGCGCTGGTGCTTTTGGATCAATGTCCCGATCGGGCTCGCGGCGATGGTGATCGCGTTCCGCTACTTGAACATTCCGAGTCACCGCCCGAAGACCCGGCCCGACTATCTCGGGGTCGTGCTGATGTCGGCGGCGACGGCGCTGCTCATCCTGATCACCGACTGGGGCGGCAAGCGCTACGACTGGGATTCGCCGACGATCCTGACCATGGCGGCGGCGCTGGCGCTGGTCGTGGCCGCGTTCGTCGCGGTGGAGGCGCGGGCGCAGGAGCCCATGCTGCCGCTGTGGCTGTTCCGCAACCGCAGCTTCGTGCTCACCTCGGCGATCGCGCTGGTGCTGGGCCTGGTCATGTTCGCGGCGCTCGCGTTCATCCCGACCTACCTGCAAATGGCCACGGGCACATCGGCTTCGGTGTCGGGCCTGCTGCTGATCCCCATGATGATCGGCATGATGGCCACCCTGATCACCTCGATGGCCGCGATCACCCGCACCGGCCGCTACCGGGTCTATCCGCCGCTGGGCGCGCTCGTCATGGCGGGCGGCATGCTGTGGATGACCACGCTGAACGCGCACACCTCGGTGTGGGTGGTGTCGGCCATGCTGATGGTGATCGGCGCCGGGCTCGGCCTGATCATGCAGATCATCGTGCTGGTGGTGCAGAATGCCGTGGCGCCCGACCAGATCGGCACCGCGACGAGCGCCAACAACTACTTCCGGGAGATGGGTGGTGCGATCGGCGTCGCGATCTTCGGCTCGATCTTCACCCACCGGCTCACCGACGGTCTGACCGACGTGTTCACCGAGCGCGGGCCCGAGGCGGTCCAGGCGGGTCTGCAGCCGGGCGCGCTGGTGCCGTCGGTGGTCGAGCACCTGCCCGACGGCCTGCACGACGCGATCGTCGGGGCGTACTCCGACGCGCTGGTGCCCGGGTTCTGGTACCTGATTCCCGGTGCGGTGCTGGCGTTCCTGCTCGCGCTGTTCATCCCGCACCTGACGCTCTCGGACGAGGCGGGCATGGTCGCCCGCGGCGAGGCGGTGCTGGAGGAGGACGGCCAGCAGGCACGGGCCGCCGAGCGCTGAGTCGCCGATCTCCGCGGTGCGCGAAGGCCCGGTCCGAACGGACCGGGCCTTCCTTCGTGTGACGCGCTCAGCGCGGGGCCATGCGGATGGCGCCGTCCAGGCGGATGGTTTCGCCGTTGAGCATGGGGTTCTCGACGATGTGGCGGGCCAGCGCGGCGTACTCGGTGGGATTGCCCAGCCGGGACGGGTGCGGGACCTGTGCGCCCAGGGAGTCGATGGCCTCCTCGGGGAGGGTGGCGAACAGCGGGGTGTGGAACAGGCCCGGAGCGATCGTGTTCACGCGGATCTTCAGGCCGGACAGATCGCGGGCGATCGGCAGCGTCATGCCGACGATGCCGCCCTTGGAGGCGGAGTAGGCGGCCTGGCCGATCTGGCCGTCGTAGGCGGCGACGGAGGCGGTGTTGATGATGACGCCGCGTTCCTCGCCGACCGGCTCGGTGGCCGAGATGCGTTCGGCGGCAAGGCGGATCACGTTGAACGTGCCGATCAGATTGACGTTCACCACCTTGGTGAAGTCGGCGAGCGGGAAGACTCCCTTCTTGCCCACGGTCTTGATCGCGTTGCCGATGCCCGCGCAGTTCACCGCGATCCGCAGGTCGCCCAGCGCCTGTGCGGCGTCGAGGGCGGCCGTGACCTGTTCCTCGTCGGTGACATCGGCGGGGGCGAACACCGCGCCCGCGCCCAATTCCTTGGCGACGGACTCGCCGTTGGAGGACGGCAGGTCGATGACGACGACCTTGGCGCCCTGCGCGTGCAGTTCCTGCGCGGTCGCCAGGCCCAGCCCGGAGGCGCCGCCGGTCACCACGGCCACGGTGTTGTCGATCTGCATGAGACCTTCCCTTCTGTCCTGCGGCTGTGCTGCCCGTGTTGGCGGCTGTGCTGTTCGCTGGAGTCGACGATCCGGAAAAACAAGAACATGTTACAGTTTTGCTCACGTCGGCGCCAACCCGCACGGCACAGCAAAGGGCGGCCCGGAGGACCGCCCCGCACTCGCACATCAGCTCAGGCGTACAGCTCCACGAATCGGTCCAGCGAACGGTCGATATCGCCCTTCAGCGCCCTGGCGACGCCGGAGCCGATCGGCCCGAACAGCGGCCGTCCGCCCAGCTCGATATCGACCGTGACCTGCGACCCGTCGCCCTTCGGCGCGATCAGCAGCTCGAGCCCGAATTTGGTGCCGCCCTTCCCGGAGCCGCTGAGCGCCAGGCGCTTCGGCGGCTCGGCGGCGCGCACGGTCCACCGCACGCGGTTGCGCAGGCCCTTCACCGAGGCGATGCCGACCAGCTCGGTACCGGCCGTCAGCTCTTCCGGAACGCTGCCGCGCCAGGCCTCGTGCATGAGTAGCCACCGGTGCAGTTCGCGCAGATCGGCCGCGTGCGACCAGGCCTCGTCGGGAGAGATGGGCACGTCGACCGATACCTTCAGTTTTGCCACGCGTGCATGCTAACGAGGAGCGCCGGATGCCGCCGATGTCGTCCCCGGGCGCGGCGGTGGCCGGTGCGATAGACAACAAGGGGCTACCGAATCGGCGCGGGCGGAATATCCTCGTCTGTAACTGGTCGAAGGTTCTCTCGAGGTCGCCGTGGCGTATACCGATCCGCTCTCCACGCAGCGCGCGCAGATCTCGGGTTGGGAGACCTGCTCGAGGAACACTGCGACGAGGCCGAACGGTACGTGCTCACCTCGCTGATCAACGACATCGACGGCCACGCGGAGGATCTGGTGGTGGTGATCGACGACTGGCATCGCGTCACCGATCCGGACACCACCCGCGCGCTGCGCTTTCTCGTCGAAAACTGCAGCCCCGCACTGCATCTCGTGGTGACCAGCCGACACCGCACCGGCTTGCCGATGAGTTCCATGCGCGCCCGCGACGAACTCGTCGAAATCGACACCGCCGCCCTGCGTTTCGGGATCGACGAGGCCCAGACCTTCCTGGTCGACCTGGCCGGGCTGGACCTTGGACCGCGGCGATGTCGAGGATCTCACCGAGTCGACCGAGGGGTGGGTCGCGGCGCTGCAGCTGGCCGCGCTGTCGTTGCGCGGCAGCGACGACCCCGGCGCGCTGGTCGGCCACCTGACCGACCGCCATCACGCCATCAGCGAATTCCTCGCCGAGAATGTCCTGGACACACTGGAACCCGGGACGCTGGGGTTCGTGGTGGCGACCTCGATCACCGAGCGCACCTGCGGCGAGCTGGCGACCGCGTTGACCGGGGTGGCCGACGGGCAGGCGCTGCTGGAGCAGATCGAACAGCAGGATCTGGTTCGCCGAGCATCGGTACGTGAGCGAGGCGGTGGATCACGCACTGCTGGCCGGTGACGAGCAGCGGGCCGTGGAGATCGTGGAGCAGGACGGGATGACGCTGCTCGAGTACGGCCAGATGGCCAGCCTCATCGGCCTGGTCGGCAAGCTTCCGGCCGCGACCATCGAGACGCATCCGCGGCTGCGGTTGGATCTGGCCTGGGCCAATATCCTGCTGCACCGCGCCGACCCGGCCGAGCGGGCGTTGCGACTGGCCGAGGAGCATCTCGACCGCGGCGGGCTCGACGAGACGAGGACCGCGAACCTGCGCGCCGAGGCGGGCGTGGTGCACGCGGTAGTGACGGTGCGGGCCGACGTGCTGGGCGGGGTCGAGGACATGCTGGCGCCGTGCTTCCGCCGCGCCGACCAGCTGCCGCCATACGTGGTCGCGATCGCCGCGAACGTGGCGACCTTCGCCGCCGGATATCGGTGCGACTTCGAGGAGGCCGTGCGCATCCAGGAGTGGTCGGCGCCGTACATGAGGCGAAACAAGGGGAGTTACAACAACATTCACGGTCGGTGCTTCCTCGGGCTGGCGGCCGGTCTGCGCCTGGACATCGGGCGGGCCGAACAGCATTTCCGCGCGGCCCTGAAGGCCGCGAAGCAGACCGGCGGTACGCACTCCTACGGGGCGCGGCTGGCGGGATCGCTGCTGGGCGAACTGCTCTACGAGCGCGACCAACTCGCCGAGGGCTACAAGCTACGTGGTGGGGGCGCGGATCAAGGCGCTGCGCGGCGACCGCGCCGCCGCGATCCGGCGGCTCAACGAGGGGGCCCGCGTCGCGCGCTCGATGGCGTTGCCGCGCCTGGGCGCCGAGGTGGAGAACGAACGGCTCCGCCTCGGGCTGCCGCCGCATCCGGAGTTCGGCCGATTGCCGGTGGTGGATTACGCGCACCGTCGGACGCCGGTCGACGCGCCCCGCTGGCCGGACGTGCCCGCCGGGTTCCTCACCGGCCTGGTCGAAGCCGAAGCGGCACAGACGATCTGAGCGCTCGCTCGGCCACGGCGGCGGCGTGCCTGTGCGCTTGCGCTGCGATATCGGGGGAGGTGCGGCATGGTGGGGCCGTGCAGAGCATCGTCCTGGAGCAAATCGGCGTGTCGCGTGGCGGGCGCACGATTTTCGCCGATATCGATCTGACGATCTCGAGCGGCGGCTGCACGGCGGTGGTCGGACCGAGCGGGGTCGGGAAGACCACGCTGTTGCGGCTGTTCAACCGGCTCGCCGAACCCTCATCCGGTCGAATACTCCTCGACGGCGTGCCCGTCGCGGAACTCGACGTGCTCGCGCTGCGGCGGCGGATAGGTCTGGTGGCGCAGCATCCGGTGCTGCTGACCGAGGTCGTCGCCGACGAGGTGCGGGTGGGGCGGCCCGCCCTGTGGGACGAGCAGGCGGGCGCGCTGCTGCGCCGCGTCGGCCTGCCGGAGACCTTCGTGCATCGGCGGTGCGAGGAGCTGTCCGGCGGTGAGGCGCAACGGGTTTGCCTGGCGCGCGCCCTGGCCGTCGCCCCCGAGGTGCTGCTGCTCGACGAGCCGACCTCCGCCCTGGACGAGGCCGCGGCCGCGGTGATCGGCGATGTGGTCCGGGCGCACTGCCGGACGGGCGGCAGCGCCGTCCTCGTCAGTCACGACAGCGATTTCACCGGCGCCGTGGCCGATGACATCCTGCTGCTCGAGGACGGGCGACTGGCGCCGCTGGGCGGCGGCCCGAGCCCAGGCGGGCAGGCTCCTTGGTGGCGGGACGGACCGGCTTCTTTGACTCGATACGGCTCGACGAACGGATAGCGCAGTGACAGAGGGTCTTTCGGTACCGGACTGGCCGGGTGTGGCGGTGTCGTTGCTGCTGGTCGGGGTGGCGGCGCTCATCGCCTACCGACAGCGACTGCAGCTCACCGGCCAACTGCTGATCGCCGCCGCGCGGGCGGGGGTGCAGCTGATCGCCGTGGGCGCCGTGCTGCTGATCCTGTTCCGGCACACCGGGTTGCCCGGTGCGCTGGGCTGGGTGGTGCTGATGGTGATCATCGCCGGACAGGTCGCCGGTCGGCGCGGAGCGGGTGTGCCGCATGCGATTCGGGCCGCCACCCTCGGTGTCGCCTTCGGCACGGTGATCACGCTGGGCGCGCTGCTCCTGCTCGGCGTGATCTCGACCGAGGCCCGCGTGGTGGTGCCGGTGGGCGGCATGATCGTCTCGGGCGCGATGCAGGCCACCGGTATCGCGCTGCGCCGCCTGCACGAGGACGGTCGCGCGTCCCGGGCCGCCGTCGAGGCGCGGCTGTGTCTCGGACTGCCCGCGCACCAGGCATTTCTGCCGTACCGGCGTTCGGCGCTGCGCACCGCCCTGCTCCCGGGCATCGACGCCACCAAGGTGGTGGGCCTGATCAGCCTGCCCGGCGCGATGACCGGGCTCATCCTCGCGGGAGTCGAGCCGCTGACCGCCATTCGCTACCAGATCGTCGTCATGTACATGCTGCTCGCCGCCGCGGCCCTGGCCGCGCTGGCCACCGCGCGCATCGCCGAACGCGGACTGTTCGACGACGCCGAGCGCCTGATCCCGCTGGCTGGGTGATCGCTCGCTCAGCGTGGCGGCGCGGTCGTCGCCGCCAGCTGCTCGCCGGTCTCCACGCGCGGCCCCCAGAAGTTCAGGTGGTTGGCCGAGTGCCGCAATGCCGTTGTGCCCGGCAGGATCTCGCGCACGGCGTACTTGTCGTGCGGGTACTGCTGGAGAAAAGCCGCCAGCGTCGCCCCGGTGATGCCCGCCTTGCCCACCACCAGCGCCGGATGCTCGCCGAGCTCGGCGATGACGTCGCGCAGCCGTCCGCGCAGCAGGCTGTCGGTGCAGCCCGCGATCATCGCGAACGGATCCACCAGCGACAGCTCGACGGCTAGCTCGTAGGCCAGCGGCAGGTAGGTGTCGACGAGGTCGGCGTCGCCGTACAGGTCGCCGGGCAGGCAGTAGTCGAACCAGTCGATGCTGCCGGTGTCGGTGATCGGATCACCCGAGATCCCTTGGCCCGCCAGCTGGTTGCCGAGCGGGAAGGTATGCCCGGGCGCCCGGTGCGGTGAGGCGAAGGTGTGCAGCCAGTGACAGTCCGGCATGCGGTTGCGCAGCGACCCCGACACCAGCTCGCGCCCGACCAGCGACGCCATCGCGGCACCCTGACCGTAGCCGAGAATGCCGAAGCCTCCGGGGTGTTCGCGGATCAGCCGGAGCAGTTCGGCCACGCCCATCTCGCGGACCTCCCGGTGCGAGGGCCGGCCGAGCGCCTCGAGCAGCCCGTCGCCGCCGCCGGATACCGGTCCGGCGCTGCTCGGATAGTTGAGGTAGACGACGTCGAACACGCGGCGGTCGAGCAGATCGGTGACACCGGTGAGCATGCCGATCTCGGTGCGCGGTTCGATCCGCCCGAATTCCTCGGCCGCCGTGACGGCCTCCCAGGTGCCCGGAATGCAGAAGAGTTTGTGCTGTGCCACCTTTCGAGGGTGCGCCGCGGGCAGCGCCGCGACGCGAGTAGCGCGGTACTCGAATCCCGCGAGCCTTGCCCGACGGCGTTCAGTCCATGACCGTCTTCATCGTCGCGGCGAGTTTCGTGGTGTCCTTCGCGGCGGACGTGCCGTCCGCGGCCTGGGCCGCCAGCAGGTCGCGGATCTCGGTCAGCAGCTCGGTCTGGGTGGGCTCGGCCTTCTTCTGGCCGCCGAAGCGCTTCTGCAGATGCTTCATCGGCACGATGAGTACGAAGTACAGCACCGCCGCCACCATGACGAAATTGATGGCGGCGCTGATGATCGGGCCCAGCGCGATGAAGGTGGCGGGTTTGCCGGGGACGAGTTGGACGCCCAGTCCCAGCTGCCCGTTGTCGCCGAGCACCGCGAGCAGCGGTTCCAGAATTCCCTTGGTGACCGAGGTGACCACGGCGGTGAACGCCGTGCCCATCACGACCGCGACAGCCAGATCGATCACGTTCCCGCGCATCAGGAAGTCTTTGAAACCCTTGAGCATGGCGCCCCGCCACTCCAATCTGAACAGATGATGTTTATCTTCGCGGGAGTCTAACGACGTCGCGCGCGGTCAGTCGAGATGCAGGGTGATCGTCGCCGCGATCGCGTCGGTGTGCCGGTCGAGCGCCTCGGCGATGATCGGGGCGCGCTGGTTGTGCAGGATGCGGTAGCGGCGGCGCCGCGGTTCCAGCCGCGGCAGCAGCACCAGCACCTGGCGCTCGGTCGAGGTGAGGGCGCGGGCGTACTCGACGATCGGTTCGACCATCCCGCAGTGTGGGCTCGGCAGCACGCGCAGCCCGAGGCCCGGGTCCCAGTCCTCCCAGTGTTCGACCAGTCGCCGCGTGGTCTCCGGATCGATGTCCACCGCGATCGGATGCACCTGCTCGCCCAGGCTGAGCGCGGCGTCCAGCGCCCGCCGGGTGAGATCGCTGACCGCCACCACCGGCACCACGACCACCGTGTGCTTCGTCGGATCGCGCCGGGGCGCCGGGATCCTCGTTCCCATGCGGAGTTCGGCGGCGACCTGCCGGTAGTAGTGCTCGGTGCGGTCGAACAGCAGCATCAGGCCCGGCACCAGGAACAGCAGCAGCCACGCGCCCTCGGCGAACCGGTCGAACAGGAACACCACGGCCGCCGCCGCGGTGAGCAGCGCGCCGAACCCGTTGAGCCACAGCTTCGCCCGCCACCACGGGCCGTGGCTGTCGCGCCAGTGCCGGACCAGGCCCACCTGACTGATCGTGAACCCGATGAACACGCCGATGGCGTACAGCGGCAGCAGGCGGTCGACGCGCGCGTCGACGAGCAGCAGCACCAGGGCCGCCAGTACGCCGAGGGTCGCCACGCCGAACCGGTACACCGGACGCTCGGCGCGCAGCGCGAACAGATGCGGCATCCGATGGTCGTGGGCGAGGCGGCTCAGCAGCACCGGCAATCCGCCGAAACTGGTATTGGCCGCCAGTCCCAGCGCACCCGCGATCGCGAGGTTGGCGACGTAGAACAGCAGCCCGGTGCCGAAGGCGGCCGCCGCCAGTTGCGCCAGCAGCGTGACCCCCTCGCGCGGCACCACCCGATGGGTGGCCACAACCGCGGCGATCCCCAGCAGCATCGCGCCGAGCAGCAGGCCCAGCGCCATCTCGGTGTGCTGTGCCCGTCGCGCCGCGGGCGTGCGGAACTCGGGGACGCCGTTCGCGGTGGCCTCCACGCCGGTCAGCGACGAACCACCCGCCGCGAACGCCTTCAGCAGGAGCAGCGGACCGATCACCCCGGGCAGTTCGTGAAAGATGAGCGAGGCGCCGATCGTGGCGACCGGCTCGTCGCGCAGCAGTCCGACCACGATGATCGCGCCGATGACCACGAGAAACAGCGCGGCCGGTCCCAGCAGCGCCTTGGCCGATTCGGCGATACCGGCCAGGTTCAACGCCGTGAGCACCGCCAGCGCGAGCAGCGCCGTCACCAGCAGGTGCTCGGCGATCAGCGGGAACATACTGCCCAGCGCGGCCGCGCCCGCCGCGAGGCTGACCGCCACCGTCAACACGTAGTCGACCACCAGCGCGGCCGCCGCCAGCAGGCTCGCGGCCCGACCCAGCTCGCGCCGCGCCACCGCGTAGCTGCCGCCGCCATCCGGGAAAACCGCGATGACCTGCCGATACGAGGTCACCAGCACCAGCAGCAGCACGGTCAGCGCGATCGCCACCGGCACCGTGTAGCCGACCGCGTCCGCACTCGCGGTGACCAGTACGGCGACGATCGCCTCCGGACCGTAGGCGACGCTCGACAGCGCATCCAGCGACAGTGCGGCGAGGCCGCCGACCGCCGTGAGCCGGTAGGCGTCGCCGCGGTGGTGGCGGCGCAGGCGGGGATCGCGGATGACGCCGCTGGGCGGGGCGTGCACCCGTCCTCGCGGGCGGGAGAATCGCCCGATCATGAGGCGGCCAGCACGGGGCATCCTCCCTTCGGCGGCATCCTCGACCGGCAGTACGGGCAGCGTGGACGGGCGGCGGCGCATCGGCGCGAACCGCTCGGTGCGGGTTCAGACTACGGGTGCCCGGGTCCGCGCCCGGGGCTTCCTGTCGGCGTGGCGCGCTAGTCTCGGGTGCGTGGAGTCACTGGGCCCGCGCGGATACCGGGAGCGGCCGTCGGCGGTCGTCGATGGCGCCGTGGTGTGGTCGCGGACCATCGGGTCCGCCGACGTGGCTCCCGTATTGCCGGATGGATGCATGGATGTGCTGTGGACCGGGGAGCGGCTGTTCGTGGCCGGCCCGGATACGCGCGGCTATATCCCCGCGGCCGCCCTCGGCGCCCAAGTGTCCGGCATCCGATTCTTCCCGGGCACCGCACCGGCGCTGCTGGGCGTCCCGGCGCACGAGCTGCTCGACAGCCGCCCGGCCCTGGCCGATCTGTGGTCCGCGCCGCGCGTGCGGGCGCTGGCCGCGGCGGTGGCGTCCGCGCCCGATCCCATGACCGGCCTGGACGAGTTGGCCCGCCGCATCGTCGCCGACCGCGCGCCCGCCGACCCGCTGCTGCGTCGCCTCGTCGACCGTTTCGACGCGGGCGCCTCGGTCGCGGCCACCGCCGACGAGTTCGGCCTCGGCGCCCGGCGGCTGCACCGACTGTCGCTGTCGGCGTTCGGGTACGGGCCCAAGATGCTGGCGCGGGTGCTGCGCATGCAGCGGGCGTTGGCCCTGGCGCGCGCCGGAATCCCGTTCGCGGACACCGCCTTCCGAGCCGGATACGCCGACCAGGCGCATCTGGCCCGCGACATCCGCGAGCTGGCCGGGCGGCCGCTGGGGCAGTTGGTGGCCGGTCAGTCCAGCGGCGCGTAGAGGTCGACGCCGTTGCCGTCCGGATCCTGCACCGAGGCGTAGCGCTGGCCCCAGAACGCGTCGAACGGCTTCAGCTCACCGTGATATCCGGCGCCGACGAGGTCGTCGAACATCGAATCCACCTCCGCCGGTGATTCGCAGCGGAACGCCAGGCCGATCCGCCCGGTCTCGCCGTTCAGTTGCTTGGGGAAATCCGGGTGGAACGAGTGGATATTGGCCTCGGAGTCGAGCGCCAGCCGGAACCCGCCGGGAAGTTCGGCCTCCACGTGGCCACCGAAATCCTCGCCGAACTCCAGGCCGAGTCGGCGGTAGAAGGCGAGGGCGGCCGCCATATCGGAGACGACCACACCGATTACATCCAGTCGAACAGTCATGTCCCGAACATTAGGCCGCGGTCCGCGGCGCGGTCTTGAACGAATCGGACACTGTACCGTCGAACGGAAGATTCGCGTGCTAGGGGAGCCGTCGGGCAGGAGGGGCGTTGGGGACCGATCAGACATTGCTGCACCGCTTCGTGCTGTCGCAGTTCACCGCGGCGGGGCTCGACCGCGACCAGGTGTTGCGCGAGTGCGGCGTCCCGGAGTGGACGCTGACCGGTGAGGGTGTGCATGTGCCCAGTGCGACGTTCTCCCGATTATGGGAGGTCGGTGAGCGATTACTCGATGACCCCGATATCGCCCTGCGCGTCGCGAGCCGGTACCAGCTCACCGCGACGCGGCTCTACGATTACCTGTTCACCAGCGCGCCCACCGTCGGCGCCGGATTCGCGACCTGCGGCCCGTACGTCACTGCCGTCACCACCAACCACCGCTTCGACCTGGTGGCCGAGAACGACGGGGAGACCACGCTCTACCTCGACATGATCGACGGCGAGGGCCGCGGCCGCGACCTCACTCAGGTCTGGGGCTTGGTGGCCGTGCTGACCCGGGCCCGCCACGTCGTCGAGGCTCCGCTGCATCCGATCCGGGTGTCGCTGCGGCAGCGGGCGCCGCGCAACCGCGGCACCTTCGTCGAGGTATTCGGTACCGAGACCATCGAATTCGACGCCCCGGTGGACGCCATCACGTTCCGGGCGGTCGATATGGAACTGCCGCTGACCACCGCCGATCCCGTGCTGGCCGATGTGCTGCAACCGCTGGCCGCGGCGCTGCCCCCGCCCCCGCCGCTGGCGACGGCGTGGCCCGAGCGGGTCGCCGCCGCGCTGGCCGAGGCGTTCGAACAGGGCACGGTCTCGTTGGAGCGGGTGTCGCGGCGGCTGGCGACCAGCCCGCGCACGCTGCAGCGCCGACTGGCCGAGGCGGGGACCACCTGGCGGCGGGAACTGGATCGCGCCAGGCTGGTCCGCGCGACGGCGGCGGGGCCGGTGAGCCGCGAGCGGCAGGCAGAACTGCTCGGCTACTCCGACGCGGGGTCCATGCGGCGGGCGGCGCGTCGGTGGTCGGTGGTCGCGCATGCCCGCCTCGGCGACGAAGTGGACCGCCGCGTCTAGGACGTCAGACCTTCAGATTGCTGGCGGCGATATTCCAGAACGTGCCGCGGTCGAGCGACTGCAGGTCCCAGCTCTCGGCGATGGCGTGCGAGGCCGTCACGATGGCCGCGACATCGAAGTCCTCGCGCGTGGCGGTGCCCTTGGCTTCGAGCTCTGCGATCACGTACTCGGTCGCGGATTCGAAGGTGTTCAACACGGCGTTCTCCAATCGGTCGCAGGTACACATACGGTCGATCACGGATCGTGTTGCCGCGCAGTGGCTTGCGCGGCAGACACCGAACCGACACCGCGCGGGCGGTCCCCGTCGTCCCGGGTTCGTCGTCCCGGTTCGGCGTAAGGCCCGGTGCCCGAATGCGCCGGGCCGAGACCTCGGGGACGGCGAACGCCGTCCGGGAGGGCGGATCGCGTCCGAGGGAGGGGAGGAGCGATCCGTGGACGACAGGCACCGGTGCCGCGCGGCGGGCACGGTGCCAGTCTTGCGCCCTGTCACGGAGTGGACCAGCGCCGAACACGCCACACTCGGGCAAACGTGCCAATTTCGTCTCGGCGTGGCGGCCGCACACTCGGCGGCGCGCCTTCCCGGCGACGAGCGAATATGACGCAACGTGAGTCCACCCACTATCCGGAGGCCAGCGGTAGCAGGTCCTCGTAGCGGTACTCGGTATCGATCGGGGTACCGGCCGCCTGCTCCTCGCGCTGCCGCAACTCGACCCGGCGGATCTTGCCGGAGATGGTCTTGGGCAGCTCGGCGAACTCGATCCGGCGAATCCGCAGGTACGGAGCCAGGTGGTCGCGGGCGTATTCGAGGATGGCGCGGGCGGTCTCGGGGCCGGGCTCCCAACCCGCCGCCAGCGCGACATACGCCTTCGGGACCGCCAGGCGGGTGTCGTCGGGTTGCGGCACGACCGCGGCCTCCACCACGGCCGGATGCTCGATGAGCACGCTTTCCAGCTCGAACGGCGACACCTTGTAGTCGGAGGATTTGAATACGTCGTCGGTACGCCCGATATAGGTGATGTAGCCGTCGCCGTCGCGGGCGGCGACGTCGCCGGTGTGGTAGTAGCCACCCGCCAGGACCGCCGAATTCCGTTCCGGGTCTTGCAGATACCCGGTCATGAGATTCACCGGTTCCGCGCTCAGGTCCAGGCAGATCTCGCCCTCGTCGCCCGGTCGGCCGGTAACCGGATCGACCAGCACCACCGGCACGCCGGGGGCGGCACGGCCCATCGAACCGGGTTTGACCGGTTGGCCGGGGGTGTTGCCCACCTGCAGGGTGGTCTCGGTCTGGCCGAAACCGTCCCGGATGGTGAGCCCCCAGGCCTTGTCGACCCGCGCGATGACATCCGGGTTGAGCGGCTCACCGGCGCCGAGGATCTCGCGCAGGCCGTCCGGCCGCGTACCCAGATCGGATTGGATCAGCATGCGCCACACCGTCGGCGGCGCGCAGAACGTGTTCACCTGGGCCCGGCGCAGCTGGCCGAGCAGGGCGGCGGCGTCGAATCGGCCGTAGTTGTAGACGAAGATGGTCGCCTCGGCGATCCAGGGTGCGAAGAAACAGCTCCACGCGTGCTTGGCCCAGCCGGGCGCGCTGATGGCCAGGTGCACGTCGCCGGGGCGGACGCCGATCCAGTACATGGTGCTGAGGTGGCCGACCGGATAGCTGACCTGGTTGTGCCGCACCATCTTCGGCCTGCTGGTGGTGCCGGAGGTGAAGTAGACCAGGAGTTCGTCGGTGATATCGGTGGCGGTCTCGAACGGGCCCGCGGACGACACCGCATCGGCCTCTGCGTAATCTCGCCAACCGGGCACCGGCGCACCCACGACGATGCCGGTGTAGTCGCCCGCCACCTGCTCGAACTTGGCGGCGTCGGCGGCATTGGCGATGACGAAACGCACGGCGCCGCGGGCGATCCGGTCGCTCAGGTCGGCCGGGCCGAGCGCCGCCGTGGTCGGCATCACGACCGCGCCGAGCTTGGCGATCGCCAGCATCGACTCCCACAGCTGCACCTGGTTGCCGAGCATCACGATCACCCGATCGCCGTGGCGCACACCGAGTCCGGCGAGCCAGGTCGCGACCCGATCGGATCGCTCGGCCATCTCGGCGAAGCTCACCCGCTGCTCGCGGCCGTCCTCCTCGACGATCCACAGGGCGGTGCGGTCGTTGCCGCGGGCGATCACATCGAACCAGTCGACAGCCCAGTTGAACCGGCCCTCGAGCTGCGGCCAGGTGAAGAGCTGTACGGCGGACGTGTAATCCGTTGCCAGAGTGTTGAGCTGGTCGCGCGCCGCTCGGTATCGCTCGGTGTTCGAGGTCATGCGCAATCTCCTGTCATCCGACATCCGGCCATCTGTCAGTCCGGCATGCGGCCATCTGTCAGTCCGGCATGCTCTTGGCCGGAACCTCCTCCGAAGAGCCGCGCGGACACCTCGCGCATCTCGACCTTGCGGACCTTGCCGGTCACCGTCATCGGGAACTCCTCGACGATGTGCACATAGCGGGGGATTTTGAAATGCGCGAGCTTGCCGGTGCAGAACTCCCGCAGCGCCGCGGCGTCGACCGGCGGTGCGCCCTCGCGCATCCGGACCCACGCCACCAGCTCCTCGCCGTATTTCGGATCGGGTACGCCGACCACCTGCGCGTCGAGGATGTCTGGGTGGGTGTAGAGGAACTCCTCGATCTCGCGCGGATAGATGTTCTCACCGCCGCGAATCACCATGTCCTTGATCCGCCCGGTGATCGCGAGATAACCGTCGTCGTCCATGGTGGCCAGGTCGCCGGTATGCATCCACCGGCCGGAATCTATTGCCGCGATCGTCTTCTCGGGCTCGTCCCAGTAGCCCAGCATCACCGAGTAACCGCGCGTGCACAGTTCGCCGGGCTCGCCGCGCGGCACGGTCAGTCCGGTGACCGGATCGACGATCTTCACCTCCAGATGCGGCCCCACCCGGCCGACGGTCGCGGTGCGCTGGGTGAGGGTGTCGTCGCGGCGGGTCTGGGTGGACACCGGCGAGGTTTCGGTCATGCCGTAGCAGATGCAGACCTCGCGCATGCCCATGCGCTCGATGACCTGCTTCATCACCTCGACCGGACACGGCGATCCGGCCATGATCCCGGTGCGCAGCGTGGATAGGTCGTGGGAAACGAAATCCGGTTCGGCCAGCTCGGCGATGAACATGGTCGGCACCCCGTACAACGACGTACAGCCCTCGGCGGCGACGGTTTCCAGGGTGGCGCGCGGGTCGAAGGCGGGCGCCGGGATCACCATGGCCGCGCCGTGGCTGGTGGCGGCGAGATTGCCCATCACCATGCCGAAGCAGTGGTAGAAGGGCACCGGCAGACAGATCAGGTCGGTCTCGGTATAGCCGCACAGTTCGCCGACGAAGTAGCCGTTGTTCAGGATGTTGTGGTGCGACAGCGTCGCGCCCTTGGGGAATCCCGTTGTGCCCGAGGTGTATTGGATGTTGATCGGATCATCGGGGGACAGCGCGGCCTGCGCCGCGGTCACCGCCGCCGGATCGCCCGCGCGGCCGGAGTCCAGCAGCGCGGCCCACTCGTCACCGTCGAGCAGCACCACGCGGGTCAGGTCCGGGCACTCGGGCCGCACCTCGTCGATCATCGCCGCGTAGTCCGAGCCCTTGAACTCCCGCGCCGCGACGAGCAGCCGAATCCCGGCCTGCCCCAGCACATATCGCAGCTCGTACGCGCGATAGGCGGGATTGATGTTCACCAGGATCGCGCCGATCTTCGCGGTCGCGTACTGCACGAGCGTCCACTCCGCGCGATTGGGCGCCCAGATGCCGACCCGGTCGCCCTTGGCGATCCCGGCGGCGAGCAGCCCGAGCGCGACCGCGGTCACCTCGACGGCGAACTCGCGGTAGGTCCACCGCACCCCGGCGGCGCGGTCCACGAGCGCGAGGCGATCGCCGTGCGCGGCGACCGTGCGATCGAGGTTGGCGCCGATCGTGTCGCCGAGCAGCGTCGTGTCCCACGCCCCGTGCGAATAGGCGGCCGGTCGGATCCGGCCCATCTGCGAACTCACACCGATTAGGATCCAGGTCACATTCCCCCGCCCGCCACCCCCGGAAGGGGTACCGAAATGGATCTTCTGCGTCCCCGCGACGCCGATGCGCTGCGCGCCGAGATGCGTCAGGTGGCGGCCGTATCCGGAATGCCGGTGGTCTTCGGCGGCCAGGTCCACGCGGAGACGTTGATCCTGAGCGAATTCCTCGGAACCCGCACCAGCGCCATGCGGGGGCTGGCGGTGTCGCCGTCGTCCGGCGTCGGGGGCGCCGCGGTGGCGAGCAAGCGGCCCACGTCGGTCGCCGACTACCGCGTGGCCTCGACGATCACCCACCACTACGACGCGCCGGTGCTGATGGAGGGGTTGCGGGCCGTCGTCGGAGTGCCGGTCGTGGTGCGCGGCGAATCGCGCGCGGTGCTGTACATCGCGAGCCGCGATGCCGGGCCGATCGGCGACCGGGCCGCGGATCTGGCGGTGCAGGCCGGTCGGCGGCTGGCCGTCGAGCTGGCCATTCGCGACGAGGTGGACCGCCGCCTGCGCCTGCACGAGGCCGCGTTGTCGGCGCCGACGAGCCCCGTGGATGCCGTTGTCGCCGAACAGCTTCGGGATATTCACGCCGAGGTCCGGGGCATCGCGCAGATGGTCTCGGACGCGGCGGCCCGGGGTCGGCTGCGGGACCTGTCCGAACGTCTGGCCCGCCTCATGTCCGATCCCGAGATCTCCGACGCCGCACCGATATTGGCCCCCCGCGAACTGGACGTCCTCGCCCACGTAGCGCTCGGCTGCACCAATGCCGAAGCCGCACAGCGTCTTTCGCTGCGCCCGGAAACAGTCAAGAGCTATCTCCGCAGCGCGATGACGAAGCTGGGCGCGCACACCCGCCACGAGGCCGTCGTCCGCGCACGGAGGTCGGGTCTGCTGCCGTAGCGTCCCCGAACCTAACGCCAGGGCATGTGCTGTAGGCACCAGGTATTGCCGTCGGGGTCGGCGAAGTACGCGTAGAACACTCCGCCGAGGTCCTCGACCTCGCTGATCTCGACGCCGCGGGCGGCGAGTTCGGCGCGGGACGCCTCGATGTCGGCGACCACCAGGTGCAGACCGCGCAGTGTTCCCGGGGGCATGTCGAGGGTGGGGAGACCTTCGGCGAGGGTGATGGAGCATGCCGAACCGGGCGGGGTGAGTTGGACGATGCGGATACCGGGCTTCGGGTTGACGTCCACGTCGAGGCGGAACCCGAGCTTGTCCTGGTAGAAGGCCTTTGCCCGTTCGATATCGGTGACCGGCACCGGTACCAGCTCCAGCAATAGCGTGCCGGGCGGCACGGGCGGGTTGCCGGAGTCCTCGGAGATCTCGTCGGCGGGGCTGGGTGTGTCGGTCATGGACGGTGCCTTTCGTGGATGAGGGTGGTGGTGAGGAGGGCGGCAAGACAGTCGTATCTTTCGCCCGCGCCGAGTTCCATCGGGCTGCGCACTAACGCGTCGCGGATCTCGGAGGAGGAATAGCGCGCGGTGACGGTCATGGCGGTGCGTCCGTCTGTCTCGTCCAGAACGGTGGTGACCAGTGCGTGACCGTCGGCCCAGTCACGGTGGATCTCGGACTGTACGAGGCGCACCGGCGGCACGACCTCGAGGAACAGTCCATGGAGTTCCATCTCGGCGCCAGCCGGGCCGGTGGAGACGAACCGCCAGGCGCCGCCGGGGCGCAGGTCGACCTCGCAGCCGGTGAGCTGCCAGCCGCGGGCGCCGTGCCAGCGGCGGAGCAGCTCCGGTTGGGTGAGCGCGGCGAAGACCAGCGGCGCGGGAGCGGCGAAGGTACGGGTGAGGACGAGGTCGGTGCTCCCGGACGCGACGACCCGCAGCCCGAGACCGGGGTGCGGAGATGTCATGTTTCGCCGTCCTGCAGGTCGCTCAGCAGGGCATCCAGTCGCTGGTAGCTCGTTTCCCAGTAGTCGCGGTAGTCGGCCAGCCAGTCCGTGGCTGTCCTGAGCGGTTCGGCCACCAGCCGGCACGGCCGGCGTTGCGCTTCGCGGCCGCGACTGACCAGGCCCGCTCGCTCGAGCACCCGCAGGTGTTTGGAGATGGCCGGCTGGCTCATCGCGAATGGCGCGGCCAGCTCGGTGACCGTGGCATCACCGGTCGCGAGCCGGGCCAGGATGGCCCGCCGGGTGGGGTCGGCCAGTGCCGCGAACGTCGCGTCCAGCGTGTCACTTGCAACCATATCTATAACCTTCCGGTTTTATAACCTGATGGTTTTATATGTGCTAGAGTTCGCTTTGTCAATATCGCGAAACGCTCCGGGGGCACTATGGGAAAAGTTTTCACACAGGCGTCGGTCTCGCTGGACGGGTACATCTCCGGGCCTGGCCAGACCGGGTTCGACCGGCTGTTCGCATGGTGTACGGCGGGCGCCGTCGCCACCCCCACGGCCGATCCGGACCGGCTGACCTACCGCACCTCCGAGGCGACCGCCCGGTACCTGCGCGAACTCCAAGAGCGGATCGGGGCCTGTGTCGTCGGCCGCAACCTGTTCGACCTCACCGCGGGCTGGAATGGGCGGCACCCGAGCGGCGTGCCGGTGTTCGTCGTCACCCATCGTCCACCGCCGGCCGACTGGGAGGCAGCTGCGACGCCGTTCACGTTCGTCGAGGATGGAGTGGAGAACGCGATCGCGCGGGCCCGTGAGGTGGCAGGGCATCGTGATGTCGGTGTCGGCCCCGGCGGCACAGTGGCCGAGGCGCTGCGCGCCGGTCTGCTCGACGAGCTGCGGATGGACGTCGTGCCGGTGGTTCTCGGCGCCGGTACACCCATGCTGACCGGGCTTGGGGACGCGGCGCCGATCGGCTTCGACCTGGCCGAGATCATCGAGGGAACCGGCGTGACACACCTGATCTATCGTCGCGCGGGCTAGACCCGGCGCAGTGCGAGCACCGGGATGGTCCTGATGCCCGCGGTCTTCTCCTCATATTCGGCGAAGCCGGGATACCGGCTTGCCTGTTCGGCGTAGATCAGGTCGCGTTCGTCGCCGGTTATCTCGGCGACGGTCACCGGATACTGCTCGGTGCCGATTTCCACCTCGGCCTTTCCCGATACGGTCAGGTTGTAGTACCAGTCCGGGTTGGTGGGGGCGCCTGCCTTGGAGGCGAAGACGTAGACGGTCTCCGGATCCCGCTCGGCGGGCAGATACATCATCGGCGTGACGAATTCTCGTCCGCTCTTGCGGCCGCGATGGTGCAGCAGGGCCATCGGAGCCCCCTCGAACGGGCCGCCGACCCTGCCGTGGTTGGCGCGGAATTCCTCGATGATCCCGGTGTTCCAGTCGTTCGAGCTGCTCATCGGATCTCCCTTTCGTGGATCGGGTACCGGCGCCGGATCCGGTCCGGACGTTCGGTCCGGACCGGTGATCACTGCTGTCGCGAGCGTAGCTCGGTGTCGGCTAGTCCTGCGGCTCGATGAGCTGGATGTCGAGCTCGATGGCGATCTTGTCGCTGAGCATCGCCGCCGGGATCCCGGCCGCGACCTCGAACTCGCTGCGCTTGAGCGTGCCGGTGGCGCTGAATCCGGCGTGCCGCTTGCCGTCGCCCTGGAATTCCTGGACGCCGCCCCACTCCACGTCGAGGGTGATCGGCTTGGTGACACCGCCGAGGGTGACCTCGCCGGTGACCTCGAAGTCCTCGGCCACCTGGATCGGCTCCACGGCCTTGAAGTGCAGGGTGGGCCGCTTCTCGACATCGAGCAGGTCGGCGCTGCGGACGTGCTCGTCGCGTCCGGAATTGCCGGTGTCGAAGGAATCGAGGTACACGGTCGCCTCGATCGCGGCGGCGCCGGAGGCGTCGACCACGAAGCCGGTCTCGAACTTGTTGAATCGGCCGCGGACCTTGGAGATGCCCAGGTGCTTGACGGTGAAGTTGACCGCGGAGTGGTTGGTGTCCAGCTCCCAGGAGCCGGCCTTCAGGGTGGTCTGTTCGGAAGTCGTCATGCCGACAAGATTTCCGGACTGCGGTCCGTTTAGCCACACCGCCGCTATCCTGGCACTGGCAGGGCGCGGATAACGACCCCGGGATCGGACAGGATGGTGACGTGGCGCGTTCCGAATTCGGCGAGTTTCTCATAGCCCGGCGGGCCCGGCTGCAGCCCGAGGAGGTCGGCCTGCCCGCCGGTCGTCGGCGGCGCACGCCCGGACTGCGCCGGGAGGAGGTCGCCGCGCTCGCCGGGGTGAGCGTCGACTACCTGGCCCGGCTGGAGCAGGGCCGGGATACCAATCCCTCCATGGCGGTGCTGGGCGCGCTCTCCGACGCGCTGCGGCTGAACGCCGTCGAGCGGCATCACTTCGGCAAGCTGGCGCTCGGGCTGGACACCGGGTGTCCGTCGGCGGGCCAGGCGCGGGAGCAGGTGTCCGAAACCGTGCAGGCGGTGCTCGACGCGATGCACCCGACTCCCGCTTTCGTGTTGGGCCGCTGGCTCGACATCCTCGCCGGAAATGCGGCCTGGCGCGATTTCGCCGGGCCCCTGGGCCTGTTCGCGGACGAGTCCGAGGGCAATCTGGCCACGTACGTCTTCGCACACCCGGACGCCGCCCGGCTCTGGCACGACTGGCCCACGGCGGCGGACATGATGGTCTCCGCGCTGCGCACCGCGCGGTCGCGGTGGCCCGAGGAGGCCCGGCTCGCGCAGGTCGTCGAGGGGCTGCAGCGGTTCCCGGAGTTCGCCTGCCGCTGGCGCGAGCATCGGGTCATCGACTTCCGTTCGGGCACAGTACATATCGCGCATCCGCAGCGGGGAGAGGTCGAGGTCGAGATCGAGACGCTCAATCCCGCCGAGGATCAGACCGTGCAGGTCTGGCTGGTCGACCGCCGCCGCGACCGCAGCCCCGCCCTGCGCCTGGTGAACGAATAGTCGGCTAAAATACCCCGCATGATGTTCTTCTTCCCCCTGCGCTGAGGTCCGCCGGCGCAGCGAGGATTCCCCTGTCCGGCGATGCGGGGCGGCGCGGCGTCGTCCCGGGCTTCGCTGTGGGAGAACGACATTCATGGACATCCGCCTGGTGGCGCGGTGTATTCGCGGTGTGGAAACCGTTGTGGCGGCCGAGATTCTGCGTCTCGGGGTCGGGCCGGTGGTCGAGATGGGGCACCGAGAGGTGCATTTCCGGCCCCGACACCCGGCGCCCGCGGTGTTGCGGCTGCGCACCGCTGACGATGTGCTGCTGCAGGCCGTCAGCGGCCCGGATATCGGATCGGCTCGGAATTCGGTTGCGGCCCTTGATGACCTGTGCGCGATGGTCGACGCGACGGCGCTGCTGGAGTGGCGGCGCCGTTGCGGCGGACGTGCGGATCTCGGCGGCGGCGTCGACGTCTCGGCGTCGTTTCTCGGCGGCCGCAACTTCACCCGGTACGACGCGGAGGATGCGGTAGGCCGGGCGCTGGCCCGCCGGTGGGGAGTCGGCTACCGATCGCGGCGGGACGGCGTCCCGCCGACGGAGTACAGCGGCTGGCGGTTGACGCTGGACGGCGCCCGCGCACGGCTGCTGCTCCGCGTCGCCGACCGGCCGCTGCATCGCCGGACCTACAAGCGGCGGTCGGTCCCCGGCACGCTGCATCCGCCGCTGGCGGCGGCAATGGCTCAGCTGGCCGAAATCCGAAGCGGCGACAAGGTTCTCGATCCCTGCTGCGGTGCGGGCACCCTGCTGATCGAGGCGGCCGGGTTGCGGCCGGACGCCTCGTTTCGCGGGCTCGATCGCGATGCCGCGGCGGTGCGGGCGGCGCGGATCAATGCCGCGGCAGCCGTTGCGGCTCGACGCGGCGATGTCGAGGTGCCTCCCGGCGATATCGACGTTCGCCGAGGCGATGCGGGAGACCTCCCCATCGCACGGGGCGATATCGACCGCATCCTCTGCAACCCGCCATGGGGCGGGCAGGTGGCGCCCCGGGGACTGCTCGTCGACGAGCCGCCGCTCCTGTGGTCGGAACTGTGCCGGGTGCTCGTTCCCGGCGGCACAGCCGTCCTGCTGATCCCGGACAGCGCACTCTTGGCCACGGCGATCGCGGCGGGTTTCGTTCCCGCCCACGTCCAGCGAGTCCGGGTATCCGGCCAACAGGCGCACATCGTGCGGCTCGTGCGCGAGGGGACCGCCGGGGCTCGTCGGGAGCGCGGGCGTCGTACCGGTGCGGCGTCGGTGAGCTGTCGCGGCGTGTGATGGTAGCCGCTCAGGGGCTGCTCGGTGTGCCCGCGCGAGCGCAGGGGGATTCGCCCGCAGTTCGCAGTTCATGGCGAACTGCGGGCGAATCCGCTGACTACTTGCCGAACTTGTCCTTCACCTTGCCCACGACATCGCCAACGGCGTTCTTCATATCCTCGGCCGCCTTCTTCGCCCCGGCCTCGATCTGGTCGAGCTTGCCCTCATCGCGCAGTTTGTCATCATCGGTGACCTGGCCGATGGCCTCTTTCGCCCGGCCGTTCAGGTCGTCGGCGGTGTTGCTGATCTTGTCGTTCAGGGACATGGCCAACCTCCGTTGTGGAAAGGATCGGCGCCGTTTCGGCGCACGGGGAAGAGACCCGCCGGCGCTCGGTAATGTCACGCAGCAACCGATGAGACAACGATCACGGATAATCGGCCGTGACGGTTCCAGCTCCCTGGTGTCGACAGTAGGAGCAGCGGAGGAGGTGCTGTGTGACCACGACGGCGACGGCGCCCGAGGCAGCGCTGGACGACGCGACCCTGGCCGGGCGGGCGCGTGACGGCGATGTCCGGGCATATGAGCAGCTGGTGTTGCGCTACCAGGGGCCGATGTTCCGGCTCGCCGCGAAGATGCTGGCCGACCGGGCCGAGGCCGAGGACGTCACCCAGGAGGTATTTCTGACCGCGTGGCGCAGAATCGGTCAGCTGCAGGACGATTCGGCGTTCGCCGGATGGCTGTATCGAACGACCACCAATCGCTGCCTGAACGTGATCAGGTCGCGGCAGCTGTCCGCCGACGTCGACCCCGACACGACCGCATCGCCGCGGACCGACCTTCATCCGGAGCATGCGGCGCAGGTCAACGGCCAGATGGCCGCTCTCGTCGCGGCACTGCAGCGGTTGACGCCCGAACAGCGCGCGTGCTGGCTGCTGCGAGAGGTGCACGGCCGGTCCTATGACGAGATCGCCGAGACCGTCGGCACCAACTCCACGGCGGTCCGCGGACGGATCGCACGGGCCCGAGCGCAACTGGCGGAGGTGATGAAGCCATGGCGGTGAGCCAGAGCACCGAGAGCGACTATCTGCTCCCCTGCGGACGCGGCCTGGAGCGGGTGTGGGAGCGGCTGGACGCGATGGACGCCGGACTGTCCGACGAACACGAACGCACGTGTGCGCACTGTGCGGCCGCGCGGGACAGCCTGCTCATGCTGCGCGGGGCGACCCGCGAACTCATAGATGAACCGGATCCGCCGCCGCCGGACCTGTTCGGCCGCATCATGTCCGCGGTGCGCGCGGAGGGACGGCGCGGCCGCACCCTTACCTTGCCGACGCCGCACCCCGGGTCGATCGAGGTCAGCGAGCAGGCCGTCGCGGTGGTGCTGCGATACGCCGCCGACACCGTCGACGGTGTGCGGGCCCGCGGCTGCCTGGTGCGGAGCACCGAACCCGGACCGGACGGCGAGCACATCGTCGATGTCGAGATGACGATCGCGGTGCGGCTGGGCGGCCGGGGGGTCGAGGAACTGGTGCCGCGGGTGCGGGATCGAGTGCGAACGGCGGCCTCGGCGCGGATCGGGCTGCTGCTGGGTCGCCTGGATATCACGGTCGTCGACATCTACGAGGAGCAGCGGTGAGCGCCGCCGCGCCGGCCACCGAGATCGTGGTCGGCGACGCGGTGATCGCCGGTGTGGCGGCCCGCGCCGCCGCCGCGGTCGCCGGGGTGCGCAGGCTGGAGCCCGGCGTGCTCGGGTTGGTCGGACAGCTGGCGCGCTCGGGTCGGCAGTTGTGGACCGGCCAGGAGCCCGCCCCCGCGGGCGGTGTGCGCGTTCGGCGGGCCGGGCAGTGGCTGAGAATCCACGTGGACCTCACGATGGCGGCGGGCGTCGAGGTCGGCGCGGTCGGGCAGGCGGTGCAGCGCGAGGTCGCCCATATGGTGGCCGAGCAAACCGGGGTGGCCGTCGACGAGGTCGTGGTGACCGTGCTCGATATCGAACCGGGGCAGCCGTGAGAGCCGAGGAGGATCTGATCGATGCCATTGTGGACGCGATCGAATCGGTGGAGGGTCTGCGACCGGCGGCGCCGATCGGACTGCAGAACGCGAAATGGTTGCCGCTCAGCGGGAGTCGGTATGCCGTCGACATCGGCGGCTCGGCGGTCGAGATTCGCGTCGCGGCCACCGCGCTGCCGCTGCAGCCGCGTGTGGACAAGCTCGCCACCGCGGTCCGGGGAGTGCTCGCGGAGACGGACCGGGCATCGGCGTCCCTGCGGATAGTCGTCACCGAACTCGACGCCGAGGCATTCGGCGAATCGGCAGTTACCTAGATCACCCCGCGCGGCCGTGACGATTCGTCCGGCGCCGTGTCGAACCTGTACAGCGTCGTTATCCGCTGTACCGCAAGGGAATCGGAGGAATTGTGATGAGCACGGCAACAGAGAAGTCGGCAGGGAACACGAAGTCGGCGCAGCCCACCGAGGCGACCGAGTCCACGCAGGCCGACCGGAACGGCGGCGGTCGCCCCGGCGCACTGGTGACCGATCAGGGCACCACCACGATCGCCGACGCCGTGGTGCAGAAGATCGCGGGGCTGGCCGCCCGCGAGGTGCGCGGCGTGCACGAGCTCGGCGGCGGCGCGGCGCGGGCGTTCGGCGCGCTGCGCGATCGCATCCCGGGTGCGTCCGCCAGTGTGGGACAGGGGGTTTCGGTCGAGGTCGGCGAGCGGCAGGCCGCGGTCGACCTGGATATCGTCGTCGAATACGGCGTCGCCATCGCGGATCTGGCACGCGCGGTGCGGCGCAACGTCATCACCGCGATCGAGCAGATGACGGGGCTCGAGGTCGTCGAAGTGAACATCAACGTCAACGACGTGTACATCGAGGGCGAGGACGACGACCAGCAGCCGCCGAGCCGAGACCGGGTGCAGTGAGATGAGCGCGACCACGATCTGCCTGATGACGGGCCTGGCCCTGGGATTCGCCGCCGCCTTCGGCGGATTCGGGGCGTTCTTCGTCGTCCTGGTCTTCGGCGGGCTCGGCCTGCTGATCGGCCGCTGGCTCGACGGCGACGTCGACCTGTCGGGACTGGTTCGGTCGGTCCAGGATCGGAGTGGGCGATGACGGCCGCGATCACCGAACTGCCCGGGACGACCGTGGTGGGCGAGCGCGCGGTGCGCCGGATCGCCGCGCGGGCCGCGCGCGAGGTGCCCGGGGTCGAGCCGGATGTCCAGGTCACGGCCCGGGTAGCCGGTGACTCCGCCGCGCTGCGGGTCCGGCTGCCGGTCGAGTATCCGCAGCCGGTCGCCCGCGTGACCGACGCCTGTCGGGACCACCTGATCCGGCGCACCGGGGAACTGGCGGACCTGACGGTGTCGCGGGTGGATATCGAGGTGTCGGCCCTGGCGATCGGCGCGGTGGCGGGGAGGGTGCGATGAGGCGGTGTCCGCGCCGCGTCGCCCCGGCGATCGTGGTGGCGTTGTCGGTGCTGGCCAGCAGTGTCGTGGTCGCCGTCTCGGCTATTCAGAAGCTCAGCGGCACAAGAGAATTGGTGCCATACGACGACGTGGCGACCATGCTGCACGACACCCGCTGGGGGAGCGGCTGGGTACTCGGCGCCGGTATCGCGGCGGCGCTGGCGGGCGTGCTGCTGCTCGTGCTGGCACTGGCGCCGGGCCGCTCGGTCGTGGTGCCGGTCGAATCCGGCGACGAGGTCGCCGCGGGTATCGCGCGGCGCAGCCTGCGCGCCGCCGTACGGGATGCGGCGGGTTCGGTCGGCGAGGTGGATTCGGTGCGGGTGCGGCTGGGGCGCAAAAAGATTCGAATCGGAGCGCGTACCGGACGGGCGCCGGAGGAATCGGTCGCCGCGATCCGGGCCGCGGTCGACGAACGATTGAGCCGGGTGGCTCCCGGGGTGCGCCGCGAGGTCGCCGCCCGCGCGCGTCCGGCCAAGACGGGAGGAACCCCATGAGTACGGCCAATCGCCCGGCGCGGCTGAATCGGACGGTGCTGGCGGCGCTCGGGCTGGCGCTGGCGGTCGCGGGCGGATGTGCGATCGCGGCCTGGTCCGGCCGGTTGCGCTGGGCGGATCCGAACGCCGCGCTGGTGCCCGGCACCGCGGCGCCGCCCGACTGGGTGCTGGTCGCGATCGCGGTGGGCGCCGTACTGATCGGCCTGGCCGCGTTGCGGTGGCTGGCCGCGCAGGCCACCCGCCTGCCGCGGCGGACCTCGTGGCGGATCGGCGCGCCCGGCGTCGCGGGCGTCACGGTTCTCGATTCCCGTACCGCCGCCGCACCGCTGGTGACCGATATCGAGTCCTATCCACAGGTGCGCTCGGCGACGGCCCGGTTGTCGGGCCCGTCCGGAGCGCCCGAACTGCATCTGGTGGTGACCGCCGAGCCGGACGCCGACCTGACCGCGCTGCGCCGTCGTGTTCTCGGCCATGCCGTGGCCCGGCTGCGGGCAGCGCTGGAGGTCGACATCATCCCGGTGACAATGGAATGGCGATTGGCGGACCGCGGGCGGCTCGCGCGGGCGCGGTGACGAGGGCCTGACCACGCGTCGGCTCGCGGCAGCGGGTGCCGCGAGCCGACGCGGAATTACCTGGCGAGCTTGTCCTTCCTCTTCGCTCCGGACTCCTCGATTTCGTCCTCGGCCGCGCGGGCCCCGCGCTTCATGCCGGAACCCATCCGGTCCATTTCGCGCTTCATTTCGTCGGCCATTCGGTCCACGCCGCGCTCCGTGCGCTCGGCCTGGTCCTTCATGCCCTTCTTGGTCCTGTTTGCCATCTGGCCGGGTTTGCGGCCGCTCGAGCGGTCAGACATGCGAACCTCCGTGTCGGTAGGTCACTCGCGTCCGAACTGCGATCGGGACATGCTCGTCCCTCGTGTCGTACAGCGCTGCCGGGCCGTATACGGCGGCTCATCGGCAACCTGAATCAGCTGGCAACCATGTGGTCAACGGTTGCGCGTCCCTCATCGTGACCACCGTCGTTCGTCGATGTCAATCGAAGATGCCGTAATGATGCGCGACTACCAGGGGTAAGGCGGTGGCGCTGTCGACGCGGCGGAAAGGCCCGGCGCGTACACCGGCCTTCGGCATTGTGTACCAGCTAGTGTTGCGCTATCCCGGGGGAAGCGAGCCGATCCACACCGAATCGGGAGGAGAGCATGACGAGCACGATGACCGCGATCGCGCCCGCCAGCGCGGCGCCCGGGCCCGTCGAGGCGGACGACGCCGACGCCGTGCGGGCGGTGGTGACGGCGGCCGCACGG
Organism: Nocardia thraciensis; assembly: GCF_054782435.1. Classification (NCBI taxonomy): domain Bacteria; kingdom Bacillati; phylum Actinomycetota; class Actinomycetes; order Mycobacteriales; family Nocardiaceae; genus Nocardia; species Nocardia thraciensis. The sequence goes on from NZ_BAAGSM010000007.1 coordinate 127,604, forward strand.
GAGATCACCGGCGTCGCCCGCGAGGTCCAGGCCCAGGTCAAGCTTTCCCGCGGCACGGCGGTGGTGTCACTGCGGCTGCCGATTCACTATCCGATGCCGATCTGGCAGGTCACCACGGTGTGTCGCGAGCACGTGCTGCGCCGGATGCGCGAACGGGTCGGGGTCCCGGTGCGGCGGTTCGATATCGACGTGGCGGACCTGCCGGGGAGAGCACGGTGAAGCGGCGGCCGTCCCGGGCGGTACCCGCGGCGGCGGTGGCGCTGTCCCTCCTCGGGGTGTGCGCGGTGGTGGTGCTGTCTCTGGTCCAACGCCTCACCGGCGCAAAGGAATTCGTCTCCTACGACAGCATCGTCAACCGGCTGCGAGAAACCGCCTGGGAGGGATCGTGGGTGGCCGTCGCGGGCGTGGCGGGTGTACTGGCCGGGCTGCTGTTGCTGGCGCTGGGCGTGCTGCCCGGACGCCCGGTCGTCGTGCCCCTGGCCGCCGACGACGAGATCTCCGCCGGAGTATTCCGCCGCGGCCTGCACGCCGCCCTGCGCGAGGCGGCGCAGTCGGTGGAGGGCGTGCAGTCGGCACGAGTCCGGCTGCACCGCAGGGCGATTCGTATCACGGCCCGCACCCGCCACGCCCACCCCGCAGATCTCCCCGAGGCCGTGTGTGCGGCGGTGGACGAGCGGGTCGCCCGCATAGGCACGCATCCGGCCCCGCGGGTATCGACCCGGCTGCGCCGCGCGAGGAGCCTGCGGTGAACGCGGCGAAGCGGGCGCGACGGCCGCGGTGTTCGCCGATCGGTGGCGATGCGCAGTGGAATCGGGGTTTGCGGTGAGGGCCGCGAAGCAGATGGCCCTCGCGGAGGACGGACGGGATTCGTCGGCTCTCGGCGATGCTCGCCGAAACGCGGCGGCGCCTGTCCGCGGCGAGCGGGTTGACCATCGCGGCGCGCGGCCGGTGATTCGGCGTCGGCCGCCCGCTCGGCTGAACCGGGTCCTGCTCGCGGAGATCGGGACCGGGCTGATCGTGCTGGGCGGTTATGCGCTCGCTGCCCACTTCGACCGCCTGAGCTGGGTAGATGGTGCCTCGCCGGTGTTCGCCCCGCGCGCCGCGCCGCCCGCCTGGCTGCTGTGGGTGGTCGTGTTGGCGGCCGGTGCCGCCGGGCTGGCCTGCCTGCGCTGGGCCACCGCGCAGGTGACCCGGACGCCACTGCCGGTGCGCTGGCGGGCCCGCACCCCGGACTCCGCGGACCGCACGGTGCTGACATCGGTGACGGTCGCGGCGCCGGTGGCCGCCGATCTCGAGACCTATGACGGCGTGCGGTCGGCCGCGGCCTGGCTGTCCGGCCCGGGCCGCGCGCCCGCACTGCACCTCGCGGTGGTCGCCGACTCGGACGCCGATATCGGTGCGCTGCGCGCCCGCATCCTCGACCACGCCGTACCTCGCCTGTGCCAGGCCCTCGAGGTCGAAACCATCCCCGTCACAATGGAATTGCGTTTGCGCGAGCAGAGCCAGGATCAGCCGACGGGGCCGAGTACCCGTTCGACGTAGGCGTTGGTGAACCGGCCCTTCGGATCCAACCGGCGGCGGACCTCCTGGAACCTCACCCACTCGGGGTAGCGCGAGCGCAGGGTGTCGGCGGTCTGGAAGTGGCGCTTGCCCCAGTGCGGGCGGCCGCCGTAGGTGTCGAAAACCGCCTCGCACGCACGGAAATACGGTTCGTACGCCATGCCGCGGTACTGATGCACGGCGATGTAGCAGGTGTCGCGGCCGCCTGCCGGAGACAGGAAGGCGTCATCGGGCGCTACCCAGCGCACCTCGATCGGCATCGGGGTGTCGAAGCGCTGGGACAGCTGCTTGATCTCGCGGATGGCGTCGGCCGAATGTTCGCGCGGGATGGCGTATTCCATCTCGGTGAACCGAAGCAGTCTGGGGGAGGCGAACACTCGATACGAGCGGTCCACCTGACGGCGGTAACTGCCCGCGTGTGCGACACCGCGCTGCAGCCACGGGATCAGCTGCGGGACACGACGGGCGAGTCGAGCCAGCGCGTCGAAGGTGTAGTTCGAGACCAGGATGTCGGCGAACCAGTCCACGGCCTTGCCGCGAGGCTGCTCCGGCACCTCGATCCGGTTGTTGCGCTTGGTCATCGCGAGCGGGCTGTGGGCGAACATGTAGAACTCGAAATGCTCGTTGCCGTCGATGTGGCCGTCGAGATCGGCCAGGACCTCCTCCACCGGTACCGGTCGCTCGATGCCCTCGAGCACGAACGACGGCACCAATTGCAGTGTGGCGGCGGTGACCACGCCGAGCGCGCCCACATTCACCCGCGCCGCGCGCCAGCCGTCGGGGTCGGTCTGCTCGTTCAGCTCCACCCGGCTGCCGTCGGCGAGCATGAGCTCCACCGAATGCAGTGCGGCCGAGATGTTCTGCAGCGCCGCGCCGGTGCCGTGCGTGGCGGTCGCGGTGGCGCCCGCGATGGTCTGCACGTCGATATCGCCCAGGTTCGGGAAGGCCAGGCCCAGCGGGTGCAGTGCGTTGCTCAACTCGTTCAGGGTGGCGCCCGCCTCCACGCGCGCCTGCCCGGCGGCGCGGTCGACCTGCAGGATGCGGTCGAGCCGCGACATCGTGAGCAGCATGCCGTCGGTGAGCACCGCATCGGTGAAAGAGTGCCCGGCGCCCGCGACCCGTACGGTCTGTCCGCGGCCCGCGGCGCGCTCCAGTAGCTCGGCCAGCTCCTCGGCGGAACCGGGCGCGGCGATCTCGGCCGGTACGCACTGCTGATCCCCGGCCCAGTTCACCCACGAATTGGTCATATGACCAACTTTAGGCCATGGAGTGTGACGTGCGCTACCGATTGCGTTTTCGTGTCGGCCGGGTAATTACCGGCGGCGGCAGGCGAAGGTTTCGGCCTTGGCCTGGTCCACCTCGTCGTCGCTCAGTGGCGGCACCGAGAGCGGCATGCGCGGCGCGCCGTCGGCCCGGATCCCGTCCAGCGCGATCTCCAGGTAGCGCCGCCACACCTGGTCGTTGATCGGCTTGGCGAAGGTGGCGATCGACTCGACCATATTGATGATCGCGAAGAAGTCCGACCCCTCGATGCCCTCCCGCAGCACCCCGGCGGAATGGGCGCGGTGGACCAGCCGCGAGACCGAGGGCTTGATCCGGTCGCGCACCGACGCGAAACGCTCCATCGCGTCGGGGAGTTCGAGCATCACCTCGCTGAACCCGCGATTGTCGGCGAAGTGCTGGCAGGACCACTCGAACAACTCCACCACCCCCGCCCAGGGATCGGGGTTGCGGTTGGCCCGCTCGGTGGCCTCGGCCATGGCCGCGACGGTCTGCTCGAAGACTTCGAGGATCAGTTCCTGCTTGTTCGAGAAGCGCCGGTACACGGTGCCCACGCCGACGCCCGCCGCCTCGGCGACGTCGTCCAAGGTGACCTCCAGCCCGCGCTCGGCGAACAGTCCGCGCGCGGCCTCGACGATCCGCTGTTGGTTGCGGGCGGCGTCGGCACGCAGACGCCGAGGTGGGGGCATGGTGGTGGCGCGATTCACACCCTCATGGTAGCAAGTATCGGGATTAAGCGGAGGCATTCTCTCCGTTATGGTGGTAGCTTTCATAGGAAGCGGAGGGGAGTCCTCCGCATAAGTCACCGGACAAGGGGACCCATGACTACCGCGATCGACCTGGAAAAGGAAGCGGCGACCTCGTCGTCGAACGCGGGCCGTCGCGGCTCGCATGCCATGCGCTGGTGGGTGCTCGCCGTACTCGGCGTGGCCCAGCTGATGGTCGTGCTCGACGCGACCGTCGTGAATATCGCGCTGCCCGCGGCGCAGGCCGACCTCGGCTTCTCCAATGGCGACCGGCAGTGGGTCGTCACCGGATACGCCCTGGCCTTCGGCAGCCTGCTGCTGCTCGGCGGGCGACTCAGTGACCTGTTCGGACGTCGCAACACCTTCATCGTCGGATTGGTCGGCTTCGCCGTGGCCTCCGCGATCGGCGGCGCCGCCACCGGATTCGAGATGCTGGTCGCCGCGCGTGTCGCGCAGGGCGTGTTCGGTGCGCTGCTGGCGCCGGCCGCGCTGTCGCTGCTGACCGTGACGTTCACTCGGCCCGCGGAGCGGGCCAAGGCCTTCGGCATCTTCGGCGCCGTCGCCGGTACCGGCGGTGCGCTGGGCCTGCTGCTCGGCGGAGCGCTCACCGAGTGGGCGTCGTGGCGCTGGGTGATGTACGTCAACCTGATCTTCGCCGCGGTCGCGCTCATCGGCGCGGTGCTGCTGCTGGCCAAGCACGTCACCACCCAGCGGCCCAAGCTGGATATTCCCGGCACCGTCGTGGTGACCGCCGCCCTGTTCGGCATCGTGTACGGCTTCTCGCACGCCGAATCGCACGGCTGGACCAACGGCGTCACGCTGCTGTTCCTGATCGGTGGCGCGGTGCTGCTGGGCGTGTTCGGATGGCTGGAGACCCGGGTCGCGCATCCGTTGCTGCCGCTGCGGATCATCCTGGACCGCACCCGCGGCGGCTCCTATATGACCGTGTTCGTCATGGGCATCGGGATGTTCGCGATCTTCCTGTTCCTGACCTACTACATGCAGTTGACCCTGGGCTACTCGCCGATCATGACCGGCGTCGCGTTCCTGCCGATGGTGGCGGGCATGGTCGCCTCGTCCACCACGGTGCCCTCGCTGCTGCTGCCGAAGGTCGGACCGAAGGTGACCGTGGCCGGTGGCTTCCTGGTTGCGGCGGTCGGCATGGCCTGGCTGACGCAGATCGGCCTGGACACCGGGTACGCCACGCACATCCTGCCCGCGCTGATCCTGCTGGGCCTGGGCCTCGGTGGTTCGATGTCGACCGCGTTCCAGGGCTCGACCGCCGGTGTGCAGCACGAGGACGCGGGTGTGGCCTCGGCGATGGTCAACACCAGCCAGCAGGTCGGCGGTTCGATCGGCACCGCGCTACTCAGCACGATCGCCTCGTCGGCGGCCTCGAGTTACATGACCGGCCGCGAGCCGAACCCGGTCAACGCCGCGCAGTCGATGATCGAGAGCTACACCACCAGTTTCTGGTGGGCCACGGCGATCTTCGTGGTCGGTGCGGTGCTGGCCGCGGTGCTCATGCCGAACACCGTCCCGGCTCCGGCCGAGGGTGAGCCGGTGATGGCGCACTGAGTGCCCACAATCGAATAGCACGCTGTGCCCCCGCCCGAACGAATCGGGCGGGGGCACAGCGTATTTCACAGCGTGTCGACGAGAGCGCCCACCTCGCGCGCGCAGCCGTAGCCGATGGTGACGCCGGAGCCGCCGTGGCCGTAGTTGTGGATCACGGGGACCGGCGCGGAGTCGGTGCGGACGAGTTCGAGGCGGACTTCGGTGCGGCCCGGTCGCAGCCCGACCAACGTCTCGAGCACCGTGCTGTCGGCCAACTGCGGTACGAGGTCGCGGCAGCGGCGCAGGATAGACTGTGTCAGTTGCGGATCGGGGGTGCGATCCCAGGCGCCGACCTCCAATGTGCCGCCGAGGATGCAGTCGTCGGCGCGGGGGTGGACGTAGGCGCGCCCGAGGGGATGCGCCTCGTCGCGCACCGACATCGAGAGGCCCGGGTTGGTGACGCGCACGATCTGACCGCGGATCGGGTACACGGTCGTGTCATCCGCCAGCGGCCCGGCGCGCAGGCCCCCGCAGTTGACGATGACGTCGGGTGCCAGATCGTCGAGTTCGTCCAGTTTCCGGATGGTGCGCCGCACCCACCGCGCGCCACCCCGGCGCACCTGGGACTCCAGCCACGGCAGGAAGATCGGCATCTCGAGCAGGGGGACGGTGAACCGGAAACCGGACCGATAGTGCGGCGGGAGTTCGTCGGCCCGGGCGCGCCGGAACTCTCCGACGGCTCCGGCCCAGGCCGGGATCTCCGGTTCGTCCCGATATACGGTGAGCGACTTGCACATCCGAGCGCCCGGCACCGCGTCCCGTGCGAGCCGTTCCAGATGGGTGAAGGTCTCGGCGCCCCAGGCGGATACGCGGTCGGCGGGCCCGGCCGCGGTCGGGAACCACACCGCCGCGGCGAGAAACGATGTCGTCGACCGCACCTCGTCCGCGCTCACGACCACGACCTCGCAGCCGCGCCGTAACAGCTCGAATGTCGTTGACAGGCCGACGATTCCGGACCCGATCACCACTGCGCGCACGAGCCCTATGATACCAGGATTGAACGTGCCGACATTTAACGGTACATTTCATGACGATAAGGTAGGCCGACGCTGGAGGCGCTGTGACCGACGTACTGCGGGACGAGGACGCCGGGTACCACAAGAGTCTGCGGCCGCGGCAGTTGCGGATGATCGCGATCGGCGGCGCCATCGGGACCGGCTTGTTCCTCGGCGCCGGTGGTCGGCTGGCCGACGCGGGACCCGGCCTCGTGCTGGTGTACGCCGTATGCGGCGTATTCGTCTTCTTCGTGCTCCGCGCGCTGGGTGAGCTGGTATTGCACCGCCCGTCGTCGGGTTCGTTCGTCTCCTATGCCCGCGAGTTCTACGGCGAGAAACTGGCTTACGCGGTCGGGTGGATGTACTTCTTCCACTGGTGCATGAGTGGCATCGTGGATATCACGGCCATCGCCACCTACGTCCACTACTGGTCGGCCTTCCGGTCGATTCCGCAGTGGATTCTCGCGCTGATAGCCCTGGTCGTGGTGGTGGCCATCAATCTGGTATCGGTGCGGTGGTTCGGTGAGCTGGAGTTCTGGGCCGCGTTGATCAAAGTGGTCGCGCTGGTGAGCTTTCTGATCATCGGCACGGTATTTCTGGTCGGTCGCTTCCCGATAGCGGGCGAGAGCACCGGCCCGGTGATCCTGCGCGATCACGGCGGGCTGTTCCCGACCGGGTTGCTGCCACTGGTCATCGTCACGACCGGTGTCGTATTCGCTTATTCCGCAGTGGAACTGGTGGGCACGGCCGCGGGCGAGACGGCCGAACCGGAGAAGATCATGCCGCGGGCGATCAACTCGGTGATCGCGCGCATCGCCGTGTTCTATGTCGGGTCGCTGGTGCTGCTCAGCCTGCTGCTGCCGCACAGCGTCTTCCGGGCGGGGGAGAGCCCGTTCGTCACCTTCTTCGCGAAAATCGGTGTGGGCGGGGCGGATTCGGTCATGAACCTGGTCGTGCTGACGGCAGCGTTCTCCAGTCTCAACGCGGGCCTGTACTCGACCGGCCGGATCCTGCGCTCGCTGTCGATGAACGGCAGCGCCCCGGCCCGCGCCGCCACGCTGTCGGCGAAGGGAGTGCCGTACGTGGGGATTCTGGCCACAGGCGCGATAGCTCTGGCAGGCGTGGGGCTCAATGCCGTGGTGCCCGAGCGGGCGTACGAGATCGTGCTCAATATGTCGGCCCTGGGCGTGATCACGGCGTGGGCGGCGATCGTGCTGTGCCAGCTGCAGTTGTGGCGGTGGTGGCGCAACGGGCTCGCGGCCCGGCCCGCGTTCCGCTTGATCGGCACCCCGTACACGAGCATCGCCACCCTGGTGTTCCTCGCCGGTGTGGTGGTGCTGATGGCGAGCAGCGGCGGGATCGAGCAGCGCGGCGCCATCGTCGCCGTCCCCGTGATCATGGTTCCGGTGCTGGTCGGCGGCTGGTTTCTCCGGCGGCGCCGCCGTACCGACCCGGTCCGTACCGCGTCGGGGTAGCCGCCCGTCAGCAGTTGCTCGCGGGCGCGAGCCCCGCGAAGCGGTCGCCGAGGTACCCGAAGGCGTTGGCGGACCCCGGCGCGATGGCGGCGCCGTGGTCGGCACCCGGGATGATCTCGAACAGCACCGGGGTTCCGGAGGCGCAGTACCGTCCCGCCACATCGCGCGCGAGCCAGGGGTTCACGACGTCCGCCCCGCCGTGCCATTGGTACACCGGGGCGCGCGGCACGCCCGCGAACGTCTCCAGGCTGTTCTCGTGCAGGACGCCGACCTGTGCACCGCTGACATCGTCGACCCCGCCGACGAAGAACTCCGCGAAGCTGCGGTTGGCGGCGGCGCCGATGATCTCGTCGGTGCAGGCGTCGGCGATGCGGCCGCGCAGGTCGTGGCCCGCCGGTGTCATCCGGGCGTCCAGCGACATCACGTCCGGGTACTCGCGCTCCAGCCCGACCGCGGCCGCGAATCCCAAGCCGAACAACGGATTCGGCGTCGCGCCCACGTCCAGGGCCAGCTTGCCGATATTCACCGGCACCCCGCCCATGGCGACGCCGACGATCGGCAGCTCCGGGGCGTACTCGGGGGCGAGTGCGGCCGCGAATCCGGTCGCCATGCCGCCGCCGGAGTATCCCGCCAATCCCACCGGACTGTCGGCCAGCCCCGTGGGCCCGAAGCGTTTCGCCGCGCGGACGCCGTCGAGGGTGAGCCGCCCGCCGAGCCGCGCGGCGCCGTAGGAACTGGCGGGGCCGAGATGGTCGGGCACCGCCACCGCCCAGCCGCGGGCCAGCAGCAGATTCAGCGCCGCCGACTCGCGCAGCCCACCGTCGAACAGGCTGTGTGATGGCGCGCAGTGCAGGCCGAGCGAGTTCACGAACGGCTGATACGACACCAGCGGGCGGCTGCCGCCACCGCCGGGTACCAGCACCGTCGTGACGGCGGCGATGGGCGCGTCGGCGGAGTTCGTCGAGCGGTAGACCAGCTGCCAGGCGGTCGCGCCCGGGAATCCCGGGGCCGGGACGGTCCGGCTGCGCACCACATCGCCCGGCCGATAGTCGGCGATATTCGGTGGGGCCCAGTAGAAGGCGTCCGGGTCGGGGATCGGGAACACCGCCGCCCGGGCGGCGGGGGCGCCACACCCGGTGCCCCACGCCGACACCAGGATGGCGAGGAGAACGGTTGCGGAGCAGCGCAGGTTACGTCGTGACCGGACGCGCCGCGGTCCTGCCTGAGCAGGTCCCCCGACCGGCCGGGTGGCTGCGGCTCCCCGATCCGGCGTCGGAAGGAATGGGGCCGGGCTCGCCGTGACGGCCGAGCCTCGATCGCCGGACGAGCTCGGTTCCGGCCGGTTCCGCCACGGACCTCTTGCCCGGCGTAGTGCCATCGGTCGCTCCTGGTGTCGTAACGAGCAGGTCCGCACGCTCGCGCGGGGAATGCCGATCGAGCGATGCGCGGTCGGGTGAAGCGGAAGGTCGTAGTAAGCCGTTTCGGCGCCTCGCCATCGAACACAGCGCGTGCCGGGGGTGTGCGAACGGCCGCCCGGGCGGTGATTGGCAAATGATTGGCTAGCGCGCCGGGCAGGGTTATTACAGCAGTCGGCGGGGCATCCTGCAGAGTGCCGCGCCGGTTCGCCGGTCACTATCTGTCGCACCCGACCGATGCGGTCCCCGCATCGCCGCCGGACGCCGATGCTCTCGATGAGCCGGAGGCTCGCGTCGGCCGGTGCTCGGCGACCCGCACCGGTCCCGCGGCGATATCCGGCGGTGACCGGTACGGCGGCCGCGCGCCGACTGCCGCGCGATCGCTGGCAGTTAGCATGGCTCGACAGGTTTCGGTCTCGGGCAGGAGGGTTACCAGGTGGATTCGCGAACCGGCGCCTATGCGGAGGGAGTCGCCGGTGCGCCCGGTGGGCACCCCGGGTGCGCCCACGTTCGGTGGTGTGAGTCTTTGCCCGCCACAAGCGAATCCGATACTCTGGACCACTCTTGGGGCGAACGCCGCCGCAGCGGCGGTGCTCGTCGCCGCGATGCCGCACGACGCCGCCGGGCGGGCGGTGCGCAGGCGGCGGCCGCCGCGCGGCGGCGGTGTGCTGGGTGGTTTCACCACTTGCCGACCGAGGCCGGCGAGGTTCGTAAACTGCTCGAATCGGGTGCGCCGGGGGGCGGTCTACACGGACCCGCGGGGGATGGTGGTTGCGCTGGGTGCGGTCGTGTCGTGGGTCGGCGCGGCAGGATGGACAACGGAACGGCACGACGATTGGGGGCAGGTGATGAGTGAGGCACCGATGGATCCGGTGGTGCAGATCGTCACGGAAGCCGACGCGTGGCAGCCCGATCCGCGGTGGCGGCCGGCGGCCCGGCTGACGGTGCTGCTGGGCGAGGACGACCACTGGAAGCATCGGCCCCGCTATCACGAGATCGTGCGCCGGGCCCGCGATGCCGGACTCGCCGGCGCCAGCGTGTGGCGCGGCGTGGAGGGGTACGGCGTGTCCTCCCGGATCCACACCACCCGCATGCTCGACCTGGCCGAGAACCTGCCGGTGATGGTGATGGTCGTCGACGACGCCGAACGACTGCGGGATTTCGTCGCCGCCAACGCCGAGCTGTTCGATTCCGGGACGACGGCGCTGTCGCCGGTGCAGGTGTGGGACTCCGGGGTGCGCCGATGATGCAGGTAGCGGACGTGTCGGTGGCGTTCGATACGGTAAACCCCCTGGACGGGCAGCGGGGAACGTCGTGATCGTGATGACCAGCCCCAGCCGGACGGCACCGATACGGAAGGGAGGCCCGACCATGGCCCATGATCGAGCCGGGCGACCGGCGCGGGCCACTGATCTGGTAGACCTTCCGCACTTGGTGACGGCCTATTACAGCCGCATCCCCGATCCCTCGGAGCCGTCGCAGCTGGTGCAGTTCGGCACGTCCGGGCATCGCGGCTCGAGCCTGGACTGCGCGTTCAACGAGGCGCACATCCTGGCGATCACGCAGGCCATCGTCGAGTACCGCGCCACCCGCGGCATCACCGGGCCGGTGTATCTGGCCCGCGACACCCACGCGCTCTCCGAGCCCGCGTGGTCGACGGCGCTCGAGGTGCTGGCCGCCAACGAGGTCACCGCCATCGTCGACGCGCGCGGCCGCTACACGCCCACACCGGCGCTGAGTCATGCCGTGCTGCGGCACAATCGGGGCGGCACCCGCCACCAGGCCGACGGCATCGTGGTGACCCCGTCGCACAATCCACCGCGCGACGGCGGCTTCAAATACAACCCGCCGCACGGCGGCCCGGCCGATACGGTCGCCACCGACGCCATCGCCGACCGCGCCAACGAACTGCTGCGCGGCGGTCTCGCCGGGGTCAAGCGCACCACCCTGCAGCACGCCCTCGACACCAGCGTCGAACGCTACGACTATCTCGATCACTACATCGCCGACCTGCCCAACGTGCTGAACCTGGATGCCGTGCGCGGCGCCGGAATTCGGCTCGGCGCCGATCCGATGGGCGGGGCCAGCGTCGACTATTGGGAGGAGATCGGGCAGCGCTACGACCTGGAACTCGAGGTCGTCAACCCGTTCGTGGATCCCACCTGGCGCTTCATGACCCTCGACAGCGACGGCAAGATCCGCATGGACCCGTCCTCGCGGTACGCGATGGCCTCGCTGGTGGCCATCCGCGACGACTACGACGTCTCCACCGGCAACGACGCCGACGCCGACCGGCACGGCGTGGTGACTCCCGACGCGGGCCTGATGAATCCCAACCACTTCCTGGCCGTCGCGATCGAATATCTGATCGCGAACCGGATGAGCTGGGATGCGCTGACCAAGATCGGCAAGACGGTGGTGACCTCCTCGATGATCGACCGGGTGGTCAGCGTGCTGGGCCGTCAGGTGCACGAGGTGCCGGTCGGATTCAAGTGGTTCGTGCCCGGATTATTCAGTGGCTCTTTGGCTTTCGGTGGCGAGGAGAGCGCGGGCGCCTCCTTCCTGCGGCACGACGGCACGGTGTGGACCACCGACAAGGACGGCATTCTGCTGGCGCTGCTGGCCGCCGAGATCACCGCCGTCACCGGGCAGAGCCCCTCGGCCCGCTACGCCGAGCTCGAAAAGCGTTACGGCAGCCCGTCTTACGCCCGCATCGACGCCAACGCCACCGCCGCGCAGAAGTCGCGCCTGGCGGCGCTGACGCCCGACGACATCACCGCCACCGAGGTCGCGGGCGAGGCCATCACCGGCATCCAGACCCGCGCCCGGGGGAACGGCGCGGCGCTCGGCGGGGTGAAGGTGACCACCGAGAACGCCTGGTTCGCGGCGCGGCCGTCCGGCACGGAGGACAAGTACAAGATCTACGCCGAATCCTTCGAGGGATCCGAACATCTGGCGCAGGTGCAGGCGGCCGCGGAGGAAGTCGTCGGACGGGCGCTGGGCTGAGCTTATCCACCCCGGCTCCGCAAAGCTCCGCCTCGCCATCCCCCTGAGCTTACCCACCCCGGCTCCGCAGGCTCCGCCTCGCCATCCCCCTGAGTTCACCCCTGCCGGTCAGTACTCGTCGCGCTTGCGGGGCCAGTTGTCGAACCCGGTGCCGCGGCCGTACGGCGCCCGGTCGAGCAGCTGCCAGGTGGCGTTGAGTGCGTCGGTGCCCCGGTCGTAGGTCGAATAGGTGTGGTAGACGACGCCGCCCTGCAGTGCGAAGCTGCTCAGCGCCATCAACTCCATGACGTCGAGCATGCTGCCCCCGCCCGGCTGATCGCGGCGCGGCGTGGGGATGTGCATGTACTCGTAGAAGTCCTCGTTGAAGCCGTTGTCGCCTATCGACACCCATTCGATGTCCCAGCCGAAGCGCTTCTTGTACTCGTTGAGGACCTCCAGTGGCGAGCGCGAGGCCAGGATGAAGGTGACATCGCGATGGGCCAGGTGCGGTACCGCGCCGACGAGATTATCGGTTTCGAAGGTGCATCCGGGGCATCCCTGCGGCGTCTTCGGGCCGTGCATGAAGTGCCGGATGATCAGCTGTGAGCGCCCGTCGAACAGTTCCGCCAGCGTCTTCTCCCCCGCGTTGGTCTGGAAGCGGTACTTCTTCGTGATCGGCACCCACGGCATCGCCTGCCGTTCCCGCGCTATCTCGTCGGTGCGCCGGGTGAGTTCCTTCTCCTCCGCGCGCAGCTTCTCGTAGGCCGATCGCCACTGCTCGCGGGTGCCGACTGCATGGATGGGCATGATGAATCCTCCCTCGGTCAGGGTCCGTATCAGTGATGACCGGACGACCCGGGAGAATTCATCGCTGTGGGAAGTTCTCCCCGGCGGAATATGTTGTGGTGAGTCGTGCAGGACGGGTGTAACGGGTGAGCGCAAGTAGACCGGGGCGGTTGCCCGTCGAGATCTGGGTGCTGATCGGCGCGGCGTTCATCATCGCCCTCGGCTACGGACTGGTGGCGCCGGTGCTGCCGCAGTACGCCCGCGGCTTCGGGGTCGGCGTGGCGGCGGCCTCGGCGATCGTCAGCGCCTTCGCCCTGATGCGGCTGCTGTTCGCGCCGGTCAGCGGGCGCCTGGTGCAGCGCTTGGGGGAGCGGTGGGTGTATCTGGGTGGGCTGCTGATCGTGGCGGTGTCGACCGGGGCGTGTGCGCTGGCGCAGGGCTACTGGCAGCTGATCGTGCTGCGGGCGCTCGGCGGCATCGGGTCGACCATGTTCACGGTGTCCTCGCTGGGCCTGGTGATCCGCATGTCACCGGCCGGAGAGCGCGGCCGGATCTCGGGGCTGTGGTCCACCAGCTTCCTCCTCGGATCGCTCGGCGGGCCGCTGATCGGCGGACTCCTGGCCGGGCTCGGGCTGCGGATGCCGTTCGTGATCTACGCCGTAGCGCTGCTGATCGCCAGTGCCGTCGTGTACTGGAGCCTGCGCGATTCGACACTGGCGGCGCCCGAGGTCCCGGGCGAGGTGCGGGTCATGAGCTTCCGGCAGGCGCTGCGGCGCCCCGCCTACTGGGCGGTGCTGTGGTCCAACTTCGCCAACGGGGCGGCCGTATTCGGGGTGCGGATGGCGCTGGTGCCGCTGCTCGTGGTCGAGGTGCTCGGCGAGTCGGGAGGTGCGGCGGGCATCGTGTTGACGGCGTTCGCGGCCGGGAACGCGGGCGTGCTGTTCCTCTCGGGCCGACTGTCGGATCGGTGGGGCCGCAAGCCCTTCCTCATCGCGGGCACGCTGGTGTGCGCGCTCGGCACGGTCGGACTCGGCATATCGCCGAATCTCGGCTGGCTGCTCGCGGCGTCGTTCGTCGCCGGGCTCGGGTCGGGGATGTTCACGCCGTCCCAGCAGGCGACCGTCGCCGACATCATCGGGCCGAATCGGCGCGGCGGGCCGGTGCTGGCCGGATTTCAGATGGCCGCCGATCTCGGCACCGTGCTCGGGCCGGTGGTGGTCGGCGCCCTCGCGCAACGGATCTCGTTCGGATTCGGGCTGGCGGTGACCGGCGCGCTGCTGGTCGTGGCCGCGGCCGGATGGGCGATGGTGCCCGAGCCGATGCGGCGGCGGGCCGTGCTGGATGCCGTCCCCGCGGGCGAGGGCAGCGGGTCGCGTTGACCTCTCGCGTCGCAAATGGGTCATTGCGGCCGTGTCGACACGCGTTCGATTCGGGTCGCGGCCCCTGCTTTGGCAGAGTGGACGCGTGAACTCCTCCGGACCGAAGTACACGCCGCGACCGATGAACAGCCGCACCAGCTATGCCCTGGGGGCCGTCGCCCTGGTGGTGATCGCGGTGATGGTCGTGCTGTTCGTGCGTTGGAACAGCGACACCAGCCTGTCGGTGCGCGACGACGGATACGGTCCGGTGCACGATCCGGCCGTGCACGCCCTGCTGGATTCCGACGGGGCGATCGTGCTCGGTAAACCCAACGCCGCCAAGACGATCGATATCTACGAGGATCCGATGTGCCCGGCCTGTGGGTCGCTCGAGCACATCTACGGCCAGGAGATCGCGCACCGGATCGACGAGGGCAAGCTGGCCGTGCGGTACCGGCTGGTGAACTTCCTCGATTCGAAGTCGGGCAGTAAGGACTACTCGACGCGCGCGGTGGCCGCCAACGAATGTGTCGCCGACGCGGGGGACGGTCCGGTGTACTCGAAGTTCCACGCGCTGCTGTTCACCACGAAGCAGCCCAGCGAGAACGGTGGCGACCTCGGCAACGATGAGCTCTCGGCGATCGCCAAGGAGGCGGGCGCGCCCGAATCCGTGCTGCAGTGCATCGGGAAGGGGCAGCGGGTCGATTCGGCGCGCAATCACGCCGAGGCCGCGCTGACGGCGCTGAAGTCCGCACTGGGCGGGAAGGTCGGCACGCCGACGGTGTTCGACGGTGGGTCCGAGGTCGACGTCAACGATCAGGAGTGGGTCGCCAAGGTCGCGAGCTGACCGGCCTCGCGACCCGTTGCCCCGGGCGGGATCCCCATGCCGCCCGGGGCGGGTCCCCCGAGTACCGTGCTGCAGGCTGCAGGTTGTGTGTGGGTTACTCGAGGTCGGGCGGCTCTGCTTCGTTCGGCTCGAGTTCGTCGCCGAGCAGGGTTTCGTAGATGCGGTTGCGCGCGTCGGCGATGGCGTTGACGGTGTCGCGCAGTTGCCGGGCCATCGCCGCGTAACCGCATCCGGCATCGGTCTTGTCGAGTTCGGATTCCAGCCGCCGGCGAATCTGTTCCAGGGCCGCGATGCGCTCGCGTTCCACGCCGACGTCGATGATCGTGGGAGCCGGAGGCGGGTCCGGGGGTTTCATGACGTGCCGTGTCCTCGTGGGTCGGTGGTGGGCGGGGCATACCCGGTCAATAGTGTTCAGTGGCTTGCCTTTTCGGTGCGATCGGGCAGATCGTCCTCGGGGGGCACGGTGGCAAGGTGCCCGTGCGCGAAGGCGTGCTCGAACGGGTAGGTGAGATCGACCGAGGCCGGGTGGGGGAGGTCCACAGGTGTTGTGGGAGAGGGCCATTCGAGGTCGGGAGCCTCGTCGTCGGTGTGCGGGAACAAGTATCGGGAGCCCTCGCGAACGGTGGTGTGGACGTCTCCCGCCGGACTCGTCCACTGCAGCCCGCCGCCGGGTGTGCGGCGCACGTCCCAGCGTTGTCTTCCCTTGTCCGCCAGTGATTTCAGGCGGTGGTGGCGGGAGCACAGCACCGCCAGGTTCGCCATCACCGTCGCGCCACCGCGGCCCGGATGTGCGGGGTCGAACGGCTCGGTGTGGTCCAGGGCCGACTCCGCCGCGGGCATCGTGCAGCCGGGGAACCGGCACAGCCCGTCGAGGGCACGGATCTCGCGATCCACCCACGCCGCCGGCTCCTCGCGCATCGCCTCCTCCGTGGTGGTCGGATCGTCGGTGCGTTCCGGAATCACTTGGAACTGTGCGTGTTCGGCGATTCTGCGAGCGAGATCGGCATCGAGCGGACCGTAACCCGCCAGGAAAGCCGGGTGATTCCCGCCGCCGAGCAGGGTGTCGGCGGGGACGCCGATCTGGATCAGCGGGCGGCGCGGCGTCGCTGCCACGGCGGGCTCGGCCGGGCACTGCCTGCGGCCGCACGCACAGCGCAGCACCCCCGTGCCGTCGGCCAGGGCGACGAGCGCATCCGCCCGCCGCTGCGGCATCGTGCGCGGATCGGCCTCGCACACCCGCAGGCTCATCTCCCGCAGCCGCATGGCGACGGTCTGTGCGTCCGCGGCGGGCAGCAGACTGTCGAATACCGCCATGCCGTCCTGCACGGCCTTGATGCGCACGTCCCGGTCGCCCTCGCGTCGTTCGCGCCGCCGCTGCTCGCCCTCCGGGTCCAGCTTCGCGACCCACCGCCGGGCGATCTGCCGCAGCCGGGCGGGCGCCGACCGCGCGGCCGCCTCGATGAGCTTCTCCTCCAGCTCCTCCAGCACTTCGGCGGGCATATCGCGGGTGTTGTCGGCGATCACCTGCACTCGTGCCAGGTCTATCCGGCCCGACGCGAATGCCGCCCGGGTGCGCGGCAGCACATCCAGCGCCAGCCCGATATCGATCAGCGCCGCCGCCACCTGCTCCGAGATCTGTACCGCCACAGCGGCCTCGGTCGCCGTGAACTCTCCGCCGCGCGGCCCACCGCCGGGCTCCTGTTCTGCCGCGCGCTGGCGCCGATACAGCTCACGCACCGCCAACACCTCTGCTGCCTGCGCAAACGCCGACGCCCCATGTGCCCGCCGCAGTGCGTCGATCAGCCCCTCGTCACTCATCGTCTGAAGATCCCCGCTGTCGAACATGTGTTCGAGCTTACCTTTCGAACACCAGTTCCACCAGCCCGCAAACCCAGGCGATTTGGTCCCATGAGCAGGCGTGGTGTAACTTCGTTGAGGCCGAAGGGGAACACCCCCAGCGGGCCGAAAACTGAACACGGGGCTATGGCGCAGCTGGTAGCGCACCACACTGGCAGTGTGGGGGTCAGGGGTTCGAGTCCCCTTAGCTCCACCAGGAAGAATGCAGATTATTCGACCCTTCTCGCACGTCGGTTAACGATAGTTCCGACGACAGCTCCGCTGCCAGATGGGACGCCTAGGTCTGGAGGAAATGGCCTCACGCGCGCGAATCTGGGGGAATGGGCGCGATCTGTGTCTTCCCGGAGGGAACCCCGACGGTCTGCTCCTGCACGCGCAGTTCGCCAGTCTATATCTAATCTCCGATGACCACTTCAGCAACATGCTCGGCGACCGGGTCGATAATAACGAGCTCTTCCGATTTGTTACTCGAGCAACAGAAATCTTGACCGGCGATGCATATCGGGACGACACGGATAATCCAACCCTCGGACTGCTCGAACTCTTCTGGCATCACGCCCCAGGCCTGTTTGGACACGACATCAATCAGCTACACCTCGCGTTAATGCAATACCTACACGCTCAAGTGTGGGAATCTGAATACATCACGCGGGGAACCCCCCAACCCGGACATCTATCTCCCCTTCGCCGCTATCTACCGATTTCGGTTATAATTGCCCTGGAGCGCATGCTTCGTGGCATCGATGACCCCAGCCAGCATCCGGCGATCCAGCAGTTGACCGACCACGCCTGCGACTACATCACCATCGTCAACGACCTCTATTCTGACGGCAAAGGCGCTGACGATCAGGTCATGAACTGTCTGATAGTTCTCCAAGAATTTGAGGGACTCTCCCCGTTGGAGTCGCTAGGTCGAGCAATGCGAATGGCGCGCCATCACGTCACCTCGTTCATTGCATTGAGGGAACTGCTACCACACATAGGTCTCGGGACAGCAACCCGCCGATATGCAAATCTCTTGGAAGAGCTCCGAGCCAATTCCGTCCTCCTCGTGAAGACGCTCCCTCGCTATATCCAGGGGCAGGGAACATCAATTCAATGACGCATTGGGGCACGGATAGGTGACATCGGTCTGGCTTGCCGGGAAGTGGTCCCGGAGGGGTGTTCACGTGCCGAAGCCGTATCCGTAGGAGTTCCTTGACGGTCGAAGTTGGCCCGCCCGAACCTGGTTCTTTGAGCATTTTGATGCGATTCACGGCGCCCCTCGCACCAGGAGATCTGGTGTCGACGTAACCTCTCGGTGCTCAGACGAACCAGCACGTATTGCTCACTCCGCTCGCGCTATTCACGATCGGGGACTCCGGCGCGTCGGTGTGCCGTACCAGGACGCCACTGAGCTTGCCGCCGAACAGTACCGGGCTGACGACAGCTGCCGCTCGCACGAGTTCTGTACTGCCACTGGCCGGTCGGTGGATCGGCACTTCGATCGGATCGGGTGGCCAGAACTCCTGCACAACGTGTGTGCCTCGGATGGCCGCGGAGGTCACCGCAGTTCGCCATTCGCCGGGCGGTGTCGCCCGTCCGACTAGCACCCCGTGCCCGCCGAGCTGAGCATGGGGTTTGAGAAGGAACTGGTCTTGCTCGTCAATGAGCAGCGAAAGTAGGTCGCGCGACCGGCCCCGCCACCATACTTTCGTATCCGCGATCACTCGGCTCCACGGAACATGTGTTTGCACGAACTCTCGGTCCGCGGCGGGCAGTGAGCCCGCCGATTCGCTCAGCCAGGCCAGGATTTTCTTGCTGGAGTAGAGATCCGCCAGCTCGGGAGTCAGGGTAATCGCGGTACCCGCCTGCATGGCATGGCGCAAGGGGCTGATATCCCAATTCACCCGCTTTGCGCTCTCGTGGGTATACGCGAAGGTCCGATATGCGATGTCGATCGGCTTGCCGTCGTGGGTCAGCGCAGTAGGCGAAGAGTCCAGCTGGTCGGGAATGGCGAAATCGCAGGAAATGCCATGATTGTTGAAATCTTCGATTGTTTCCGAGAAATAATCCCGGGAACCGAGACCTTCGTCGCTCCAGCCGAGCAGGCACACCCGAGGATGCTGGATGCTGTATGCTTGTGCGGCTTTCCAGATGACTTCGCGACGTGCTGTGAAGTTATCGGGCACGGTGAATTTTGCGGCAATATCGCTATGCAAGGCCCGAAGCTTGTTCATGAAGAATCGATCCTGCCTCGTCATGTGCTCCGGTCCGGCGATACCACTGGTGATATTGAATTCGACGAAACGTGCGACGCCGCCGCTGATGATGATATCCGGCCTGGCCATGTCCAACGCCGTCGCATTCCATTTCGGGTCGTCCGTCAACATCGAAGCAGGCGGACGTCGATAGCCGAGCAACTCGGCCAGCTCCGCCGGTGTTTTTGCGCGTTCGGTGCAGATAGATTCGATCAAGCGAAGCAAATGGCGGGACAGCATTGTCAATGTCCGCACTGTTGCCGCGGGCAGGAGAACCGGTCGCAGCGGTATCGGGCCCGCGGCCGAACGATACTCGCCGGAGGCGAGCGCAGTATCCAACTCCGCCGCCTGACGCCTGCTTTCTTCCTGGCCCCGAGATGTTCCGACCAGTGCCAGGTCCCATTCGGCTTGCAATTCATAGACGATGCTCACGCGCATCTCCTTATTCGATATGGATTCAGTAGATCTGTACACGGCTGGGGGCGAATGATCGCCGGCGGCCATGACGGCGGTTCATCGATGCGGGAGATCAACGGCATATCGCGGATGTCGTGGTGATTGAGCACCCACATGAGGAACCGGTCGATATCCATGCCGAATCCCGATGTCAACATAGGAATTTCCGTCTTCATGCGGACGTACCACGCATAGTCGGCTTCGTCGACACCGTGCAGCGCCATGGATCTGCGCAAATCGGCGACTTCGGCATGCCGTTCACCCGAGCCGAACACTTCGCCCATTCCGAAGTAGAGGTCCGCGCACTTGGCTGTCGTTCCGTGCTCATCACCGAAGGCGTGATAAAACGGCACCGTCGAGCTGTCGAAATGATGAACCCATACGAATTCGGAGACCCGTTCACCGCTGCGGGTGAGTGTTCGCGAACCGGCGTCACCGCGCACTGCATCGTCGACATCGGCCACCATCGCAACTGCTTCGTCGAAGGTGAGCCGTGCGAAGCCATCGACCGATCGGTCATCCTGACCAGATGCGACACGTCGCCTCGGCCTTGGATCAAACGATCGCCCACTCGATCGAGGATGGCGGCGGCCGGGGCCATCGCATAGACAAGGAACAAGTTCTTGAGCCCATGCGATCCCGCGTAGCGGACCGTCTCGGTGGAAATGATGTCGTGCAGCTCGGCGACCAGTGGGTACCACGGAGATCGCAGATATTCGATCAGGGTGTCGGGATTGTTGCTGTCGCGAGGGTGCAGCGGAGAAATTGTCGTTATCGCTGAGTCGGTTGATGTCACCGAGCTGCCTTTCTAGCGCGAACCAATGGCTACGCGGGTCTTTTCGTCATCCTCGTGGTCGGCTCCAGGGCTGTCAAAGCTGTGGACCTCCCAGCCGGTGGGAATGCCCCGGATCGGTTTGTCCGCTGAATTGACAAGTACCGCAACTGAAGTCACGATGTCGGAAACGAAACCCATCTCCGGCAGGTATATCTCGATACGGTTGGCGATCGTCTTCCCAACAGTGAGGGGTTCGAGGTGATGCGATGTGCGCTTGCCGATGCCACAATCCATGACGCTGGACGGGCAGTAGTACGAAGTCTATTCGCCGGTCGAACAGCGAGTCGAATCCTGGCTGGTCCGCGCCTGCTCTACGTTTCTTGCGAGGTCATACGATGACTGCTCTTCCTTCTACATATTCGGAAGTTTCCCGA
This sequence comes from Nocardia thraciensis, assembly GCF_054782435.1. Lineage (NCBI taxonomy): Bacteria > Bacillati > Actinomycetota > Actinomycetes > Mycobacteriales > Nocardiaceae > Nocardia > Nocardia thraciensis. The sequence goes on from NZ_BAAGSM010000007.1 coordinate 148,431, forward strand.
GTCCCTGCCGCCGTCGAACTCGATTGCCGCATCGATGGAGTGCGACTGGCGGACGAGCTCGACTCGGTCTCCGCTGCCTCCTGGCAGAAGCAGCGAACTCATGTCATCGACATCGATGGACAACAGGAATTGGACGCCGTCACCGCACCCACCGAACTCGATTGGCGGGTGCTTCCGCTGTGGAGTATCGGCGGTGATCCGGACCGCACGGATCCGGGCGGACCGGAGGGACAGGGATACGCGCCGACCATATGGTGGCATCGGCTACCCTATATGCGCGAAGTCGTCTCCGCGATTCCGGCGCCGCTAAACGCTGTGCGATTGATGGCTCTCGGTCCTGGCGCGTCTTCGGATGAGCACTGTGATCCGAAATACGATGTCCGCCGCGGTTTCTGTCGGCTGCACATCCCAGTGTTGACGAACCCGGACGCTACGCTTGTTCTTGATGGCGTTCGCCACTGCTGGGCACCCGGTGAGCTCTGGTACGGAGATTTCGGTCGCCTGCACAGGGTAGAGAACAGGGGTAGCGAGGTGCGAGTGCACCTGGTCGTCGACGCCCTGGTGACCTCGGATCTGATTCAGCTGTTCCCAGCAGAATTTCACAAACTCTTCGAGGATCACGGCGCTTTGTTCAATCGCTTTGCTGCGGTTGATGCCGACGGCGGCCCATGGGCAGGTGCACGCAGGTTCGATATCCCGAGCTCATTCCTGAATTTTCCCAACGATATTCCACTGGAAACCCCGGACCCGCGAACATCGGTCGAGCTGGGCAAGATCGGCCCCAACGTTTGCATGAAGACTGCGAGAGGTTACGTGCTTGCGATGACTCCGTTGGGGGAGAACCGGTTTCGGTTCTCTGGTTGGAGTGATCAACGCACCATCGTCCTGGAAGAAAGTGCGATCATGCTGGAATGTCGCTTCGGCCATCGTCGGCTCGAGTCGAGGACGACCGATCGGACGGATCCGAACTGCTGAGAGCCGTGTGCCCCCGACACTACCGGCTGTCCGGGGGTGGGGCCGTGACGTGTTCGACGATCCACAGCGGCCCGTCCGAGCATTCGACACGCGGGCCGGTGCCAGGCGAGCGCCGGGTGCGTAGCACCTTCAGCCAACGCCCGCCCACCTGAGCGACCGGACCGGATCCGGCCCGCATCGCCTGAAATGTGCGAACTTGATTGTGTATGTCGCGGGCGGAGTGCCGCCAGTCGATGCGGCCGAACTCGGGCTCCATAGGCCCCGCATAAGATGCCAGGGCCTCGTCTTGCGGTTCGCCGGGATCGCCGTCGATTACGCGATCGAGGCTCTGCCACAGCAGCTTTCGCATCACCGGTGCCATGTGCTGCCAGAGCCGTTCCGGCGTCGGCTCGTCGTCGATCGGTATTCCGTCCTGTTGCGCCATGATGTTGCCGGTATCGAAATTTGCGTCCATCCGGTGCAGCGTCATGCCGAATTCGGTGTCGCCGTTGCGTATAGCCCAGTGGATGGGTTCGGGTCCGCGGTACTTGGGCAACATCGAAGGGTGGATATTGAGCGCCCCGTGCGTCGGTATCTGTAGTACGGAAGTTGGTATGCGCCAGTTGAACCCGCAGACCAGAAGCAGATCCGCGTGATAACCGGCAAGTATGCCGGCCAGACCCGAAGCCGTTCCGGGGAGCAGGAAATCCATTCCTGGTGGTGCGGACTCGAGCATCTCGACTATGGTCCCGGCACCACCGGGCGCCGGTGCTGTGCCAGGCCTTCGCGAGCGGCTGTACGCATAGGCGACCGGGAGGTGCCCAGCCTGTTCGCAGGCCTCGCGCAGCAGCGAGAACTCTTTCGCGCCGCGGGCGGCGATGACTATCCGAAGACGATCGGCCACGGGATCACCCCTGGCCGGTGACGTCGATGGCATCGGCCAACTCGGTAACCGTGGACGCTTCGAATATCGTCCGAACCGGGATGTCGGCGCCAAACGATTGTCGGATGGCCGCCGTCAATCGCACCACCGACAACGAATGCCCGCCCAGGCCGAAGAAGTCGTCGTCGGCACCCACCCGGTCGATCCCGAGCAACTCGCCGTACAGATCGGCCACCGCTTTCTGTGTTGCCGTTTCCGGCGCTCGATACTCCCCATTCGACTGATATCGCGGTGCGGGCAACGCGCGGCGGTCCAGCTTTCCGTTCACCGTCAGCGGCATCGCATCCAGCACCACGATCGCGCCGGGCATCATGAATTTCGGGAGCTGGCTTGCCGCGTGCCGACGGAGTCCGGACTCGTCGATTCCGCGACCGATATCGACGGGGACCACGTATCCGATGAGTCGCCGGTCTCCGGGCGGCTCCTCGCGGACGACGACGGCCGCGTGTGCGACGTCGGGATGCGAACTCAGCACCGACTGCAGTTCCGCCGGTTCGATGCGGAATCCCCTCACCTTGATCTGGTCGTCATTTCGTCCCAGGAACTGCAGGTCACCTGAACGAATCCAGCGCACCAGGTCACCGGTTCGATACAGCCGTCGCCCGGAGCCTCCCACGTGGTCTGCGACAAACCTGCTCGCGGTCAGGCCGGGGCGCGCCCAATATCCCTGGGTGACGCCGACACCGCCTACATACAGCTCACCGGTGACTCCTATCGGCACCCGACGTAACCCGGCATCGAGTACATGGAATGTCACTCCGGCCAGCGGCCCCCCGATGGGGCTGGCGGGGGAGTCGATGTCGGCCGGACCGATCTCCCGGCATGTCGCGTACACGGTCGTCTCGGTCGGGCCGTACATGTTGAACAACCGCACCTCGGGATGGGCGGGTAGCCACGATCGCAGCCGGTGCGGTGTCAACGCTTCACCCACGAAAAAGATCGTGTCGAGCGTCTCGAACGGGGTATCGATCAGTTCCTTGGCCGCCGACTGGAGCGCGTCGAATGCGGAGGGAGTCTGACTGAAGAAGGTCACGCGTTCAGCTGTGACCAACCGGACAAGATCCTGTGGCGACTTCACGACCGGCTCCGCAACCACGACGACACGTCCGCCGTGGAGCAACGGCCCCAGTATTTCCCATATCGATACGTCGAACGAGTACGAGTGAGTTGATGTCCATACCCGGCCCGGCCCGAATTCCCTTCGACGGCTCAAAGCGGTGAACAGTTGACATATGTTGGCGTGGGTGACCGCCACGCCCTTGGGAGTGCCGGTCGTGCCGGAGGTGTAGATGACATACGCCACCTGCTCGGCAGGGACGTTCAGGCCTGGCGTGATCGGCAGCGTGGCTGTAGTCGGATCCGCAACGTCGACGACGGCAGTCGCGACCGCGCTGTCTTGCAGCAGCGCTTCGGCCTGACCGATGCGATCGACGGTGGTGATCAGCGCCGAAGGCGTCGCGTCTTGCAGGACGAAGCGGATGCGTTCCGGTGGGTACGCCACATCGATAGGTACGCATGCCGCGCCGAGTTTCAGTACTGCCATGATGGCGAATACGGTGCTAGCCGATTGCGGTAGCAGGAGCACAACGCGTGCGCCCGGTGTCACGCCCGCGGCGACGAGACGCGTAGCCAAGCGGCCGGATTCGGCATCCAGTTGCGCGTACGTCCACGAGCGGGACTCGAATGTGGTTGCGCAGATCTCGGGCGTGCGCGCGACTTGGGCCGCGAACAACTTCGGAATCGACACATCGTCACCAACGATCGGCAAGCCACCGTTGCCGAACGCGTCCAGTTGATCTTTGTCGTGTTCGTCCAGCAGGTCGACGGCGCCCACCGCTCCGCTCGGATCGGCGACCATGGCTTCGAGTACGCGCACGAATTGTGCTGCCAGTACGTCGACGGTCACCCGATCGAACACGTCCTCGGCATATTCGATCGCTACAGGCCAGCCGAGTCGGTCGCCGCTCTCCTCTACGGTGACGGTCAGATCCAGCCGGGAAGCCCGGGCCGACACCGGTATCTTGGCTGCGACGATGCCGGGAATGTCGATGTCGGCGACGTCGTTGTTCTGGAAGACCAGCATGGTCTGGAACAGCGGATGATGGGCAGCCGAACGCACCGGGTTGAGTTTCTCGATCACCAATTCGAACGGAGCGTCTTGATTCTCATAGGCGGCCAAGGCTTTTCGCTTGACCTGGGCGAGCAGGTCGGAGAACGCCAGCGGCGCGGTGACCTGGGTGCGCAGCGCCCAGGTGTTGACGAAGAATCCGACCAAGTCGTCGGCGGCCTCGTCTGTGCGTCCGCTGATGGGGGAGCCGATCACGATGTCGTCACCAGCTCCCAGCAGATGCCACAGGGCAACCAACGCCGATTGCAACACCATCGACACCGTCACGCCTTGCTGCCGTGCGAGTTGCCGGACGCCGGTCCGCAGCACCGGCGGGATCACGAAGGTGGTGGTGTCACCCCGGTAGGAGACGGCCCGCGGCCGTGGTCGATCGATGGGGAGATCCAGACACTGCGGCGCGCCCGCCAACTCCGCACGCCAGTACTCGACCTGCGCCGAAAGCACGCTGCCTGAGCAGGTTTCCGATCCGAGCAAGGCGCGCTGCCACAGGGCGTAGTCGATGTACTGAACGGGCAGCGGCGCCCACCGGGGAGCCTGGTGCCGAACCCGTGACCGGTATGCGCGAGCGAGGTCGCGCAGCAACGGCACCGAGGACCATCCGTCTGCGGCGACATGGTGTACCAGTAGAACCAGCACATGCTCAGTATCGCTGCGCCGCAATATGTTTGCCCGTACCGGTGCCTCGGTGCCCAGATCGAATTCGTATCGGGCCAGCGACAGAATCGCCGCCGAGAGCCGCCCGGTGCCCCAGCCGGTCGCGTCCACCACCTGCCACCCGACATCGATGCCCTCGGCGTCGAGAACCCGTTGCTGCGGCACGCCGTCCACCTCGGTGAAAACCGTGCGCAACGACTCGTGGCGGGCCACCACATCTGTCACCGCGGCCCGCAGGGCGGCCACGTCCAGTGTTCCGCTCAGTGTCCAGACCATGGGGATGTTGTATGTCGCCGACGGCCCCTCCAACCGATGAAGAAACCACAATCTCGCCTGTGCGAAGGAGAGCGGGACATGTTCTGGCCGTTGCTGGGCGACCAGTGGTGGGCGTGGTCGCAGGCTGGCGTCGATGTTGGCCGCGAGTCCGGTGATGGTGGGAGTGTCGAATATCTGGCGGATGGGTACTTCGACCCCGAGTGTTGTCCGGATGCGGTTGACGAGGCGCGTTGCCGCGAGTGAGTGGCCGCCGAGTTCGAAGAAGTCGTCGTCGATACCGATGTGGTCGTGTCCGAGGATTTCGGTGAACAGTCCGGCCAATAATTGCTGGCGGATGGTATGGGGTGATCGGTGCTGGGCGGTAGGCAGGTGCTGCGGGGCGGGCAAGGCCGAGATGTCGAGTTTGCCGTTGATGGTGACCGGTATCGCGTCGAGAGCCGTGATCGACGCGGGGACCATGAACCCCGGTAGTCGTTGCGCGGTAAAGCGTTTCAGTGCAACCATGTCGACTCCGCAGCCGGCGGCGTCGGTGACGATGTAGGCGAGGAGTTGTTGTTCGACGGGTTGTTCGGTGCGTGCGACTACGACTGCTTGTTTCACGCCGGGGTAGGTGGCCAGGACGGCTTGTATCTCGCCGGGTTCGATACGGTACCCGCGGATCTTGATCTGGTCGTCGACTCGGCCACAGAACTCCAACTCCCCCACCCGATTCCACCGCACCAGATCACCGGAGCGGTACAACCTGCCACCACCACCGTCACCACCGAATGGATCGGCGATGAACCTGGCCGATGTCAAACCTGGCCGGCCCCAATACCCCAACGCCACACCAGAACCCCCGATATACAGCTCGCCGACCACCCCCACCGGCACCCGCCCCAACCGGGCATCCAACACAAACAGCGCCACATGCGGCATCGGTGAACCAATCGAGGGCGTGCCCGCACCCGTGGACAACTCGCCGGTGACGGTGCAATACACCGTCGTCTCGGTCGGGCCATAGGTATTGACCATCGGGAACCGCCCGGCCCACTGCTTGACCAAGCCCGCAGGCAGCGCCTCACTGCCCATCAACACCGACTCCACTGCATCCCAGCCATCCGGGGACAAGACCGCAAGTGTCGAGGGCGTCACATGAACATGAGTAACCCCCTGGCACGCAACGAGTTCCATCAACTCCGCACCCGGACGCGCTTGTTCCTCGGTGGGCACCACCGCTACCGCACCACACAACAACGCCGACCACATATTGATCACCGACGCATCGAAAACCAACGGAGCGAACTGCAGCACCCGACTTCCACCACCGACACCGAGATGCCGGACATGGGCAACGACAAGATCGACCACCCCCCGATGCGACACCGCAACCCCCTTCGGGACGCCGGTGGTGCCCGAGGTGTAGATGAGGTAGGCCACTTGCCGAGCATCGGGAAACGGAAGAGCGGTGTCGGGATGGTTCTCGACAACCGGATCGTGGACGTCGATAACGAGGCGATCATTGTGCGAGGTCTTCGGCAGCAGCGCTGATGCTCGGCTCACGAACTCTGTCGTGGTGACGATTGTCGCTACGCCGGCATCGTCGAAAACGAATGAGATTCGGTGATCTGGATAGGCGGGGTCGATCGCAGTGTAGGCCGCGCCGATCCTCCAGATGGCGAGCACCGCAACGAAATTGTGGGCCGTTCTGGGCAACAGAACGCCAACGACATCTCCGGCAGCGATGCCGTATCCGATCAGCCGGTGCGCCAATCGCGCTGACATGCGGTCGAGTTCCCGGTACGTCCATGTTCGGCCGTCGAATACGAGTGCCTCGTTTTCCGGCGTCCGCGCCGCCTGCGCGGCGAACAGTTCCGGTATAGATGCGGTGCTGCCTGCTTCGGTCCGAAGCGCCGCGCGATTGCCGAATAAGTCCAGTCGGCGCTGTTCGCGTTCGTCGAGTAATTCGATCGCCCCGATCGGGGTACTCGGAACCGCGGCCATACGGGCCAGCACTTGGCGGAATCGCGCGGCGAACATGTCGATGGTCGCCGGGTCGAACAGGTCGCTAGCGTACTCGATGCGGGCGGCCCAGCCGCCGCGATCACCGTGATCGTCGATTACGAAGGACAAATCCAAACGGGAAGTGCTGGTGTACATCGGAAGCGGGGTTGCCGCGACCCCTTCCAACTCGAAATCGCCGACTGGGTCATGCTGAAAAACAAGCATCGTCTGGAACACGGGGTGTCTGGCCACGGACCGGTCGGGGTTGAGCTGTTCCACCAGGACGTCGAAGGGGGCTTCTTGATTCTCGTAGGCGCTCAACGCCTTGCGCTTGATCTGGGCCAGGAGTTCGGACACCGACAGGTCCGGGGTGAGCGTTGCGCGTAGCACCCAGGTGTTGACGAAGAACCCGATCAGATCATCGACGGCCTGATCGGAGCGTCCGGCGATGGGCGACCCGATCACGATATCGGTGCCCGCGCCGAACCGATGCAGCAATACGAGCAGGCCTGCTTGTAGTGCCATCGGCGCCGAAACACCGGCATCGCGGGCCATTCGGAGGATCTCACTGCGTAGTCGCGAGTCCAACACGAACGGTCTGGTATCACCGCGATACGACTGCGTGGCGGGCCGTATCCGGTCGGCCGGCAACACCGAATCGGTGGGTGCCGAAGCCAATTCGGTTCGCCAGTATGCTGTTTGGGTGGTCAGCAGACTGTTCGGGTCCGTAGCCGAACCCAGGAGTTGCTGCTGCCAGAGCGTGTAGTCGGCGTACTGAACAGGCAGCGGGGCCCACTGAGGACCGTGGCCGTGGCGGCGCGCGCGATAGGCCGTGACCAGGTCCCGGACCAGTGGCGCCCCCGACCAGCCGTCTGCGGCGATATGGTGCAGCACCATCACCAGCACATGCGCGGTGTCGCTGCGCCGAAAGACCTGCGCGCGCAACGGTATTTCGACAGCGAGATCGAACCGGTGGTGGACGATGTCGGCGGCCTCGCCGGCCACTCGATGATCGTCCCACCCACTCGAGTCCATTATGGTCCAACCGAATTCGATCTGGTCGACGTCAACGACCTGCTGGCGGGGGACCCCGTCCAGTTCGGGAAACACCGTGCGCAACGATTCGTGACGCGCCACCACGTCCAGGATCGCCGCCCGCAGAGCGGGCACATTCAGCGGCCCGGTCAACGACCAGACAAAGGGGATGTTGTAGGTTGGCGACGGACCTTCGAGCCGGTGCAGGAACCACAGGCGGCGTTGCGCGTAGGACAGTGGTACGACTGTGGGCCGCGGCATGGGCGTGAGCGGAGGGCGCGGCCGCGACCCTGTGACAAGCGTTCTTGCAAGCCCTGCCACAGTGGGGGCGTCGAAGATTGCGGAGATCGGCAGTTCCCGGCCGAGTACCGCGCGAATCCGATTCGCCAACCGTGTCGCTGCCAGCGAGTGGCCACCGAGTTCGAAGAAGTCGTCATCGATGCCGACCTGCTCGTGGTCGAGCACTTCCGCGAACAGTCGTACCAGAGCTGCTTCCGCAGCGGTTTCCGGCGCGCGATATCGCGTCCCGGCCTGATATTCCGGCATCGGCAGGGCCTGCCGATCGATCTTCCCATTGATCGTCACCGGGAGGTGATCGACGAAAACGATCGCGGACGGCACCATGAACTGCGGCAATCGTTGTGCGACATGGCGACGGAGCGCCACCGCGTCGACCGCACCTGCCTCGGTGTCCGCGGCTGCCACAACGTAGCCGACCAGCTGCTTGTCGCCAGGTCGGACCTCGCGGGCCAGCACGACCGCGCGCGCCACTCCCGGATGTGCGGCCAGTTCCTTTTCGACCTCTCCTGGTTCGACGCGGAACCCGCGGATCTTCGTCTGGTCGTCGACGCGGCCGATGTACTCCAGTTCGCCGGCCCGGTTCCAGCGCACCGAGTCTCCTGTGCGGTACAGCCGGCCACCGGATGCGCCGATCGGATCCGCGACAAACCGTGCGGCGGTCAGGCCGGGGCGGCGCCAATAGCACTGGGCCACACCGTGACCCCCGACATACAGTTCGCCGACCGCCCCTATCGGTACTCGGCGTAGGGAAGCATCGAGCACCGCCAGCGTGACTCCGGGCACGGGCGATCCGATCGACGGTGTTCCAGACCCCGCCGTCAGTGGCTTGGTGATCGACACGTACACCGTCGTCTCGGTAGGGCCATACGCGTTGACCATGACACGGTCGTTCGCAAATCGGTCGACCAACTCCGCGCCGCATGTCTCGCCGCCGACGACCAGGGTCAGGCCGGCCAACTGTTGCCGGCTCAGTACGGCGATGGTGGATGCGGTGAGATGCGCGTGCGTGACCTGGTGCCGCGCGATCAAGCGCGCCAGGTCGGGGCCCGGTCGTGCTTGCTCCTCGGTGGGCACCACCGCGGTGGCGCCGCTCAGTAACGCCGACCACATGTCGAGCACCGAGGCGTCGAAGACCAATCGAGAGAATTGCAGCACCTTGCTGTCACCGTCGATGTGCAGTCGCCGGGTGTGCGAGGTGATGACCGCGCAGACGCCGGCGTGCGGGATGGCGACCCCCTTGGGCTGCCCGGTCGTTCCAGAGGTGTAGATCAGATAAGCCAGTTGCTGCGGTGCGGGGTAGGGCAGCGCGGTGCTCGGTCGGCGACCGATCTCCGGATCGGACACGTCCACGAGAGGAACAGACCCCCGGGCGGTCGGCCGCACCAGCGATTCGAGGCGGCTGGCAAGTGCCGCCGTGGTGACCACGGCGCTGACCGCGGTGTCCTGCAGCACGAAGGCGATTCGGTGATCAGGGTAATCCGGGTCGACCGGTACGTAGGCGGCGCAGGCCTTGAGAATTCCCGACACCGCCACGATCCAGTGCCAAGACCGCGGCAACAGCACACCGACCAGATCACCGGGGCGGACCTGCCGCGAGATCAGAAAATGTGCTAAGCGAGAAGACAGCTCGTCGATCTCGCGATAGCTCCACGACTGGCCCCCGAACACCACCGCTCGGTTGTCCGGTGTGCGCGCGACCTGGGACGCGAACAACTGGGGAAGCGAACGGAGATCCTGGCCGGCAGCATCGAGGTTCGCTCGATTGCCGAAGGCGTCCACCTGGATTCGCTCGGTTTCCGGCAGCGCGGGCTCCGATTGCGGATTCATGATCTCGATACCCCTTGCGCGCGTGTCGTCGCTGCCACGGCTCGGTTGCCGACAGGGCAAAAGCCCATCGGCACAGCAGCTTTGACCGCTGGTTGCCGGGCGGGCCACCGAGATGACTGGCTGCCAAGGTGATTGGTGCTAGCCGAGGACGATAACCCGAGCGGAACACGTGGACAACGTGGGTGTGCTCGAGGCTGGGAAGCAGCGCGTCGACAGTCTGCGGGGCGGGTTTCTCACTGTCGGGAAGGTTGGCGCACGCTCGACCTGGATGATCCACGCGGGGTATCCATCATTCGGACGATCGCGAAACAGCCATGATCCAGCACATTTCCCAACGGCGCGCATTCGACTACCTGCGCGGCCACGTAACCTGCACGGTTTTCGCATCTCTCGGGATGGCCCAGCGCGACATCGTCATTCGCGAGGACGGTGACCGATACGTGCTCACCGAGGCCGGCCGTCAGTTGTACGCCGACCGCGGTTATCTGATCTGGCTGTCCGGTGGCTACGGCGATGCACTGCATCATTATGGCGACTCGTTGGTCGGCAAGCGGACGTTCGGTTCGGACATCGATCGGGACGTGCGGTGGGTCGCGGTCGGCACCGCGCTGGCACATTTCCTGATCGCGGCGTGTCAGGCCAGTGGCGGCCGCGGGTCGGGGTGGACATCAGCCCGGCCGCATGCGCCGAGGCTCTCCGGGAGGTGGCCGAGGCCGGGCTGGCCGACCGCATCACTATTCACAAGGCCGACGGGGTCGAGGTCGCCACAACTCCGCTGCTGGAGTCGGTACAACTGGTCGTGACGCTCTTTTCCTGCACGAAGTCCTGGAGCACGGCTACGACGTGCTGGTGAACTATCTGCGCGGGCTCTGCGAACGGCTGCCTGCCGGCGCGCACATGCTCACCGCCGAGGAGATCCCGCCCGCGACCGAACAGAATGTGGCCGAGGTGCTGACACCGGAGTACTCGCTCACCCAGGCACTCATGGCGCAGTCGCTGCTCACCGCGGACGGCTGGCGAAAAGCCTTCAGCGAGGCGGGGTTCGAGGTGGTCCGGTTGGTGCCGCCGAATCTGCCGGACTGCCAGCTGATCCTGGTGCGCAAGCCGATCTGACCAGTCGTGGCCGACATTGTGGCTCATCAAGCGGCGTCGGCCGATTCGCCGCCTGGCCTTTCTCAGCAGCGGGAATGGCACTGCACGATCGCGTGAATTGCCTGACTACGCTGGACATCTCACGTAATCGTTGGCGGAGCTGGTCATCCTGGTCGGGAGGTTGGTCTGCCGGGGATCAGTTCCGGGAGGCTGGGTGTGCGGACCGATGTACAATCTTATCCGTAACTCCGACGGTGTCGACATCGGAAAAGACACCTGGTCCACTTGGAATGCGCCGGCAATGGCCAGTGCGTGGAACAGCAGGGGCCGTAAACCATTTTTCGACGAAACGCTCCGTGATGGGCTACAGGCACCCAACGTGCGGAATCCGACATTAGCGCAGAAGCTCACCCTGGTCGACCATACCGTCGCAGTGGGTATCGGAGCCGCCGACCTCGGCTTTCCCGGTGCCGGTGGCGACGCTCTGAAAGAATGCATCGAGATCGCGAGACATATCGAAGCTAATGGCTACGATATGATCCAGGGCTACGCCGGGCGTACGCACGTCGCAGACGTCGGTGCAATCTGCGAGGTAGCGCAGGCAGCCGGTGTGTCGGTCGACGCCTACATATTCATCGGAGTCAGCCCCATTCGTCAGGATATCGAGGGTTGGGATATCGGTTCCATCCGGCGCAATATTCAGAATTCGGTGCGGATTTGTTGCCAGGACGGAGTAAATGTCGTTCTTGTTCTAGAAGACACCGTTCGATGCCCGCCGCAGTTACTCCGGCAGATCTACGATATCGCGATCGACGTCGGGGTCCGGCGGGTGTGTTTGTGCGACACGGTCGGCGCCGCGCTGCCGAGCGGCACCGAGGCGCTTATCACATGGTCAACCCGTTACTTCGCCGAACATGAGCATCCGGCGGACTTCGAATGGCATGGGCACAACGATCGTGGGCTCGCCCTGGCCAATTCGCTCACCGCCCTGTCGGCGGGCTGTGTCCGGGTGCACGGCACCATCCTGGGGATCGGCGAGCGAACCGGCAACGCCTCGCTAGACCAGTTGATCGTGAACAGCCACCTGGACGAGGAGGCGGACTACGACCTCGCCGCGTTGCGGAAATACTGCGAGTACGCGTCCGAGGTGCTGGGCACCGCCATACCGCGCAACTATCCTGCGATGGGCAGCGATGTCTTCAAAACAAGCGCGGGTGTGCACGCAGCCGCGATCCTCAAGGCCCATACCAAAGGCGATCTGCTGGCCAAGGACACGGTGTATTCCAGCGTCCCGGCAAGCCTTTTCGGCCGGAGGCAAGAAGTCGTCATCGACTCCTCTTCTGGGGCCAGCAATGTTCGCTACTGGCTGGCCACGAACGGTGTCGGTGAAAACCCGGTTCTGGTCGCAGAGATCCTCCGGTACGCCAAGCGGAGCACTGCGCCACTGACCGATGAATTGATAAGGCAGATCATTGCGGAGACAGACTGAACAGGGCGCGAAATCGTTCCGACTGCACGGCAAAGTCTTGATCATCACCGATGACGCCGAGTTGGTGGCTGCGCAGCTGGCCGGTGACAGTCCGCTGAGCCCGCCGGAGCTTCTGCGAAAGCCGTTGCGCGACAATATCTCCACGGATGAGATGATTCCCGGTTGGTGCTGCTACTGGTACGACGACCAACTCGGTGATTTCGCCTATCTCGGCTTGCGTGAGCGCAAGGTTACCCGGGGAGCGGTGCGTGCGTTCGGCCCGCAGATCATCGTCAGCGGTGCGGCCAAGGGGTGCGGTTCGTCCCGTGAGCATGCCGCGCTCGCGGAGAAGTACGCGGGTGTCGAGCTGGTTTTCGCCCGCTCGTTCGAGCGCATCTACGAGCAGAACTGCCGCAACATCGGCATCGTAACGTGCACCGATTTCGCACTGCTCGATGCCATCCTCGCCGGTGAAACGCTGCCGCTCGAGCTGTTCACCGGCGGAGCCAACGAGATCGAAAGAGCCATCATCGATCTCGGCGGGCTCTTCGGTTTCAATCGCGCGAGCACCGCAGCCGGCGCCACGCCGATAGCGCCGCGGTTCGCCCCGCCTCGTCCGCTGAATGCGGTCGAGAAGGTGCTGCAGAGCCGGCTCTCACCGCGCAACAGCCAGTCGCCTGACAGTGCGGTCACCGTCGGTGAGTCGTATTTCGTGGCGACCGACATCCGTTTTTCGCACGAGTACGTGACGCCGATGGCCGCGGAGATGTTCACCCTGGAATTCGGAGCGGCGGCAAGCCCATTGCAACCCGAGACCTGTTACTACTTCCAGGATCATCTCTCTCTCGCCGAATCTGTACTGAGCCGTCGCGCCGACGGCGCGGATCTGATCGGGCGCGTCAACACATTGCGCAAGCGGCAGAAGGAGTTCGCCACAAGCAGCCGGGGCAACTTCATCGGACCAGGACAGTCCGGTGGCAGCCGGGCCATCTGCCATAACTACATCGTGGAGCATGTCGCCGAGCCCGGCGACGTGATCATCGGCACGGACAGCCATACCTGTACGGCCGGAGCGGTCGGCGCGTTCGCCTTCGGCGTCGGCGCGACGGACATAGCCAACGCGTGGTATACCCGCGAGATACTGGTCAAGGTCCCCGCGGTGATCAGGATTGAACTGCGGGGGCAATTGCGCCCAGGCGTATGCGCGAAAGACGTCATGCTCACGCTCCTCGCCCATGCACAGATCCGAGGCGGCCGGTCGCTGGGAAAGGTTCTGCTGTTCGGCGGCGACGGTGTCGCCGGGCTGAGCATCGACGAACGAGCGACACTGTGCAACATGGCGGTCGAGGCCAGCGCGATGACGGCACTGGTGGAGCCGGACGCCCGGACTCGTGAGTACCTGGCAGGGCGGCCGCGGCGCCGACGGACGGATTGTGGCGAGCTTGTCGTTTCCGACGTCGGCGCGAGGTATGCCGATGTCGTGGAACTCGCGCTCGATGCCATCGAGCCGATGGTGGCGCTCCCCGGCGACCCGCGTAACTCGGTTCCCCTGTCCTCGATTCGCGATGCGGTGCCCGTAGACAAGGTCTACGGCGGCTCGTGTACCGGGGGAAAGGCGCACGACATGGACATGTATGCCAGTGTTTTCGCACGAGCACGTGAGCACGGCGCATCTGTGCCCGCCGGCGTCCAGGCGTTCATCCAGGTCGGCAGCGAGGATGTCATGCGATATGTCACCGCTCGCGGCTATCTGGAGTTGTTCGCCGCTGTCGGGGTGACCGTGTTGCCGCCATCGTGCGGGGCTTGCATCAATGCCGGACCCGGAGTATCGGAAAGCTCCGCCGAGGTCACTGTGAGTGCCCAGAACCGAAACTTTCCCGGGCGCTCGGGGCCGGGGCAGGTGTATCTCGCGTCGCCATATGTGGTGGCCGCCACCGCGATAGCCGGACGGCTCAGCTCCGTCGCGGCGATGCTTGGGGAAGCGAGCGAAAACCGATGAGGCTCGCGGTGATTCCGGGCGACGGAATCGGTTCCGAGGTCATCCGCGCGGTGCTGCCGGTGCTTACCCTCCTCAACGAAGCCCGCGCACTGGGGATCGAGCACGACGTATTCGGTTGGGGTGCCGACGAATGGCTGGCGACAGGCGTCGGCTTACCGGACGGCGCTCTGGACTCGCTTGCCGCAGAGTATCACGCGATACTCCTGGGCGCGCTGGGTGATCCGCGGATTCCGGATATGGCGCACGGGCGCAGCATTCTGCTCGGACTACGTCGCGGACTCGACCTCTACGTGAATTACCGTCCGCTCGACTTGCCGACCGGCCGCATCGATCTGTTCCGCGAGAACACGCAGGGGCTCTACGTCGGAGTCGGCGGAACGATCACGCGCCGCGGCTCGGTCAGCGTCGCCATCGATGAGTGCGTCTATACCCAAGAGACAGTGGAGCGATTCGTTCGGTTCGGAATGCGGCGACTGGCCGACACCGGACGCACGAAGGTGACCCTGGTACACAAATCCAACGCCGTACCGAACACCGGACGTCTCTGGCAAGAGGTCTTCGAGACCGAAGCGGCGGCTTTCCCACAGCTGACGGCCGGGCAAGAGTACGTCGACTCGTTCTGCTACCACCTGGTCCGCGATCCGTCGCAGTACGAGGGCGTGCTGGCGCCGAATCTATTCGGCGACATCATCAGTGATATCGGCGCCGCACTGATGGGCGGCTTAGGTCTTGCGGCGAGCGCGAGTTTCTGCCCGGAGACCGGCTGCGCGTTGTTCGAGCCGGTGCACGGCAGTGCGCCGGACATAGCCGGTAAGGGGATCGCCAATCCTGTCGGGGCGGCGATGTCGCTCGCCATGGCCCTCGATCATATGGGCTACGGCAAAGAGGCTGTCCTCTTGCGTGATTCGGTCCTCCGAGTTGCCGCTACCAAGCGGGCGACGCCCGACCTAGGTGGGTGCGGCACCACCGAGAGCTGCATGGCCGCGGTGATCGATCTGCTCGGTGCCCAGCTCTGCGGCGATGCGGACCAGACGGACGGCCCCGCCACCACCACGTGACTCGAAGGCAACTCATGCACAGTCGTATCGCTCCCGCCACGGGATCCGGCCAGGTGGGAACCGCGAGCGCCATCGTCCGTGATTCGCTCGCGCTGACTTCGCGGCGGGATGTGATTTCCTTCGCCGGCGGGCTCCCGGCACCCGAACTGTTCGACGTCGATGGCATCAGGTCCGCCTACGAGCAGGTTTTGTCCGAAGCAGGTTCGCGCGTGTTGCAGTACTCGGTGACCGATGGCGATCCGGCACTGCGTGACGCCATCGCGCGGTTGCTCACCCGCGCCCAACTCCCCACGGTCGCAGACGATCTGCTGGTAACTACCGGGGCCCAGCAAGCCCTCTACGTGCTGGCGGCCGCATTACTGGAGCCCGCCGATGTCGTTCTCGTCGAGAACCCCGCCTACCTCGCGGCGCTGCAGGTGTTCCGCTCGATGCGCGCTCGGGTCGTCCCGGTACCAACCGACAGTGACGGCATGGTAGTCGAGGCGCTGCGGGAACTCGTCGCCGAACATCGGCCTCGCATGGTCTATGTAGTGCCGACTTTCCAGAATCCCACCGGTCATACCTTACCGGCCGACCGACGTGCCGCCGTTTCGCGAATCGCCGCCGCACATGGCATGTGGGTCGTGGAGGACGATCCATACGGAGAGTTACGGTTTCGCGGTGAACGGTTGCCGCTGCTCGCCTCTTACCCGGAGGCCGCCGACCGAACCATCTTGCTCGGCAGCTTGTCCAAGATCCTCGCGCCCGGGATGCGCCTAGGCTGGATGCGCGCGTCCGCCCCGGTGCGCACGGCGTGCGCGGTCGTCAAACAGGCGATCGACCTGCACAGCTCGACGATCGACCAGGCCGCCGCGGCGGCCTACCTCGCCACGAGCGATTTGGAGGCGCGGATCGCCCGCGCCCGTGTCCTCTACGGCGAACGCTGTGACGCGTTGCTGGATGCGCTCTCCCGGGCGCTCCCGCACGGCAGTAGTTGGAGCCGTCCGGACGGCGGGATGTTCCTATGGGTGCGGCTGCCCGACGGTGTCGACACCACCGCCCTCCTCCCTGCTGCCTTAGCCGAGCGGGTCGCCTATGTGCCCGGGGCTCCCTTTTACGCCGGCGCCGCTGATTCGTCGACACTTCGGATGTCGTTCAGCGCGCACAATCCCACAGAGATCCGGGAAGGAGTCGAGCGCTTGGCCGCCGTGCTCGGCGGTCGTCAGCGCGGTGGCCGCGACAGGTCATAGTGGGCCACGCAGTGACGACCGGTCCCGACTGTCTATGACTGCGGATCAGCCTGTGCGGCAGCGGAGTAGGACTCGCCGGCCATCCGTTCGCGCTCAGATGCCACACCCGGCCATTCACGTCGGACACCGGGGTGCGTGGGCTAGGACCTCGTTCTCGAGGAACACGATCAGCCGCGCGATCCCGCTACTGATGTGTGCTTCGTCGAGGTAGCTGCACGACAAGCGCAGTCGGTGGCTGCCGTTCCCGTCGAGAAAGAACTGGTCCATCGGTGTCCACAGCACGCCGTACCGGGACCCTGACCTCTCCAGGAGTGCGAGGTCGGCCCGCACCGGAAGGCGCATGATGACGAAGAATCCGCCGCTCGGTCGATTCCACTCGATCGTGGGCCAGCCGCGCGTGCCTGCGTCGAGCGCGGACAGCAGACAATCGAGATTGCGTTGGTACCGCGCGGCTTTCTGCCGGTTCTGCTCGGCTCGCGTGCGGCCGTCCGCGAGCAGCATGCCGCCGACGACCGCCTGCGCGAGCGGGGCTGTGTTGACGGTGACCATGCTCTTCAGTGCTGCGATCCCCGCGGCGAGCGATCCACCGCCGTCCACCTGCTGGCCTGCGATCACATATCCAACGCGAGCGCCGGGAAAACACGTCTTGGCGAACGTCCCGACGTGGATCACGCGTCCCTTCGTGTCCAGTGCCTTGAGCGGCGGCAACACCTCCTGTCCGAGAGCGGTGAACCCGTACGGGTTGTCTTCCAGGAGAACGAAGTCGGCGTGCTCGGCCAGTTCGATCAGCTGGCGCCGTGCCGCAACCGGCATCCGGCTCCCGCCAGGGTTGGCGAAATCGGGCGCCACGTAGCAGATCCGGATGGGCTGCCCGGAATATGCTGCAGCGGAGCATGTTTCGGCGAGCCGATCGATGTCGATGCCGTTCGATGATTCGGGAATCGGCACGACGGGCAGATCGAGTATCCGCGCCGCGCCGACGATGCCCGGATAGCACGGGTTGGCGACCGCCACCGCTGTCCGCGCCGACGTGGTGGACAACGCCCGCAGCACCAGAAACAGTGCCTCCTGGGCGCCGACGGTGATCACGATCTCGGACTGATCGGCGATGATGCCTTCGTCGTGCCGCAGCGTCTCAGCCACTATGTCGTTGATTATGCCGCGGCTCGGACCGTACTCGAACAGCAGTAACCTGGCCCTTTCTCGGCTGTAGCCTCGGTCTTGCCGCACATGCTCGAGAAAACGCTCGACATGACACTGTGGTTCGAGGTCGTCGAAGAACTCGGGATGCGGGGCTCCCGGCGCGAAGGAGATTGCCTCGGGATACCGGGACATGATCTCGTTGAGGAAGCTTACCGAGCCGAGCACGGGATCGCGGAGCGACTCGTGCAACACGCTACGTGCCAACTGCATGGTTGCCTCCCGCGCGCTCGCGCCTGCGCGATTCCTGCCAGCGTCGCTCCACGTTGGCCAGCACGTCGGCACTGTATGTGCGCTCCGCCTGAACTGTTGCGAATTCGGCCAGATAGCACCGGTACACGTCGACCGGTTCCTCCGCCAGTGTCAGCATCCGGCGATTGGCCACCACGGCGGGCTCGGACAGATCCGCTACCGCGGTCGTGATCGCGGCATCCATCCGCTCCGCAGCGACCACCTCGTCGCAGATCAGCGCTGCGTTCCGGTCGGTTGCCGCTACCCGCAGGCCGCCCAGAATGATTCGGCGCGCGAGTCGGCTGCCGACCGCCCGCGTCAGGCGCAGATTGGCGAGTCCGGGAACGATGCCCTCCTCGGCCGCCGGGAGGCTGAAGAACGCCCCTTCCTCGGCGATGACGCGATCCATGGCCAACAGCAATTGCATGCCTCCGCCGATGGCGAAGGCGTCGACGGCACCGATCCATGGCTTCTCCAGCGGGCCGGTAGCGGTCGAAGTACCGGCATCGTGCTCGGTGACGAGGCCGCGCATGATCTTGTTGATGAAGCCGAGCTCGCGACCGAGTACGAAGTCCACGAACGAGATTCCGCCGTTGCGCAGATCGGTGAGGTTCATTCCCGCACTGAACACGCGTTTGCCCTGGTATCGCGGCGAGCTGCTCGGCCCGCCGCGTAAGACGCCGACTTGGACGTCGTCGTCGAGCAGCGCGAGGTCCACGGCCGTCTCGGTGTCGGCGACGAGCTGATCGCTCTCCGCGTTGAGCGGATGTCCGCCACGAAACGTCAAATACGCGGCGTACCCGATCCGTTCGACGGCGACCGTCGGTAACTCGACCTTGCCGTCACACCGAAAGGTGTCGAGCAGATCGAGCGCTCCCATGGTCGGCCTGCGCATCGCATCGATGAGGTGGGCACCCGATCGCGGGGAACGCAGTATTGCCGCACAGAAGATCGCCTGGTCGGTCTCTCGTCCGTCGCGTTCGGCCTGAATGCGACCGCGCTCTTCGGCCATGCTGGCGGCGGTCGGCACCAGGCCTGGAAAACGCTCTGCCGCAGCACGGATCAGTTCAGGTAGGCGTCGATGACAGGTCAGCTGCGCGGTCAACGCGTCGTACACCGGATCCACGTATCTGGCCAGAAACGCTCGGCGCGCCGTCCTGGCGGCCGCGAATGCCTGATCCACCGAACGCTGCGCTTCAACGGAGCGCTGGGCTTTCGACGGAAAGCTGGCGATGACCGCCTCACAACCCGCGACGAACTCCGCCAGGCGGGTCGCATCGAGGTCGAGGTCGCCGACGAAATCTGGCGCAGACTTCGGCTTACCCATGGCGGCGCCTCAACTCGCGGTCACACGCGGCCAGATGGACGCCGAGCGCATCGTCGAATTCAGCGGAGACGGATTCGTGTATCAACTGCCTGCGGACTGCCAGTTCGGGCCCGGAAAGCCGACTCGCACCGAGGATTACCCGCTTGGCGACCGCCTCGGTATCGGCCGCCAGCTCATCGAGCACACCGAGTTCGAGTGCGTCGTTCGCATTGAGCGTCGCGCCGCGGATCATCAGTCGCCGGACAACGCCCTGGCCAACCTGTCGAACCAAACGGTAGAGCGCCATGCCCGGCCACAGGTGGCCGTCTCCCGTTGCGAACAGTAGTCGTGCCTCGGGGGTGCCGATCCGGTAGTCGGCGGCGAGCAGGATGTCCGACCCGGGGCCGCGGCACGTCGTTCGCACGACCGTCAGGGTCAGGGCATTCGATTGCTCGAGCCTACGGACCGCCCGCTCCCACCGCCGTACTTCTTGGATATCCGCCACATGGTAACCGGGCAGTTCAGCCTGAGTGGGATCGTCGAGGACGAAAAGCGCACTGGTCAAATGTGTTTCGGCAGCCAGCCGGGCCGTGACGGCGAGCAGCATTTCGGTGAGATCGCTCAATGATCTCGTCTGATCCAGTCGGACTGTCAATGTGGTCGCGTCGCCCGTTTCCGCCACAGATTGGATCACATCCACCCCGCACCTCGGTCTCTCCGTCACCACTGGATCAAGGCCATCTCTATCGAGGTCCCAGGGCCCATTGTCATCATTACGCCGAACTCTCCGGCCGTCGTGATGTTCTCCTCGCGAAACCGGTCGAGCGAGAACAAGAACGAACCGCTGGACAGATTGCCGTGATTACGCAGGACGGCGGTGGTGTGCCGCAGATCATATCGGGTCAATCCCAGGTTCACCCGGATGGAATCGATGACCTTTTTGCCGCCGGAATGCACGATCCAGTGCGCGATGTCGTGGCGCCGGAGGGCGAATGTATCGAGTAGGCGGGTCAGGCTCGGCTCTGCGTGCGCGCCGATCAGGTACGGGATATCCGGATCCAGATAGAAGCTGAACTTACCGTGACTGTCATCCCAGTCGTAACGCATCGCATGGATCGCTTCCGGAATCATCATGCTGGAGAATCCGAGAATAGAAGGCGCGGAAACGGTTTCATGGTCCGAGCGGGTCATGACCGCTGTTGCGGCGGCGCCGTCGCCGAAGAGGCTATTGACGACGGCGGACCGGAGGGTGCCGTCGTGCAGATAGGCGGCGGACGCCACCTCCACGCACACCAGCACGGCCAACTCGCTGGGATGTGCTCGGGACCAGGTGTTTACCGAGGCGAGTGCGTTGAGGCCGGCGTTGCAGCCCATGCCGACCACGTCCAGTCGGTGGCAATGTCGATCGAGTGGAAGGTCGTGAACGAGCCAGGCCGCCAAGCCGGGGGAGAGGAAGCCGGTGCTGGTCACGCAGCACAGGTGCCGGATATCGGCAGGTGTCGCACCGATCTTGCGTAAGCAGGCAAGGACTGCGTCACGCCCCAATGCGGTACCGATGGTCCGATGCTTGTCCAATAGTTGACGCTGCGTCTCTTCGGTGCGGCGGCCCGCGGTGCGCGGCAGCAGGGTCACATTGCGTCGTTCGATAGCGCCGTTGAGAAACAGTGAGCGCACACGTGGATCGGTGATGCCGAAGCTGTCCAGCAATTCTTGTTGAGAGTAGGAGGTCGGTGGGACTGCCGTTCCGACACCAAGAATTCGCGAGGCCATGGTGATCATATCCATTCTCGGGGAGCCCGGCTCGGGCACGATCGGACCCAGTGGATCGTCGCTCGCGGAGCCTAGCTCGATGTGTCGATTCCCGGTGGCGCGGCCTGCCCACGGTTGGGAACGGAATTGTCCCCGATGTTCTTGGCGTTCAACGGTTTCGCCACGCAGACCTGCTGCCCGACGCACTCGACAAGGTTGTCACCGGCGCTCCCGGACGTCCGCAGGATGCGCGGGAGCCGTTTCGAGTCCGCCATCTACCGACTCGGGGCCGGTTTCAGCCGAGATGGACCGGTGGTCCGGGCCGGCCTCGCTGGTCACCCCCGGGAGCCTTGATTGTTCTCCGGCGGTTCGCGCCAGCACGGCTCACGCTTTTCCCGGAAGGCACGTCGTCCTTCGATCGGATCCTGGCTGGCCGCGCGGCGTTCTTCCCAGCGATAGCGCGTGGCGAATGCGTCTGCCAGCGGCCTGCCCTCGGCCTTGACGGCAGCCTCCTTGATGGCGCGAACAGACAGCGGCGAGCACCGCGCGATATCGGTGGCCCAGCCGGCGACACACTCATCCAGTTCGTCCGGCGGCACGACGTCATTGATCAGCCCCAACTCGAACGCGCGCGGCGCGGCGAGCGACCGGCCACTGACGAGCAGTCCCAACGCGGTGTGCCATGGCAGCTGCCGAGACAGCCGGAATACGCCGCCCGCGCCGGGCACCAGACCGAGCGTCGCCTCTGGCAGTCCGAACATGGAGTCGGTGGCGGCGACGATGATGTCGCAGGCCAGCGCGAGCTCGAAGCCGCCGCCGAGAGCATATCCACGTACCTTGGCGATGATCGGTTTGGACAGCTCGAAGCGTTCGGTCAGTCGTGGCCAGCCCGGCTTTCCGTAGCTGCCGAAAGTGGTGGGCGCCTGTGCGCTCGACTCCTTCAAATCCTGGCCAACGGAAAACGCTCGGTCGCCCGCGCCGGACAGGACGGCCACGCGAGTTTCGTCATCGTCGTCGAAATCGTCCCAGACCACGCTCAATTCCTCGTGCATCTGGGAATTCATCGCATTCAGCACTTCGGGACGCTGCATCGTGATGTGCGCTACTCGACCGATCTTCTCGTAGCGGATGGCCTGGAAATCCATGGCCACATCATATGTCTGCGTCGAAGTCGTTGGCCCACAGCCGATCAGCTCAGCTAACCGATCATTTCGCGTCCGCCGCATGTGGCTGACGGCAATGCCCGCATAAGGATAATCGCTGGCGGTGGAGGTGATGCCGGCGCTTCGCGAGCCGGACGTCCTCGTCAGAGCCCGTGACTGGGTCGAGAAGACCGAGGAAGCACGCCCGCCGATCAGCCGTCGGCGGGCGTGCCAGAGTCCGAGGAGCTGAAGGCGCTGCGCCGCGAGGTTGCCGTATTGCGGAGGACCAACGACGCTTTGTGCGCCAGAACCCCTCTTCTGGCAAACCGGCTCCGAAGTGGCCCTTCTACCTGGCAGCCGACACCGGACCGCCCCGTTGGCGCATGCCCTGGGCGGTTCAACGTGTCAGCCATGATTCGACTGTGCTCGCGGTGAGGTCGGCGTGTTGTTCCAGCAGTGCGAAGTGGTTTCCGGGAACTGCGATGATGTCGTCGACGTCCGGGGGTGGGGCGATGCGATTGTCAGCTGGATGGTCGCTGGCTCGCAGTAGCAGCCTCGGTGTTGCGATCGACGGTGTCGGCGATGTTTCGAAGGCACGCACGTACCAGGCCGTGGTCACGAGTTCTCCGTTGCCGATGTCGATGAACTCCTGCGGTTCGGTGCGCAGGTGCGTGAACGCTGCGAGCGTTACCGCATCGAATTCGATGGTGCGGGCGAAGCTATCGAGCAGGACGACAGCGGCCGGGGCAGAACCGATGGTTTCCAGATGGGCCGCCACACTGTCGGCGATCCAGCCACCGGAGGAGAAACCGAGCACGACGAATGGTCTGCCCCGGGCGCAGTGGAGGACAGCCCGGGCCTGGATTTGTGTCAGCACATCCCAGCTGGCCGGGAGTGGCTCTCCGGCAGCGAATCCCGGATTCGGCACCACCCACAGTTCCCGCGTGTCCCGGAACGATGCGGCGAACCGCGCGTATTGGTGCGGCCCGGCCTGGACGACGAACGGACACAGACACACCAGTACCGGGACATCCGGGCCTTCGGTCAGCCGCAACGGTTTCGGAAGCGCCGTCGACTCGTCTACGCGGGTGAGGATCGGCCGCGCGGCGGCGGTGCGCAGCAACGCGTCCATATCCATCGTCAGATTCGTGGCGTCGACCGGTTGCGTCGCGGTCGGCTCCGAGCTTGCCTGCGCCGTGTCGGCGAGTACTGTGCTCAGGTGCCTGGCGAGCTCGATCGGAGACGGGTACCGGAAGACCAGCGCGGCCGGGAGTTCCAGTCCGGTGGCAGCGGCCACGTGTTTGCGCAACTGCATGGCCATCAGCGAATCGAAACCCATCTCCAGGAATGGCCGGGTGGGTTCCACCGTCGCATCCGCTCCAAAGCCGAGCACCGAAGCGCTCTCGGCGCAGAGGAACTCCAGCAATGTTTGTTCCTGCTCTACTGCCGACTGTCCGGTCAACGTGTCTATCAAATACGGCCGCCCGTCCGGCGTGTCCGCAGCGACTGTCGAAGCAGGCGTCGGCCAAGGCTGGCTGCGCGGTCGCCCAGCAGTGCCAGAGGTCGCTGCGTCCGGCAGCCAATACCGGCTGCGCTGGAACGGATAGGTCGGCAGATCGACGCGGCGGACCGGGATTCCGCGGAATGCCGCCGTCCAATCGACATCCACGCCCGCATCGAACAGCTCCGCCGCCGATTGGAAGAACCTTCGCAATCCCCCGTCATCGCGTCGCAGTGAGCTGCCGATCACCACATCGGTGGAGTCGGCAGTGATCGCGTCGATGGCCGCGACGAGCACCGGGTGTGGGCCGACTTCCAGAAATGCCTGGTGCCCGTGTGCCAGTGCAGCGCGCACGGCGGGTTCGAACAGTACGGTCCGGCGTGCGTTGCGGAACCAGTATTCGGCGTCCAGCCCCGCCGTGTCGGCTGTGTCGCCGGTTACTGTCGAATAGAACGCGACCTCCGACGATTCCGGGGCGATTGCGGCCAGGGATGTCAGGATGTCCGGGCGCAGCGCGTCGACTTGAGCGGAGTGCCCCGCGCCTTTAGCTCCGCGCACGGGCCGGACGCGGGCGCCGAGCGCCTCGAGTTCGGCGGTCAACTCGTCGAGCGCCGCGGATGTTCCCGAGACGGTGACCGCCATGGGTGCGTTGATCGCCGCCAACGACAGGTCGTCGCCAAACCGTGTCAGCCGTCGTTCGACCTCGGTGGCGGGGTAGAGGATCGACAGCATCCCTCCCCGGCCCTCCCCTTGGACCATCAATTGACTGCGCTGCGCAACGATCCGGACCGCGTCGTCGAGCGACAACCCGCCCGCAATGTGCGCGGCCGCGATCTCGCCCTGGGAATGCCCGATCACCCCGCCGGGAACCACGCCGTAGGAGATCCACAGCTTCGCCAGGGACACCATCACCGCGAACAGCACCGGTTGGAGCACGTCGGTCCGTTCCAGCGGCGGGGCGCCGGGGGCCCGGCGTAGCACGTCGGGCACCGACCAATCCACCCACCGCGCCAGCGCCCGGTCGCAGTCGGCCATCGCCGCAGCGAACACCGGTGACGACTTCAGCAACTCGAGTCCCATGCCCGCCCACTGGCCGCCTTGCCCTGGAAACACGAAAACCGGTCGACCGACATCGCGCGAAACAGCGCAAGCCCCTGTGAGTTCGGCAGCACCTTGTGCCACGGCGTCGGCCTGCTCGACCAATGCCGCGCGATCGGTCCCGAGCAGCACCGCCCGGTGTTCGAACAGTGACCGCGTCGCAACCAGCGACCAGCCGACATCCGTCGGATCGAGTGGCGAATCAGCCGATACCCATTCGCGCAATCGCGCCGCCTGCGCGCGCAGGGCCGCCGGGCTGCGAGCCGAAATCACCCACGGCACCACCGGCATTCGTGCCGCGTCGTCGTCATGGCGATCGTCGGCCACTTCGGGATCCGGGGGCGCGGACACGATGACATGCGCGTTCGTGCCGCTGAAACCGAAGGCCGACACCGCGCCGATCCGCTCCGAATTCCCGTCCCACACAACCGGTTCGGTCAGCAGCCGCACATTGCCGGACGACCAATCGACGCGCGAGGACGGCGCGTCAACATGTAATGTCGCAGGCAGCACGCCATGCCGGATCGCCATCACCAGCTTGATCAAACCGGCCAGCCCCGAAGCCGCCTGTGTATGAGCGATATTCGACTTCACCGACCCCAACCACAGCGGCCTGCCGTCGGCACGATCCTGTCCGTAGGTCGCCAGCAACGCGTGTGCCTCGATCGGGTCACCCAGCTTGGTGCCGGTGCCATGTGCCTCCACCACGTCGACCTCGGCGCCGCTCAACCGCGCATCCGCCAGCGCAGCACGAATAACCCGCTGCTGTGCTCGTCCGCTCGGCGCCGTCAAGCCGCGCGAAGCGCCATCCTGATTGATCGCGCTGCCGCGGATCACCGCCAGGACCGGATGCCCGTTGCGCTGAGCGTCGGACAGTCGTTCGAGCAGCACAGCGGCTACACCTTCACCCCACCCCAAACCGTCGGCTGCCTCCGCGAACGACTTGCACCGGCCGTCCGGAGCCGAAGTCGGCGCCGCGATCGAACTCGCCACAGTGAACGGCGAACTCACCACCGTGCCCGCCCCTGCTACGGCGAGATCGCACTCCCCCGAACGAACCGACCGAACCGCCTGATGCACCGCAACCAACCCCGACGAACAAGCGGTATCGATGGTGACTGCGGGCCCCTCCCACCCGAACAAGTACGACACCCGTCCGGATGTCACCGCCGTCGAGACACCAGTGGCGAGATGCAAGGCACTCTCGTCCGGCACCACGAAGCCCGGATGAAAGTAGCCTGGCCAATACGCCCCAACGAAAACACCGGTCGCCGTGCCCCGCAACGCTTCCGGCCGGATACCAGCGCGCTCCAGGACCTCCCAGGACACCTCGAGTATCAGCCGCTGCTGCGGGTCCATCACCAACGCCTCGCGCGGCGAGATGCCGAAGAATTCCGCATCGAAACCCGTTGCATCGGAAAGGAACCCCCCGTCCGGGAACGAAGGCAGCTGCAGATCATCCAGGCCCCAACCACGGTCCGCCGGGAAGGACCCCACCGCATCCGCACCGGCATCCACCAAACCCCACAACGCTTCCGGCGAATCCAGCCCACCCGCAAAGCGACACGCCATCGCCACAACTGCAACAGGTTCAGATGATCGCCGCTCCCCTTCTTCAAGTCGACGACGGGCATCCTCCAGCTCCGACGCCACCTCGTGCTGGCGCCGGACGGGGTCGTCCTCGGTGGTCGTCACGGATGTTCCTCTTCCGTTCAGCTCGAGCTCGCCACGGCACTACAGCACAACAGGCCCAGCAATCGGGCCAAAGCCATACAATATCCTGCAACAGGTTCCAGTGCATAGAAACATCGTGAAACCACGTTACGACACACGAACAGCCGGGATGTCAATTGCTTCTGTGTCAAGCCGCGATAGGAGTTTCGGCCGATTGGTGGTCGAGGTCGGCGATCATGGCGCGGTAAACGACGTCGGAGAGCCGGCGCTCGAGGATCCGGAGTGCTTCCATTCCGCCGTCGCCTTTGGCCTTTGCGCCGGGCCAGCAGATCCCGTGCCTCGGGGTGGCATCGATCGGGTCGGACTTGCCGTAGCTGCGTGCCGAATCGCGAGCGTGGGCCATCAATTTCGGTGGAACACGGACTAAACCGGATTCGTCTGTCGGGTGTCTGATCGAGGACCGGCGCGGCAGCTCGTGTGAGGTCGACGCCCGGGGTGGGGCCCGGCCCGCGACCGCATCGGTCAGTGACGCGGGGGAAGGTATCGGGCATCGGTTCGCGCACGATCTGGGCGAGATGGTCGATGACAGCCTCGATCAATGAGGGGGCACCGACACGCAAACCATTGTGGTGTCTTCGAGGGCCTTGACGCTCCCGGGCGTGTGTTCCGGAATGTGCACGAAGTCGCCTGCGATTACCGTCACGGCGTCGCTCTCATCGCCCACTTGTAGCGTTCCGTCGAGCACCACCCAGACCTCCGCGTAGGGGGCCGGCAGGTCGGCGCGGGCACCGGCGGATAGGAACGCCGTGTAGGCGCTCATCGACTCACCGGCCGTTTTGTCGAGAGCGGGGGCGATGAGGATTCGGTCGCCGAAGCGGACGGTGTCGGCGCCGATCTTCGAGCTGAACTTGCGGGCTCGCGAGGGTGTCATGGCCATGGCGGAACCTTTCTTCCACGTGGGGGTCAGGCGTCGAGCTCGGTCGCGAGGGTCGCGTGTACTGGCGGTGCCTGGAGCCCGAGTTGTTCTGCGATGGCGGGGATTTCGGGGTCTGCGAGGAACTTGTCGTAATCTTTTGCGTCCCAGTCGAAGACGCACCACACCCGGTGTGAGTCGTCAGGGTCTGGATAGACCCGGGCGCTTCGGCAGCCGTGCTCCTTCCGCTTCTGCGTACCGATGGTCTCGAAGACCTCGAGGAACCGATCGAGGTCGGTAACGCGGGCGATGGTGACGATCATTGTCTGCTCCTCAGCTCTCGAGGACGAACTCCGGTCAATGGACCGGGATCGTAGAACCTCTACTGTGGTTTAGGTCAAGTAGCGGCTGTAGCCGAGCCATCGAGAACAAAGTGCCGTGTAACGGTGGTTCCATGCGGTGTCGGGGGGATTTCCGTACGTTCGTCAGACCGGAGTGAACTGGGTTGGCTTGTGTTCCAGCGTCTTCGGATTGGCCCGCTCGAGCGGTGGAGGTCGCGCGAGACGATGGCAAGTATCGTGTGCGTTTTCCTCATCAATGTGCCGACGTCGAGCCCCGCGCTCGGGCGCGGCTCAGGGTTCGTTCGTCAGGAACGCGAGCAGGGTGCCGGTGAGTTCGGCGGGCCGGTCTTCGGGTAGCAGGTGACCCGCTGCCTCCATCACCTGCAGTTCCGCACCTGGGATCAGGTCGGCGAGTTCGCGGCCGCGTTCGACCGGTACCCATGTGTCGTCCGCGCCCCAGCACACGAGGACGGGGATCTCGATGGTGTGGTAGCCGCTGTGGATGCGATCGGTGTAGGTCTGATCCGCGCGGCGTTGGGTGAGCTGACGATAGAAAGCACCCTGTTCCTCGGCGCCGAGCCAGGGAGCAGTCAACGCGTCCAGTACTTCGGCGCGCAGTCCGGCAGAGCTGGCCGTGGCGACGTATTCGCGCAACAGCGCCCGGTGAAGCGGCGCCGGCAGGTGCTGAAATACCTCGGTGTGCTCCCCGACCAGCGCGAAGAACTCGCTCCCCCACGGCGGCAGGGAGACCGCATCGACGAGAGCCAAACGCCGGTAGGCCACATTGCGGTCGATATGCGCGCCGAGCGCGACCGCGCCACCGGAGTCGTGCGCGACGATATCCGGGCAAGGCAACCCCCAGTGCCCGAGCAACTCCAGGAATACCCCAGTCAACGCATCGAGGGAGAGATCCTGCCCCTCGAAACGGGCCGAAGAGCCATACCCGGGCATATCGAATACGTACACCGACCGGCGCACCGCCAACGCGGCGGCGATATCACGCCAGATGAACGACGAGAAGGGAGTCCCGTGAAGCAGAACCACGGGCGCCGCATCCGGATCACCTCGCCGCCCCCACCGGACCTCACCCAGTGAGCTTTCGAAGCTGTACTTCAGCATCCACTCTCGCACAGGTGTCACCTCTCTTCGAACGGTCGACCGTCACGGCCGATTCACCATCGCATGAAGACCACGGGAGGGTGATCTCCAGTGGATCCGGCCTTGGTCCGATGAGCCGGGCTCGATGGTTCGGCAGGAAGCCTGACCATGTCGGAGACACTCGAATCCGTAGTGGAATCGGCGGATCAGAAGAAGCGACAGCATCGGCTGACCGGGATCGACGACGGTCTCGAAGATTACCGGCAAGGCGCTCCCGGCGCGTCAACCGCTTTGGCAGGGTTGCTCGGTATCGATCTGTTCGGCGATCGCCGCCTGGAAATTCGGGCATTTCAGGAAATCGTCGTGATCACAACCCAGCACACGCTCGATCAGGTCCAGGGCCGCCTGCGCCTCGGCAATGCGACGGGACAGGATCGTGTGATGGCGGCGCAGGACGCTACGCCGCGCCACCGGATCCAGTGCAGACAGCATCTTCCGTATCTCGTCCAGCGTGAAACCCGCCGACTTTGCCCGCAGGATGAGCGCCACTCGGTACAGATCCTCGGGACCATAACGCCGCCGCGAACCCTCAGCACGGGCCGGTGTCAGCAGACCCTCGGATTCCCAGTGCCGCAATACATGCGTCGCCAGGTCGAAGCGCTCCGCCACCTGCCCGATCGTCATTACCTCGGCAACGCTTGACTTCATGTAACCATTAAGTCGCACCATCGTGGGTATGGCCACCAATACCGAAGGCATCGAAGCCCTGCGCGCCGTCCTCGACCAGGTCGACGCCTTGCCCGGCGCGGCCGAACTGCGCGAATACTCCTACGAACTCCTCCGTGTGCGGCCAGGCGAACTGGTCGTGGACGTTGGCTGCGGTGCGGGCCGCGCCGTCGCCGAACTGGCCGAGCGCGGCGCTCAGGGCCTGGGGATAGACCTGAACGAACAGATGATCGCCGTCGCGCGATCGCGCTGGCCCGGCAACGATTTCCGTGTCGGCGACGCCTGCGAGCTACCACTCGCCGACGGCGTGGCCGCTGGGTACCGAGCGGACAAGGTTTTGCACGATCTCACTGATCCGGCGCGAGCCGTCCGTGAAGCGCGCCGAGTGCTCGCACCCGGCGGCCGTCTCGTGCTCATGGGCCAGGACTGGGACACTCTCGTGATCGACTCCGACGACCCCGAACTCACCCGCCGAATCGTGCACGCCCGCGCCGATACCATCGCCAGCCCACGCAGCGCCCGCCGCTATAGAAACATGCTGCTCGACACAGAGTTCACCGACGTCACCGTTGACGTGCGAACAGGCGTCTTCACCGACACGGCCTTGCTGGCGCTGCCGACCGGAATCGCCGAGGCCGCCTACGCCGCCGGCGTAGCCCCGCGCGACCACATCGATGCCTGGATCGCCGAGCAGGCCGATCGAGCAGAGACAGGCAGACTGTTCCTGGCGGTACCGATATTCGTCGTGGCAGCCACTCGCTCAAAGTAGAGCTGTTGAGACGAGGTACGTGTCCCGTCCTACGGTCACTGGCGGTACCGACGACACCACCACGCGGCTCCAGTGCTGCTTCGACGACTGCGATCTGTAGCGTCTCAGCCAGGTCCTCACAGCGCGGAAACCTGGCATTATCGAAACTCGACACGTGGCTACGAGACTCGTTCTTGGAATTCCTAACGCTTCGGGCGCGGCCGGGGAAGGATGAGGCCCAGCGCCTGGTTGGCATTGCCCTGAGCCAGATGGGCATTCATGAGATCACCGATCGGTTGGCTGTGGGAGCGGGTGGGCCGGGTATCCATGTCTTGCCGCGCATCGTCTCACTCGTCTCCGTCATCCGCCAGCTCGTCAAGGAGGTCGGCGGCGTCGCGGTTCCCGCTCGCTGCCAGCCTCCTCAGTTCCTCGACGTCTTCGCGCTCCGATGCCAGCTGGACGAGTTCGTCGGTCGCGTCACGATTCCCCGCCGCCGCGAGCAGTTTCAGCTGCGCAATGTCTCCGCGTTCGGCGGCGAGTTGGACGAGTTCGTCGGTCGCATCGGAGTTTCCCGCGTTCGCGAGTCGCTGAAGCTCAGCCATGTCGCCGCGCTCGACAGCCACTTCGATCAGTTGGGAAACGGCATCGGCATCGCCCGCAGTAGCTCGGTTGCGCAGGTCAGACGGATCAGAATCAGTCATGGCGCCAACGATAGCGGGGATCGCATGGCGCAGTGAACGGTTGGCGAGCAGGACGGTGCTGAGCGGGTCGAGGTAGGCCGCGATTAGCTGGCGGGTGCTGCGGGAGATCGTGGTGATTCCCCGCGCAGGAACGATTCGATCCCGTGTTTATCGGCCCGCTTTGCGGGTTCGGATGGTTTCGAAGATGTTGGGGTCGACGAGGGTGGAGGTGTCGCCGGGTTCGCGGCCTTCGGCGATGTCGCGGAGGAGGCGGCGCATGATTTTGCCGGAGCGGGTTTTGGGGAGTTCGGGGACGGTGTGGATTTCGCGGGGTCGGGCGATGGGGGAGATTTCGCGGGAGACTTCGGCTTTGAGTTGGTCGATGAGGTGTTGGCCGGTGTGGGTGGCTTGGCTGGTGAGGATGACGAAGGCGACGATGCTTTGGCCGGTGGTGGGGTCGGTGGCGCCGACGACGGCGGCTTCGGCGACGTCGTGGTGGCCGACGAGGGCGGATTCGACTTCGGCGGTGGAGATGCGGTGGCCGGAGATGTTCATGACGTCGTCGATGCGGCCGAGGATCCAGAGGTCGCCGTCGGTGTCGAGTTTGGCGCCGTCGCCGGCGAAGTACCAGCCGTGGGTGGCGTAGCGGTCCCAGTAGGTGGTTTTGTAGCGGTGGGGGTCGCCCCAGATGCCGCGCAGCATGGAGGGCCAGGGCTGGTCGAGGACCAGGTAGCCGTTGGCTTCGGTCTCGCCGAGCTGCACCGGATTGCCTTGTTCGTCGACGACTTTCGCGGAGATGCCGGGTAGGGGGGTCATGGCGGCGCCGGGTTTGGTGGCGGTGACGCCGGGCAGGGGGGAGATCATGATGGCGCCGGTTTCGGTTTGCCACCAGGTGTCCACGATGGGGGTGGTGTTGCTGCCGATGACTTCGCGGTACCAGCGCCAGGCTTCGGGGTTGATGGGTTCGCCGACGGAGCCGAGGAGGCGGATGCTGGACAGGTCGTGGGCGGCGGGGATGTCGCGGCCCCATTTCATGAATGTGCGTATGAGGGTGGGGGCGGTGTAATAGATGGTGACGCCGTATTTTTCGATGATCTGCCAGTGTCGGTGTTCGTCGGGGTGGTTCGGGGTGCCTTCGTAGATGACTTGGGTGGCGCGGTTGGACAGTGGCCCGTACACGATGTAGGAGTGTCCGGTGACCCAGCCGATGTCGGCGGTGCACCAGTACACGTCTCGGCCGGGTTTGTGGTCGAACACGGTGTGGTGGGTGTAGGAGGTTTGGGTGAGGTAGCCGCCGGAGGTGTGCAGGATGCCTTTGGGTTTGCCGGTGGTGCCGGAGGTGTAGAGGATGTACAGCGGATGCTCGGCATCGAACGCTTGTGCCTCGTGCTCGGGTGATGCATGCGACACGGTCTCGTGCCACCACAGGTCCCGACCCGCGGTCCACGGCACTTCGATCTCGGTGCGCCGCACCACGAGGACGTGCTCGACGCTGTGTCCGCTGGTGGACAGTGCCTCGTCCACGGCCTGTTTCAGCGGCGCGGCGGTGCCGCGTCGCCATTGTCCGTCGGTGGTGATCACCAGGCGTGCTTCGGCGTCGTCGACGCGTTGGCGCAGGGCGGAGGGGGAGAAGCCGGCGAACACCACCGAATGCGTGAGCCCGAGTCGCGCGCAGGCGAGCATGGACACGATGGCTTCGGGCACCATCGGCATGTAGAGGGCGACGCGGTCGCCGGTTTCCAGGCCCAGTTCGGTGAGATAGTTCGCGGCGCGGGACACTTCGGCCAGCAGGTCGCTGTAGGTGATGTCGCGGGAGTCGCCGGGCTCGCCTTCCCAGTGGATGGCGATCTGGTCGCCGTGGCCGTCGAGTACGTGCCGGTCCACGCAGTTGTAGGCGACGTTCAACTTCCCGTCGGCGAACCAGCGCGCGAACGGTGCGTCGTCCCAGTCCAGGACGCGGGTGAAGGGCTGATGCCAATACAGGCGGCGGGCCTGCTCGGCCCAGAACGCGTCCCGGTCGGCGGCGGCCCGATCGTACAGCGACGCATCGGCATTGGCAGCGGCGGCGAACTCCGCACTCGGCGGATGGGAGGTCACCGTGAGTGTGGTTGCCGCGGAATCGAAGTCGTTCCCGTCACGGTCGATGGCTGCGCCAGGCAAAGTGCGGCTCCTATCCAAAGTTGTTGGTGTGCAAGGCGGTCCATGCACCGTCGCGGGTCCAGACCGTCAGTGCGCGACGGCCTTCTCGGCCCCGACTCCGGTGAGGGATCTGACCTCCATCTCGGCGGCCTTGCTCGGTTCGTCGTCCTTGCCGAGCAGGGTGCCGACGATGCCGAGCGCGAATGCCAGTGGGATGGAGACGATTCCGGGGTTGGACAGGGGGAACCAGTCGAAGTCGGCGCCGGGGATCATCGAGGATTTCGTTCCCGACACCGCGGGAGAGAACACGATGAGCACGATGGTGGAGACGAGCCCGCCGTACATGCTCCACAGCGCGCCGGTGGTGTTGAAACGCCGCCAGAACAGCGAATACACGATAGTGGGGAGATTCGCCGCCGCGGCGACCGCGAAGGCCAGCGCCACCAGGAAGGCGATGTTCTGGCCGTTGGCGAGAATGCCGAGGCCGATCGACAACACCCCGATCACGATGGCGGTGATCCGGGATACCCGCACCTGTTTGATCTCGTCGACCTTGCCGCGCTTGATGACTCCCGCGTAGATGTCGTGCGCGAATGAGGTCGCGGCGGTGATGGTCAGACCGGCGACCACGGCGAGGATGGTGGCGAAGGCGACCGCGGAGATGACGCCGAGCAGGATCACCCCGCCCAGTTCGAACGCCAGCAGGGGCGCGGCCGAGTTCTGCCCACCGGCTGCGGCGAGGATCCGGTCGGGTCCGACGATGGCGGCGGCGCCGTAGCCGAGTACCAGGGTGAACAGGTAGAACGCGCCGATCAGTCCGATCGCCCACACGACTGATCGGCGCGCCTCCTTCGCGGTCGGCACGGTGTAGAACCTCATCAGGACATGCGGCAGACCCGCGGTGCCCAATACCAGTGCCATACCGAGAGAGACGAAGTTCAGCTGGGAGGTGGCGCTGCCGCCGTACTGCGCTCCCGGGGCGAGCACGTCACGTGACGCCACCGCCTTGTTCGACGAGCCGGAGACCGCGTCCTGGGCCGAGCGCAGGATGCCGGAGAAGTCGAATCCGAACTTCGTGAAGACCATGGCGGTCATCAGAGCCGCGCCGGCGATCAGCAGGACGGCCTTGATGATCTGTACCCAGGTGGTGCCCTTCATCCCGCCGACCAGCACGTACACGATCATGAGCACGCCGACCACGGCGATGACGACGGATTGCCCTGTCTTGCTGGAGATGTCGAGCAGCAGCGCGACCAGGCCCCCGGCGCCCGCCATCTGGGCGAGCAGGTAGAACAGCGACACCGCGAGCGTGGTCAGAGCGGCTGCGGTGCGTACCGGCCCCTGCCTCAGCCGGAAGCTCAGCACATCGGCCATGGTGAATTTGCCGGTGTTCCTGAGCATTTCGGCGACCAGCAACAGGGCCACCAGCCAGGCCACCAGGAATCCGATGGAGTACAGGAACCCGTCGTAGCCGTACACCGCGATGGCCCCGGCGATGCCGAGAAAGCTTGCGGCGGAGAGGTAGTCACCGGCGATGGCGATGCCGTTCTGCGGGCCGGAGAAGCCCCGGCCGCCGGTGAAGTAGTCGGCGGCCGTGCGGGTGTTGCGGCTGGCCCGGATGACCACGACCATGGTGACCGCCACGAAGCCGCAGAAGATCGCGATATTCGCGGCCGGATTGCCGACCGCGGCGGCGGCGAGGTACGTCTCGTTCACGCTCGCCCTCCTTCGAGCTGTTCGCGAATGGCGGCCGCGCGCGGGTCGAGGTGCCTGCCCGCGAACCGGACGTAGAGCCCGGTGATCGCGAAGGTGGACACGAATTGCGCCAGGCCGAGCAGTAATCCGATATTGATATCACCGAACACCGCGGTGGCCATGAAGTCGTGCGCGTAGGCGCCGAGCAGCACGTAGGCGAGATACCAGAGCAGGAACAGTGCGGTCATCGGGAATACGAAGCGGCGCAACCGGTTCCGGAGTTCCTGAAACTGCGGGCTCGCTTGCATGGTCTCGAATTCTTCGGCACTCGGCATCCGCTGCGGCGGCGCGGCGGAGGTGTCGATGTCGGTCATCGGTCGTCCTAGCATGTGACGGGGCTTACTGTCCTCGACGCTAACCAGCCGACCGGGCAGCCGTATCGGTGTGGCGGCGGTCACTCGGTGAAGGTGGCCGACTGTGCGGTGAGCGGTCGGCTGGGCGCGACGAACGGCCACGGCGGGATCGTTCAGTCGGGGCGCAGCGCGCGCTCTCGATCGGCGCCCATGCCCATTCGTTCGGGTGCGTGCAGCCGTACGAAAATGCGTGCCACCGTCCGGGTGTCCTGACGTCGGGTCAGCAGGCTGGCCAGGATCATCGCCGCGAAGGACAGGGGGACGCTGAGCGCCGCGGGATAGCCGAGCACGACCGCGGGCCAGCCGCCCAGGAGGTCGCCGGACACGCCGCCCAGCACGGACACCACGGTGGCCCCGCCCGCCGTCAGGCCGCCGACGATCAGCCCGGTCGCGGCGCCCGCCGCGGTCAGTCCGCGCCACCAGATGCCGAGCACCAGCAGCGGGCACAGGGTGGAGGCGGCGACCGAGAACGCCAGTGCCACTGTGCGAGACAGATCCAGCGACGCGACCGTGACCGACAGACCGAGCGGCACCGACCCGGCCACGAGTGCGGCCAGCCGGAAGTCGCGGATCCGCCCCCGCAGCATGTCGGTGCTCAGCACACCGGCGATGCTGACCAGCAGGCCCGAGGACGTGGACAGGAACGCCGCCATCGCCCCCGCGGCGACCAGCGCCGCCAGCAGCTGCCCCGGCACGCTTGACAGCACCGAACCGGGCAGCAACACCACGGCCGCGTCGGAGGTGCCCGTGATCAGCAGTTGCGGTACGTACAACCGCGCGAACACCCCGAGCAGCGTGGGAAACAGATAGAAGACGCCGACCAGGCCGATGACCGCGAGCGCGGTCGTGCGGGCCGCGCGACCATCGGGATTGGTGTAGAAGCGCACCAGCACGTGCGGCAGGCCCATGGTCCCGAGGAAGGTCGCGATGATCAATGAATACACCTGGTACAGAGCATGATTCCCACCGAATCCGCCGCCCGGCGAGAGCCAGGCGTCGCCGTCCGCCGGAGCACCGGCGACAATCGGGACGGCATCGCCCGCCTCCAGGATCAACCGTGTCCCCGACGCGAGATCGTGTTCTCCCGGAGTGAGCCGCACCGGACCGTCGACGGCCTGCCCGTCGAGGGTTCCCGTGATCGAAACCTGTTGGGCCGCACCGATCTGCACCGCCACATCGGTGGTGATGTCGACCGCGGTACGCTCGGTGACGACCGGGGGAGCCGCCGTGCCCAGCGGGCGGTCGGCGGAGAGGAAGTGGCCGAGCAGAACCAGTGCGGGCAGGGCGACCGCGGTGAGCTTGAGCCAGTACTGGAACGCCTGGACCAAGGTGATCGAGCGCATTCCACCGCCCGCCACATTGGCGATCACGATGACCCCCACCGCCACCGCGCCCACCCAACTGGGCACGCCGAGCAGGATGCGCAGTGTCAGCCCGGCGCCCTGGAACTGCGGAATCAGGTAGACCCCGCAGATCAGCACCACGACCACCGCGGCGAGTCGGCGCAACCGCAACGACCCGAGCCGGAACTCGGCGAAATCGGGCACGGTATAGGCGCCCGACCGCCGCAGGGGCGCCGCGACGAACAGCAGCAGGGCCAGGTATCCGGCCGTGAAGCCGACGGGATACCACAGCGCGTCCGCGCCGAACTTGGCGATCAGGCCCGCGACCCCGAGAAACGAGGCGGCGGAGAGGTATTCGCCGGAGATGGCCGCGGCGTTCCAGCGCGGGCCGACGCTGCGGGAGGCGACCAGGAAGTCCGATGTCGTGCGGGCCAGCCGCACACCGTAGACGCCGATGGCGACCGTGGCCAGCGCCGCCAGCATCAGCGCGGCGACGGTGAGCATCGGCGATGTCACGGTGTTCACGCTCGGGTCACCTCAGTCCTCCGCCAGCTCGAGGAAGTCCGTCTCGTTGCGTTCCGCCGAACGGATGTAGATCCGGCCGACGACGAACAGCAGGGGATAGGCGGCGAGGCCGAGCAGCAGCCAGGGCAGCCGGACGCCGAGCACGACCATCGATCCGAGGGCGCCGATCCGGAACAGCAGCGGCAGCGACCCGAGGACGAGCACCGTGACCAGGCCGGTCCGCAGCGCCAGACCCAGCTGGGCGCGGACCAGTCCACTGATCAGCGCCGCGCCGATCTCGGTCTGCTCGGCCACCTCGACCCGGGTCCGGACCCGGCGGGCGCCGCGCCGCTCGGCCAGCACCACCCGCTGCCGGACCGGACGGTGTGCCGGGCCGGTCACCGGGTGGTCCAGTTCTGCCGCGGCCCGTGTACCAGGCGCTGCTTGAGTTCGCGCACCTGACGCCTGCTGACCGGTAGCTCCACCGCGGCGGCGTTGCCCTCGGCGCGCAGGCACACCACCGTCGCGGTACCGGTCGTGCGCAGCCCCGTCACCAGGCGCAACGCCACCAGATAGGACCGGTGTACCCGGAGGAATCCCGCGTTCTCCCATCGGGATTCCAACGCCGACAACGGAATTCGCACCAGATGCGAGCCGGTGCTGGTGTGCAGGCGCGCATAGTCGCCGTCGGCTTCCACCCAGCTCACTGTCGACCGGGGCACCAGCGTGGTCACCCCGCCGAGTTCGACCGGGATGACCTCGTTGGGATCCGTCCGCGCGGGGGAGCCCGCCGGGGTGCGCGCGGCGACGATACGCCGCATCGCCTCGGCGAGGCGCTGCGCTCGCAGGGGCTTGAGCAGATAGTCCACCGCCCCGAGATCGAACGCGGATACCGCGCGGTCGTCGTGCGCGGTCACGAAGACGACCGCGGGAGGATGCGCGAACTCCGACAGTATGCCCGCCAGCTCCATGCCGTCCAGTCCGGGCATGTTGATATCGAGGAACACCGCGTCGACCGGATGCGCCCGCAGCAGCCGCAGGGCGGTGGTCGCGTCGCTCGCGGCGTGGATCTCGCCGACCTCCGGCTGCGTGCGCAGCAGATACACCAACTCGTCCAAAGCCGGTTTCTCGTCGTCCACGGCCAGCGCCCGCAGCGCGCCGCCCGCCTCTTCGATGGTCCACGTCACAACACGGTCATCCTATGTGGGTCACGCCTTGATCCCGGCGCGGAATTTGGGGAGTCGCAGGCTGACCTTGGTCCCGGCGCCGAGTGCGGTCTCGACGACCAGGCCGTAGTCGTTGCCGAAGGCCGAGCGCAGCCGATCGTCGACATTGGCCAGCCCGATATGGACGGCCTCGCCGGATCCTGCCGGACCCGCCCCGGCCTCCACCGCGTCGAGGGCGCCGGAACGCAGCAGATCGGGATCCATGCCCACTCCGTCGTCCTCCACGCTGATCACACAATCGGTGCCCGCATCCGTCGCGACGATCACGACGGTCCCGCCGCCTCGACTCGAGGCCAGACCGTGCCGGACCGCGTTCTCCACCAGCGGCTGCAACGCGAGGAAGGGCAGCGTGACGCCCAGCACCTCCGGCGCGATCTGCAGCCGCACCTGCAGCGCGTTCCCGAAGCGCGCCTGCTCCAGCACGAGATAGCGCTCGATATTGCGCAATTCGTCGGCCAGCACCGTGAATTCGCCCGCCGCCCGGAAGGAGTAGCGGGTGAAATCGGCGAACTCCAGGACGAGTTCGCGCGCGCGATCCGGGTCGGTGCGCACGAACGACGCGATGGTGTTGAGCGCGTTGTAGATGAAGTGCGGGCTGATCTGCGCCCGCAGCGCCCGCACTTCGGCACGGTCCAGCCGCGCCCGCGAGGCGTCCAGCTCCGCCAATTCGAGCTGACCGCACGCGTACCGCGCCACCTCCGCCACCGCACCGAGCTGGCCCGGCCCCGGCGATCCGGCGATCACCACGCCCAGCGCACCGGCCACGCCCGTGCTCTCGATGAGAAGCGGCTGGGCGACCACGGTCCGCCCCGCGTGCTCACCGTTCTCCGATCCCGCGACGAGCACCGCCCGCTCGCCCGCCATCGCCCGCCCGGCCGCGGCCGTGAATTCATCCGCCAGATCGGCGTGCGGCCCCTCCCACGCCAGGACCGTGCCGTCGGCATCGGCGATGCCCAGCGCGGTGGCTCCGGTCAGCGCCCGCAGATGCGGCGCCGCCTCCCGCGCCGCCTCCTCGGTCAGCCCGCGCCGCAACGGAACCGCGGCCAGCGAGGCCGTGTGCAGCGCGGTGTGCACCGCCCGCTCCGCGGGCGTCGACACCATCCGCCGCGTGCGCACCCACAACAGCAGCGCACCGGCTACCAGACCCGCCGCGGCGAGACCACCGACCACAGCGGCCGTCATCGGACGCTCCGGCATCGACGCCGTGAGAACACCATCCGCCGATTATCGCGCGGCCTCGGGCATTCACCCGGCAGTGTCGAGCCGGATCGTGGGAAGTGTCTTCGAGAAGGCGCGGCTCACGCTCGTGGCGGTGCGTCGGCTCGGGACGCAACTGGACTCGCCCGCGGCGAATGGTGGGTACGGCGTCGGTTGGCCGGGATGGTTCGCAGCCCGTACGGTTACCGCATGGCTGGCACACCTCACTCGACGGACGGATACGCACAATGACCGGAGGGATTCCGGATCGGGTGCAGGTGGTGGTGATCGGGGCAGGGTTCGGGGGGCTCGGGGCGGCGATCCGGCTACGGGAGAACGGGTTCACCGATTTCGTTGTGCTGGAACGGGAATCGGATGTCGGCGGGACGTGGCAGGTCAACACGTATCCGGGTGCGCAGTGTGATGTGCCGTCGCCGTTGTATTCGTACTCGTTCGCGCCGAACCCGGAGTGGAGCCGGTTCTACCCTCTGCAGGCCGAGATCCAGGCATACCTGCGGCAGACCGCCGAACGGTTCGGGGTGCTGACCCATATCCGCTTCGATTGCGAAGTGGCGCACTGCCTCTGGGACGAGGATGCGCAGCAGTGGATCGTGCGGACGAATGCCGGTGAGGTGCACGCGCAGTTCGTCGTGGCCGGATTCGGCCCGTTCAGCGCGCCGTCGGTGCCGGAGTTCCCGGGTATCGACGAATTCACCGGGACCGCATTCCATTCCGCGCACTGGGACCACGACCACGACCTGACCGGCCGCCGGGTGGCGGTCATCGGCACAGGCGCCTCGGCGGTGCAGTTCATCCCGCAGATCCAGCCGCGGGTCGGGCGCCTGTCGGTCTTCCAGCGCACGCCGATCTGGGTCGCCCCGAATATGGACAAGCCGACGAGCCCGCGGGTGCGGGCCCTGTGGCGGCGGGTGCCCGCGGTGCAGCGAGCGGCCCGCCGGATGCTCGCCACGATCTTCGAGGCGCTGGTGCCGCTGTTCGCCAGGCATCCGAATCTGCTTGCGGGACTGGAAGGATCGGCCCGCCGCAATATTCGCCGCAGCGTCAGCGACGCGCGGCTGCGGGAGGCTCTGACGCCGACGTATCGATTCGGCTGCAAGCGGCCGACCTTCTCCGACACCTACTATCCGGCGCTGGTCCAGCCGAACGTGGAGGTGGTCACCTCCGCCATCGACCGGATCGACGCGACGGGCATCGTCACCGCCGACGGTGTGCACCACCCGGTCGATACGATCATCTACGGCACCGGATTCCGGGTGAGCGATCACCCCATCGGCGAACGCATCGTCGGCCGCGACGGCAAGTCCCTGGCACAGCTGTGGGCCGGTGATCCGGAGGCGTACCTGGGCACGATGGTCAGCGGGCTGCCGAATCTGTTCATGCTCCTGGGACCGAATTCCGTGCCGTACACCTCCGCGGTGGTCACGATCGAGGCGCAGCTCGCCTACATCGTCGACGCGCTGAACAAGGTCACCGGAACCGGGATCGGCAGCATCGATGTGAAGCCGGAGGTGCAGGCCGCGTTCAACGCCCGGCTCGACCGAGAGCTGAGCGCGTCGGTGTGGGCCGCGGGCGGCTGCCGCAGCTACTTCATGGGCCGGACGGGCCGCGTCTTCGCGTTCTGGCCGGGCTTCGCGGCTCAGTTCACGCGCCGCACGCGCCGGATGGACCTCGCGGACCACCGGGTGGTCCGGCAGCCGAATTCGGTTGTCACAGGCGCGAACCGGTAATCGCGGGACTATCGGTGGGTGTCGGCGCGCACGTGCGCGCGCATCCCCTGCAGGCCGAACAGGATGAGCAGTTCGACCGCGCCGCCGTCGGCGCTGCCCAGCCAGTGCGGCAGGGAGGTGTCGAATTCGGCCGCCTCGCCCGGCGGCAGCGTCATATCGCGTTCGCCGAGCACCAGCCGCAGGCGGCCGTTGAGGACGTAGAGCCATTCGAAGCCGTCGTGGGTCTGCGGGGTCGGTTCGAGCGGTTCCGGGCGGGCCGGGATGAGCATCTTGAACGCCTGGATGCCGCCGGGCCGCCGGGACAGCGGTATGAAGGTCATCCCGTAGCGATGGATCGGTCTCAGGTGGATCCGGGGATCCCCGGTGCGCGGGGCGCCGACCAGTTCGTCCAGGGGGACGTCGTAGGCGCGGGCCAGCGGTAACAGCAACTCCAGGGTCGCGCGGCGCTGCCCGCTCTCCAGCCGGGACAGGGTGCTCTCCGACACCCCGGTCGTCGCGGCGAGGGCGGCGAGGGTGATGCCGCGGTCGCGGCGCAGCGCGCGCAGCCGGGGGCCCACGGCGTCGAGCACCTCTTCGGTCATGTGGTCCACGACTCCACCTTGCCAGAACGGCAAGT
Source organism: Nocardia thraciensis (assembly GCF_054782435.1). Classification (NCBI taxonomy): domain Bacteria; kingdom Bacillati; phylum Actinomycetota; class Actinomycetes; order Mycobacteriales; family Nocardiaceae; genus Nocardia; species Nocardia thraciensis. The sequence goes on from NZ_BAAGSM010000007.1 coordinate 190,665, forward strand.
TTGCGTGCCAGATCGCATCGATTCCGTCGAGACTGGGCGAGTTCCCGACGGAAGGAGTCCGATGAGCACCACCGATGCGGTCGCGTTCTGGGACGGGGTCTACGCCGGTCGACCGGCCGCCACCGATCCGAAGCCGAATATCCGTCTCGTAGAGGCGGTTTCGGAGCTGTCCGGCGGCGACGCGCTGGACCTCGGCTGCGGCGACGGCGGCGACGCGCTGTGGCTGGCCCGGCGGAGGTGGCGCCGCGACACCCCGCCGCCCCGCACCGGGAGCAGCGAGACCGAGGTCCTGCGCGGTTTCCTGGACTACCTGCGCGCCTCGATCGCCGCGAAGGTCGACGGCGCCCCCGAACCGCAGGTGCGATCCGCCGCCGTGCCCTCGGGCACCACCCTGCTCGGGCTGCTCACGCACCTGACCTTTGTCGAACGCGCGATATTCCTCGGGGACGACGTCGTCGACTGGCCCGCGACCTTTCGCGCCGCACCGGAGGACAGTGTGGCCGAGGTCGTTGCCCGCTACCGGGAGGCGGTCGAGCGCGCCGACGCGGTGCTCGACGGATGCGCCGATCTCGGCGCGCCGCTCCCGCGGCGGGGCCGCGCCGCGCCCACCGTGCGCTGGGCACTCACCCACATGATCGAGGAGACCGGCCGCCACGCCGGTCACGCGGACATCCTCCGCGAACTGATCGACGGCACGACCGGGCGCTGAGCCCGAAAGTCATTCGAGGACAGGAACATATGACTACCGAACATCGCACGGCGGCGACCGTCGCACTCGCCCTGCTGCTCGCGGTCGGCAACGCCGCCTGCTCCACACCGACCGCCGCCGGTGTCCCGCCCTACGCCGCCGCCACCCAGGGCGATCCGAAGTTCGACAGCGCCTTCCGGCACGAGTTCGCCGAGATCGACGGCGTCCGTATGCATTACGTGAAGGGCGGCAGCGGCAGCCCGGTGGTGCTGATCCACGGCTGGCCGCAGACCTGGTACGGCTGGTGGCCGATCATGCCCGCGCTCGCCGAACGCCACACCGTCTACGCCGTCGACCTGCCCGGACTCGGCGACAGCAGCGGCGCGCCGACCGGCTACGACAAGGCGACCCTGGCGCGGTACGTGCACGCCCTGATCGCCGACCGGCTCGGGATCCGCGACGCCCGCGTCGTCGGGCACGACTTCGGCGCCGCGGTCGCCTTCCAGTACGCCAGCCAATTCCCCGGCGACACAGCCGCTCTCGCCTATCTGGACCTGCCGCTGCCCGGGCCGGGGATCGACGCGGCCACGTATCGCACGATGAGCTGGCACATCGCCTTCCACTCGCAGCGGCGGGTACCCGAGGCGGTGGTGGGCGACGACGTCCGCGAGTACCTGGCGCTGTTCTACCCCCAGGTCTCCTTCGGCGGCACGGCCTTCGGCGGCACCTCGGACCGCTCCCCGTTCACCGCCGCCGAGATCGACGAGTACGCGCGGACCTACAGCAGGCCCGAGGTCCTCTCGGGCGGTTTCGAGCTCTACCGTGCCCTCGACAAGGACGTTCGCGACACCGCGGCGGCGGCGCCGGTGCGCGTCCCGGCCCTGCTCATGAGCGCACAGGGACAGATCGACGCGGTCCGGGCGACGGCCGCCCCGCGCATGACCGATATTGTGCGCGCAGTGGACGTGCCGAACGCGGGGCACTGGCTCGTCGAGGAGAACCCCGGGTTCGTCACCGCGGAGCTGTCCCGATTCCTCGACGGGTGACCGCGCGCGGACGCTGCAACACGACTCGCGGGCGTCATCGCTCGCCGCCCAGGTGTGTTGCGAGGAACCGCTCGACCGCACGGAACATGTCGATCCGGTTGTCCGGGTTCACGAACCCGTGGCCCTCGTCCTCCTTCACCAGATACTCGACCTCGACCCTGAGGTCGGTGACGACCCGCGTCGCGCACGCCTCACACCCGGCCGGGTTCTCTCGTCGGAGGAATGTATCCCGTCACAACGGCAAGGAGCCCGGCATGGAAGCCCGTATGAATCTGTTCGACAATCCGGTGGCGGCCAGGTCGCTGAAATATCTCGTCTCCGCGGGCAAGGCGCTCGGGGACACGGCATTGCCGCGGCGGACGCAGGAACTGGTGCGGCTGCGAGCCAGCCAGATCAACGGATGCGGCCACTGCGTCGATATTCACACCAAGGAGGCCGCGGCCGACGGGGAGACCGCGGGGCGCCTGCACCTGGTCGCGGTCTGGCGCGAGGCCACGGTGTTCACCGACGCGGAGCGCGCGGCGCTGGCCCTGACAGAGGCGGGCACCCGGCTCGCCGACGGCGCCGGGGGAGTGTCCGACGAGGTGTGGGCGGACGCGGTGCGGCACTACGACGAGGAGCAGCTCGGCGCGCTGGTGGCGCTCATCGCCAATATCAACGCCTTCAACCGACTCAATGTCATCACCCGGCAGCACGGGGGCGAATACAGAGCGGGGCAGTACGTCGTCTAGCGCCGTGACGCTCGGGCATCGTCCACCGGTGCCCGGGCGTCGTCCCGTCGAATCTCTGGAGTAATACATGCGTTTGCGGATAGTCACGATCAATGTGCAGAGCCGGGAGGGTGATCCCCGGCGGCTCGGCGCGCTCAACCGGGAGCTGCGTCGCCTCGAACCGGATCTCGTTGCGCTGCAGGAGGTTGTCGACACCCGGCACCTCGCGGAACTGCTGGAGGGTACCGGCCTGCGCGGCACCCATCAGTCCGAGGTCATGGCGTATACGCCGCCGTTCGCGGACCGCTACGGCGGCAACGCGGTGGCCTCGCGCTGGCCCCACAGGGTGGTGGAGGTCCTGGATCTGCGCGTGGCGGGCGCGGCCGACGTGCCCTGGTGCACACTGGCGGCCGAGGTGCCGCTGCCGCGAGATCCGTTCCGCGAGTCTCGCTTTCGATCGGCCCGCCGACGGCGTGTGGCCCAGCGACCACTACGGCGTGGTCGTCGACGTGGTCATCGCGAAGGACGCCTGATCAACTCGCCGTCCACGGCCGGAGCTTGTCCGGATTGCGGACTCCCCAGATATGCCTGATCCGGCCGTCGGCGATGTCGAACGCCATGACCGTCACCGTGCGACCCCCGTGCCGCAGCACCAGGCCGGGCTGGCCGTTGACCGTGCGATCGAGGATCGTCATGCCCGGCACCCGGACGGCGAGATCGAGGAGGTAGCGGGCGATCCGCTCGCTGCCCTCGACCGGGTGCAGCGCCGCCCGGACGAGGCCGCCGCCGTCGCTGACCACCGTGGCGTCGGGGTCGAGGAGGCCGAGAAGGCCCTCGAGGTCCTGAGCCTCCCATGCCCGCTTGAACTCCCGGACGACCTCGGCGCGCTCGGACGCCGGGGCGCCGGGGTCGCCCGCCGCCCGGGTGCGGCGGCGGGCCGACGCGGCCAGCTGGCGGCACGCCGCCGGGGAGCGGCCGACGATCTCGCCCACCTCGGCGAAAGAGTAGCCGAAGACGTCGTGCAGGATCAGCGCGACGCGTTCGGCCGGGGTCATCGATTCGAGCACGACGAGGAAGGCCATCGTGACCGACTCGTCCAGGGTGATCCGGTCGGCCGGATCGGCGCCGCCCGCCCCGGCGCGCCATTCCGTGCTCTCGGGCAGCGGCTCCGGAACCCATTCGCCCACATAGCTTTCCCGGCGCACCCGCGCCGAGCGCAACAGGTCGAGACAGATGCGGCTGGCGACGGTGGTCAGCCAGCCGCCCGGGGACTCGACGGCGGCCCGCCGCGACTCGGACATGGCGTACCAGCGGGCATAGGTCTCCTGCACCACGTCCTCGGCCTCCGACAGCGAGCCGAGCAGCCGGTACGCCACATTGATCAGCTGGCGCCGCTCGCTCATGATCGCGCTCAGGCCCGGATCGAGCCCGTCGTTCGATGCCGATGGGGTGGTCATGGTCCCGCCGCCCTTCTTGGGTTGTCTGTCCGCACCTGTACGACGAGACAGCACCCCGGATTGTGAGATCGGTGCCCGGCGGGGCAACCTGACCGCTACGGGCGTGGTGGAGTCATGAGGACCACAGTTCGGGGTGGGGAAGATCGGCCAGCAGATCGGTGACCTCGTCGTCGATGTGGACGTCGACGCCGTGCTGGGGGAGTTCAATCGCCAGGCGAGCCGCGATGGTCGGGGTGGCGCGATAGCGGAGCACGACTCCGCCGTGCGCGAACCGCATCTGTACGCGGACCGGGGTCCTTGTCTCGCCCATCGCCGTCACATCACCTGTTGATCGCTATACGTTGGCATTCAGCATCTTTCGAGCGGCCGCCAGTGTATCGGTGCCGCCTCGGCGGTGCTCGGGCGCATCACCGGTCAGCGCGCGGCGACCAGTTCGGCGCAGCGCTCGCCGACGAGCATCACGGTGATGTTCGGGTTCACCGTGGTGTGCTCGGGGAACACCGAGGCGTCGGCGACGCGCAGGCCGTCGATGCCCTTCACCCGCAACTGCGGATCCAGCGGGCTCATCGGGTCGTCGACGGCACCCATCCGGACCGTTCCCGCCGGGTGGTAGACGGTGTTGTGGGTGCGGCGGATGTAGTCGGCCAGCTCGCCGTCGGTCTGCGCGTCCGGCCCCGGATACAGTTCGCGCGCCACCCAATCGGAAAGCGGTGCGGCCGCGGCGATCTCGCGCGCCTTACGCAGCCCGGCGATCATCACGCGCAGATCGTGACCCTCGGGATCGGTGAAGTAGCGCGGGTCGACGCGCGGCTTGTCGCGGAAGTCGCGCGAGCGCAGCCGGACCGTGCCCCGGGAGCGGGCGTGGGTGACATTCGGTGTGAGACAGAAGGTCTCGTCGGCGGTGGGGTAGCCCTGCCGCAGCGTGTGCATATCGAAGGGCACGCTGCCGTAGTGCATCATCAGGTCCGGCCGGTCGAGCCCGTCGACGGTGGTGGTGAAGATGCCCGCCTCCCACCACTGCGTCGAGCGGCGCAACATCTTCCGCTTCGTCTCGAAACCGATGACGCCTTCCGGATGATCCTGCAGGTGGGCGCCGACCCCGGGAGAGTCGACCAGCACGTCGATCTCGTTCTCGCGCAGGTGGTCCGCCGGTCCGATGCCCGACAGCATGAGCAGCTTCGGCGAGTCGATGGCCCCGGCGGAGACGATGACCTCGCGATCGGCCGCGATCGGGGTGGAGCGGCCGAACGCGTTGTCGGTGATCTCGACGCCGACGGCGCGCATGTCTTCGATGATGATCCGCTTCGCCCACGAGCCCGTACGTACGGTGAGGTTCGGCCGGTCCAGATTCGGGTGCAGGTAGCTCACCGACGAGGACGAGCGGGTACCGTCCGCGCGGCTGTTGATCTGAAAGAAGTTGGCGCCGTTGACGACCGTGCGCCCCGAGTTGAACTCGGCCCGCGGGATCCCGACGGCCTCGCACGCGTCGAGCACGGCGACCCCGCACGGATCGTCCGGCGGCACCGTCATGATGTGCACGGGCCCGCTGCGGCCGTGATGGTCACCGGGCGCGTCGTTGGTCTCGATCCGGGGGTACAGCCGGTACACCGAGTCCGAACCCCAACCGGCGCAACCGTGGTCGCGTTCCCAGGAGTCGAGGTCCTCGCGCGGCGCCCAGAACGCGATGCAGCTGTTGTGCGACGAGCAGCCGCCGAGCACCTTCGCGCGGGCGTGCCGCATGAACGAGTTGCCGTTCTCCTGCGGTTCGATCGGATAGTCCCAGTCGTAGCCGGACTCGAGCAGTTCCATCCAGCGGTCGAGTCGCAGGATCGCCTCGTCACCGACGTCGGAGGGCCCGGCCTCGAGCAGGCAGACCGTCACCGACGGATCCTCGGACAGCCGGGACGCGACGGCCGCACCCGCGGAGCCGCCGCCGACGACGACGTAGTCGTAGTGCTCGGTCACTTCTGCTCCCCTCGCTCGGCGAACCAGCCGGTGACACCCGGCCGGAGATTCTCGTAGACGTGCTTGGCCTCGCGGTACTCGTGCAGCCCGGACGGTCCCAGCTCGCGGCCGACACCGGACCGCCCGTATCCGCCCCACTCGGCCTGGGGCAGGTAGGGCCCGAAATCGTTGACCCACACCGTGCCGTGCCGCAGCCGGGCGGCGATGCGGCGGGCGCGCGCGGCATCGGCCGACCAGACCGCGCCCGCCAGGCCGTATTCGGTGTCGTTGGCGATGGCGACGGCCTCGTCCTCGGTGGTGAAGGTCTCGACGGTCACGGTCGGCCCGAACGCCTCGTCGTGCACGCACGCCATCGCACGGGTGGCGCCGTCGATGACGGTCGGCAGGTAGAACCAGCCGTCGTCGAGGCCGCCGGACCCCTGGTCGCCGGTGGCGAACGCGCCGCCGGTGCGGATGACGGCGCCGTCGGCGCGCGCCTGTTCGACGTAGGCGTGCACCTTGTCCCGGTGCGCGGCGGAGATGAGCGGGCCGGTCTCGGTGCCCTCGGCGAAGGGCAGGCCGATCCGGATCTGCTCGGCGCGCCGCACCAGCTCGTCGACGAAGCGGTCGTGCGCCGACGCCTCGATCACCAGCCGGGCGCCCGCCGAGCACACCTGGCCGGAGTGCAGGAACGCCGCGTTCAGGGCGTTGTCGACCGTCGCGGCCAGCCGCTCGTCGGTATCGCAGGCGTCGGCGAAGACGACGTTGGGATTCTTGCCGCCGAGTTCGAGCGCAACCTTCTTGACCGTCGCCGCCGCCTCGCGGGCGATGACCCTGCCGGTGACCAGGCCACCGGTGAAGGAGACCAGGTCGACATCGGGATGTGCCGACAGCGGCGCGCCCGCGGTGGCGCCCGCGCCGAGCACGAGATTGGCCACCCCGGGCGGCACCTCGAGATCGTGCAGCACCGACAGCAGCAGGATCGCGGTATGCGGCGTCAGCTCAGCGGGTTTCAGCACGAACGTGTTGCCCGCGGCCAGCGCGGGCGCGACCTTCCACGCCGCCTGCAGCAGCGGATAGTTCCACGGGGTGATCAGCCCGCACACGCCGACCGGCTCGTACACGATCCGGGAGTCGACATCGGGGGACCCGGCATCGACCACGCGCCCGGCGTCCTCGGCGGCCAGCTTGCCGAAGTACCGGAAGCAGTTCGCGATATCGGACATGTCGATATCCGATTCGTACGGGCGCTTGCCGGTGTCGAGGGTCTCGGCGCGGACGAATTCGTCGCGCCGCGTGTCGATCGCGGCGGCGACCCGCAGCAGCAGATCCCCGCGCTCGGCCGCCGCGGTCTGCCGCCAGGGCCCGCCGTCGAAGGCGCGGCGGGCGGCGGCGATGGCGGCCTCGGTATCGGCCGCGTCCGCCTCGGCCACGATGCCGACGACGGAATTGTCCGCGGGACAACGGATCTCGCGGGTCGCGCCGGATGCGGCGGGGCGCCAGGCGCCGTCGATGTAGAGGGTTTCGCTCATGGTCGCCTGCGTCGATGTTCGCTCGCTGCGCTCACTCATGTGCAGTCGGTGTCCCTTCAGGATCGCTGTCGGTCACTTCGGCATCGTCGGGGTTCGGCTCGTAGTGGTCGGTCGCGGAGCGCCGCAGGTGCAGGTAGGCGAGGTGGCGCTCGTACTGGTCGAGGATGTCGCCGATGATCTGCTCGCGGGTGTACCCGTTGAGCGAGTAGCCCTGCGAGCCCTCGGCCAGGTACACCTCGCAGCGGAAGTAGCGGTCGGCGGAGCGCTGCGCGAGCACCGCGTAGGTCGGGGCGGGCGCCGACACCGGCCAGACGCAGTATTCGAAGCGGGGGTCGCTGGCCTGGTCGACGAGCAGGGTCGGGGACGGCATGCCCTCGCTGCGGCCGGATTCGTCGACCGTCGCGGTGAATCCGGTGCGGGTGAACTCGTCGGCGACCTCGCGCACCGCCGGAATGACGGTGTTGGTGACGAACTTCCGGGTCGCCGTCGCCCCGGGGTACTGGGTGGTCGCCAGCAACCGGCGGCGCCAGTTGCCGTGCCCGGTGCCGCGCCCGGCCGCGATCGCCTTCGGCAGCGTCGTGCGGTAGCTGTCGAGCTTGTAGGACTCGGTGTGCAGGGAGCGCAGCAGCGCGAAGCCGATGAGTCCGAGGATGAACGAGAACGGCAGCCCCATGATGATGGTGGCGTTCTGCAGCGTGGTGATGGATCCGCCCTCCCCGGCGAACAGCATCGACAGCGTGAGCACGCCGATCGCCGCCGACCAGAAGATGCGGGTGCTGGTCGCGCAGTCGGCCATCGGGTCGGGCAGCCGCGAGGTGAAGTTGCCCATCACCAGCGATCCGGAATCGGCGCTCGTGACATAGAACAGCAGACCGGTGAAGGTCGCGATGCCGAGCAGCAGCGGCGCGCCGGGGTACTGCTCGAGCAGCGAGTAGAAGCCGACCTCCGCCCGCTCGGCGGTGGTCGTGGCGAACTCCTTGTCGCCGCGGGCGACGTCCAGCGCGCTGTTGCCGAAGATCGAGATCCACATGACGATGAAGCTGAACGGTACGACGAGCACCCCGAAGATGAACTGCCGCAGTGTGCGGCCGCGGGAGATGCGCGCGAGGAACAGGCCGACGAACGGCGCCCACGCCACCCACCACGCCCAGAAGAACAGCGTCCACGAGTCGAGCCAGGCGCTCGGCTGGTTGGCCGTCTCCGGATTGCGGTCCCAGGCGAAGGTGTCGAGCGTGCGATCGAGGAAGGTCGAGATGTAGTCGCCGGTGTTCACGGTGAGCCCGTTGAGCAGAAAGTCGGTGCGGCCCGCCACCAGGATGTAGATCAGCAGCGCGATCGCCATGATCACGTTGAGTTCCGACAACCGCCGGATGCCCTTGTCGACACCCGTCGTCGCCGAGATTGTCGTGATGACGATCGACAGCGCGATGAGCCCGATCTGCGCCGCCTTGCCCTGGGCGATGCCGAACATCTCGTGCAGGCCGTAATTGAGCTGCACGACACCGATCCCCAGGGAGGTGGCGATGCCGAAGATGGTGCCCAGCACGGCGGCGACGTCGATGGCGTCGCCCCAGCGGCCGTGGATGCGCTTGCCGAAGACCGGGTGCAGCGCGGCCCGGATGGTGAGCGGCAGATTGCGCCGGAACGCGAAGTAGGCCAGCGCGCCTCCCATGAGCGCGTACATCGCCCAGCCGGTGACGCCGTAGTGGAAGATCGTCCAGGTCACCGCCTCGCGGGCGGCGTCGTTGGTCTCGGCCGGGCCGACGGGCGGCTTGATGTAGTTGTAGACCGGCTCGGCCACCGAGAAGAACATCAGGTCGATGCCGATGCCCGCGGCGAACAGCATTGCCGTCCAGGTGAAGAGGCTGAACTCGGGGCGGGATTCCTCCGGCCCCAGCCGGAAGTTGCCGTATCTGCTGGCGCCGAGGAATACGACGAGGCCGACGAGGAGCGTGCCGAGTACGAAATACCACCACCCGAACCAGGTCGAGATGAAGGTCTTGACCTCGCCGACGACGGTTTCGGCGCTTTCCGGCGAGATGAGCGCCCAGATCGCGAAGGCGAGGACGATGCCCGCGGCCGCGATGAACACGGGCTTGTTGACCGCGCTGCGGTCCGCCGTGGGATGCAGCGGGCCGGTGTCGGTGTGTGCGGTCGCGGTGTTGTCCGGGTCCGGCGGATCGCTGACACCACTCATGCGGTGAACGCTAGTCGTGATCTTCCCGTGGAGGTCCGAGGCGCGAGCTATCGCGGAGCGTGTCCCCGCCCCGGAGGCCCGCCGACGAAGCGGTCGAAGCTCGCGGGCTGTCACGGGATCCGCCACAGCCTCCGTTGCGGGCTGACTGTAATAGAGGTTCAAGCACTTGATTCAATCAATTGATTGCGGCAGACTCCCGTGGAGGAAGGGAGCTGCCGAATGGCTGATGACGCGGAGAGCCTGTGCGCGCCGTACGAGATCGAGTTCCCGCTCGAGAGAACGGTCGGGCCGATCGTCGGAACATTTCTCGGCGGGCTGCGGGAGCGGCGGCTCATCGGTGCGCGCACCGACCGCGGCACCCTGGTCTGCCCGCCCGCCGAATTCGACCCGGTGACCGGTCGCGAGACCGTCGGGCTGGTGGAACTGGACCCGGTGGGGGCAGTCGAATCGTGGACGTGGGTGCCGCACCGGGAGGGCGATCCGGTCGACCGCGACTTCGCCTGGGCGCTGATCGCCGTCGACGGCGCCGAGGGCACGTTCTTCCACGCGCTGGACGTGGGCGGAGATCCGGCGCGAATCCATCGGGGCCTGCGGGTGCGGGCGCGCTGGGCGGCGGAGCGTCGCGGCGAGATGGGGGATCTCGCGTGCTGGGAACCGGAGGCGACCGCGTGATGAAATCCCCACTGCCCGAACCGGTTCGGCTGATGCCGACGCCCCTGCGGATGGAGTACACCTTCGTCGCGGGGACCGGTCGCTCGGCCTTCCTGCGGGGGCTGGCCCGGCGCCAGCTCCTCGCGCGCACCTGCCCGTCGTGCCGCCATGTGTATCTCCCGGCGCCGGAGTTCTGCGCCCGCTGCCTCGTGGAACTGGAGGCCCCCACGGAGCTGGACGGCCGCGGTACCGTCTCGACCTTCTGCGTGGTGAGTTTTCCGTTCCCGGGGCAGGAGATCGATCCGCCCTACGCTGTCGGCTACATCCAGCCGCACGGCGCCGACACTCGGCTGATGCACCTGATCCGTGAGGTGGATCTCGCCGACGTGCACATCGGCATGGAGGTCGAACCCGTATGGGCGGAAGGCGATCTGGAGCCCTCGTGGATGAGTATCAGCCACTATCGGCCCACGGCGGGGGTGCGGCATGCGTGAGACAGCCGTCGTCGCCTTCGCCCAGTCGCCGTGCCTGGCCGCCAACCGGCGTGACGATATGGCGGGCATCCTGCTGCCGGTGATCCGGGAAGCGCTGGCCGCCGTCGAACTCGACCGGGACCGAGTGGATTTCGTCTGCTCCGGCAGCCACGACTTCCACGAGGGCCGCACCTTCGCCTACATCGATTCGCTCGACGCTGCCGGCGCCTGGCCCCCGATCGCGGAGTCGCATGTCGAAATGGATGCGGCGTGGGCGTTCTACGAGGCATGGACCTGGCTGCAACTCGGGCAGGGCGATATCGCGCTGGTGTACGGCATCGGAAGGGGTTCGCTCCCCGGCGATCTGGACCAGGTCGTGCCCGCGCAGCTGGATCCGTACTACCTGACGCCGTTGCGGCCGCACCAGGACGCGATCGCCGGGGTGCAGGCCTGTGCGCTGGTGCAGGCGGGGGTGACCTCCGAGGCCGAGATGGCGCGCATCGTCGCCCGCAGCCTGTCGGATGCGCGGTCCAACCCCTACGCGCAGGTGTCGGGTGACCACGATGCCGAGTCGCTGCTGTCGGCGCCGTATGTGGCCTCTCCGCTACGGCGCCATGATATTTCGCCGATCGGCGACGCGGCCGCCGTCGCCGTGCTCGCGGCGGGCGACGCCGCCCGGGGTCTCTGCGAGCGGCCCGCCTGGGTGCGCGGGATGGACCACAGAATGGACGCGCACTACCCGGGATCTCGGGATCTCACCCGCGCCCCGTCCGCGGCTCTCGCGGCCGAACGTGCCGGTCGGGCAGCGGGATTCGGGCCCGGCGAGGTCGATGTCGCGGAGTTGCACGTCGAATACTCCGCGCAGGAGCCGCTGCTGGTCCGCGAATTCGGCCTGGGCGCCGCGACGGCGATCAATCCGTCGGGTGGGCCGCTCGCCGGTCGGCCGGCGACGGCGACCGGCCTGCTGCGCATCGGCGCGGCGGCCCGCGAGATCCATTCCGGCCGCGCCCGACTCGCCCTCGCGCACGCGACGAACGGCCAAGCGCTGCAACAGAATCTGGTCTGTCTCCTGGAAGGCGACCGCGCATGAGCGCCGGGCCCGGAATCGGGACGGGTGCGGATTCGGAAGGCGGGCGCCATGAGTGAGCCGATCGCGGTGGTGGGCATCGGGCAGGGCAAGCAGGCCAAGCGCCGCGAGGTGACCATCGGGGCCCTGGTGCGCGAGGCGGTCGCGGCCGCGATGTCCGACGCCGGGCTGGAACTGGGTGACGTGGACGCGATCGTGCTGTCCAAGACGCCCGACCTGTTCGACGGCGTGATGAATCCGGAGCTGTATCTCGCCGAAGCGCTCGGTGCGCGCGGACTTCCGGTGACGCGGGTGTTCACCGGCGGCAGCGTGGGCGGGCACGCCGCCATCTACGGCGCGCACCTGATCGAGGCGGGTCTGGCGCGCAGGGTGCTGGTGGCGGCGTATTCGAAAGAGTCCGAAGGCAATTTCACCTGGGCGCTGTCGCGTGGGCTGCCGTTCAGCGCCAAGCTCGGCGCCGGGGCGGGCGGGCATTTCGCGCCCGTCATCCGCGAGTACATCCGCCGGTCGGGGGCGCCCGAGCACATCGGCTGGCAGGTGGCGGTGAATCACCGGCGCAACGCCCTGCGCAATCCCTATGCGCACGTGCACATGCCGGACGTCTCGGTCGAGAAGGTGCGGGAGTCCCGGATGCTGTGGGACCCGATCCGATACCTCGAGTCGTGCCCGTCCTCGGACGGCGCCGCCGCCATCGTGCTGACCGGCGCCGGGGACGTCGGGAGCCCGGCGCATCCGCCCGCGTGGATCCACGGGATGTCCTTCCGCACCGAGACCGGCCATTTCGCGGGGCGTGACGAGGTGAACCCGCGCGCGGGCGCGGAATGCGCCGCCGACGCGTACCGGCAGGCCGGGATCGCCGATCCCGCACGGGAGATCGACACCGCGGAGCTGTACATCCCCTACAGCTGGTACGAGCCGATGTGGATGGAGAACATCGGCCTGGCCGCCCTGCACGAGGGCTGGAAGCTGGTCGACGACGGCACCACCCGGTTCGAGGGCGGACTGCCGGTGAACCCTTCCGGGGGCGTCCTGTCCGGAAACCCCACGGGCGCAACGGGTCTGGTGCGCTTCCTGGAGGCCGCCCTGCAGGTGCGCGGGATGGCCGGAGAACACCAGGTCCCCGGCGCCCGGCGCGCCATCGGCCACGCCATGGGCGGCGCCTCGCAGTTCCACGCCCTGTGGGTGGTCGGCAGCGAACGGCCCAGGTCATGAGCGGCGCTGTCTGTTCGGCGACGATGGGCTGGGGAAGGGCGGAAATGTGAGCACCGCGGCGGAATTCGGGCCGGGTGAGCCGCTTCTCGTCGAACGCACCGGACCCGTGGCAGTGGTGACCATGAACCGCCCCCATCGGCACAATGCCCTGGATCTGGCGATGATCAATCTGCTGGCCCGGACGTGGGACGAGATCGACGCCGATGATGAGGTCCGCGTGGCCATCCTGACCGGTGCGGGCGATACCTATTGCGTCGGAGGCGATCTCGGCGACGGGTGGATGACGGGCGGGCGCGGGCGGGCCGACTACGATCCGGCCGCCATCGGCCGCGGCCTGCTGCTCACCGCACCGCTGCGCAAGCCGCTGATCGCCGCGGTCAACGGCGCGTGTCTGGGTGGCGGACTGGAGATGCTGCAACAGACCGATATTCGCGTCGCCGAGGAACAGGCCACATTCGGACTGCCCGAGGTGCGGCGCGGGCTGATCCCCGGCGCCGGGTCGACCGTGCGGCTCAAGCGGCAGATCCCGTACACCAAGGCGGTGGAGATGATCCTCACCGGCGACCCGCTCACCGCCCGTGAGGCATACGAATTCGGGCTGGTCGGGCATGTCGTCCCCGCCGGAGGCGGGCTGGCCCGGGCACGCGAGCTCGCGGACCGCGTCGCGCGCAACTCGCCCCTGGCGGTGCGGCACGCCAAGGCGTCGCTGCTCGCCAGCGGGTGGCTGCCGGAGGAGGACGCCCGCCGGATCGAGGGCCGCTTCGTCCGCGAGGTGCTCACCTCCGGTGACGCGCGCGAGGGCCGAAAGGCCTTCGTGGAGAAGCGAGAACCGAGGTTCACCGGGCAATGAGACACCGGCGTACCGGAACAGGAGACAGCATGCGGCGGGTATTCGTCGTCGGCGTCGGGATGACGTCGTTCGTGAAGATCGGCTCACGCGAGTGGACCTACCCCGAGATGGTCGGCGAGGCCGTCCGCGGCGCGCTGGGCGATGCGGGCATCGGCTACGACCGGGTGCGGCGCGCCGCGGTCGGCTATGTGTTCCAGCCGTCGGCCGCCGGGCAGCGGGCCCTCTACGACATCGGGCTGACCGGAATCCCGGTGGCGAACGTGAACAACAACTGCGCCACCGGTTCCACGGCGCTGCTGCTGGCCCGCGAGTGGGTCGGGGCCGGGCTGGCGGAGGTGGCGCTGGCCGTCGGGTTCGAGCAGATGACGAAGGAGGCGATGGCGGGTCCGGCGATCAAGCCCGCGGTCACGACCGTCGATCATCACTTGCGCGTCATGTCCGCGCAGTACGAGTTCGGCGCCGCCCCGATGACGACGCAGTTCTTCGGCAATGCCGCGGTCGAGCACGGCAAGCGCTACGGCACCACCCCCGAGCAGCTGGCCCGGGTGGCGGTGAAGAACCACGAGCATTCGACCCGAAATCCGTTGGCGCAGTTCCAGAATGCGTACACCCTGGAGCAGGTGCTCGAGGACCGGCCCGTGCACGGCCCGCTCACCCGCTCGCAGTGCTCGCCCATGTCGGACGGCGCCGCGGCGGCGGTGCTCGTGAGCGAGGACTTCGTCCGCGAGCATGGGCTCGAGGCGCAGGCCGTGGAGATCCTGGCGCAGGAACTGGTCACCGACGACACGTCCGCGTTCGACACCGGATCGATGATCGACGTCGTCGGCGCGCCGATGACCCGAGCCGCGTCCCGGCGCGCCCTCGACACCGCAGGCCTGACCATCGCGGATGTCGACGTGATCGAACTGCACGACTGCTTCTCGATCAACGAGCTGATCACCTACGAGGCGCTCGGCCTGTGCGGCGAGGGCGAATCGGGTGCGCTGGTGGAATCCGGCGCCACCACCTACGGCGGCGCCTGGGTGGTCAACCCGTCCGGCGGTCTGATCTCCAAGGGCCACCCGCTCGGCGCCACGGGCCTGGCCCAGGCGACGGAATTGTCCTGGCAACTGCGTGGAACGGCCGGGGCCCGCCAGGTCCCCGACGCCCGCATCGCCTTGGCGCACAACCTCGGCCTCGGCGGCGCCTGCGTCGTCACCCTGTACGCCGCCCCTTCGCTCACATGACAGGGAAGGAAGGCGCGTCGGGAGGGGCGGAAAATGTCGATCGATGAAGCTTGGAGCTGAACTACCTATGACCACAATCGATCCCGATACTCGGCTGCGACTGCCTGTGCACAATGGCCACAGTCTGGTGGCCGGGCTGCGTCGCCATCGCGATGTCCCGGTACTGACGCTCGGTGACACCGTCTTGACCGGCGCGCAGGTGCTGGACGCGATCAGCCGCTATATCGCCGCGTTCGCGGCACACGGGGTCGACACCGGCACCCCGGTCGGAGTGCTCGCGCTGAATCGCCCCGAGGTGCTGTTCACCATCGGCGCGGGGCAGGTGCGCGGGCATCGGCGGACAGCGCTGCACCCCATCGGCGGGCTGGACGATCACGTCTACGTGCTGTCGGATGCGGGCATCACGACCCTGGTGCTGGACCCCGTGCCCGCCTTCGTCGAGCGCGCCCGGGAACTGGTCGACCGTGTGCCGGAACTGACCCGCGTGCTGGTCCTGGGCCCGGTGCCCGAGGAACTGGCCGATGTGGGCGTCGATCTGCTCGCCGCCGCCGACAAGTTCGAGCCGGAACCGGTCGTGGCCGCCGAACTGCTGCCCGGCGACGTCATCTCGATCAGCTACACCGGCGGCACCACCGGAAAACCCAAGGGCGTCATCGGAACCGCGCTCACCATGGCGACCATGACGCAGATCCAGCTGTCGGAGTGGGAGTGGCCGAAGCGGCCGAAATTCCTGGTCTGCACGCCGCTGTCGCATGCGGGCGCCGCGTTCTTCCTGCCGGTGGTGCTGCTGGGCGGACAGTGCGTGGTGGTGCCACGCTTCGACGCGGGAGAAGTGTTGCGCGCCATCGAGGAACACCGGATCAGCGCCACCATGCTGGTGCCGTCGATGATCTACGCCCTGCTCGACCACCCGGACATCGAGACCCGCGACCTGTCCTCGCTGGAGACCGTCTACTACGGGGCCTCGGCCATCGATCCGACGCGCCTGCGGCAGGCCATCGACCGTTTCGGGCCGATCTTCGCGCAGTACTTCGGACAGTCCGAGGCCCCGATGGCGATCAGCTACCTCGGCAAGGACGAACACGACGAGCAGCGGCTGAGCTCCTGCGGGCGGCCGTCGGTGGCACTGCGCGTCGAACTGCTCGATCCGGAGGACAATATCGTCGCCCCCGGCGAGGTCGGCGAGATCGGCGTCGCCGGGCCGCTGCTGGCGGGCGGCTACCTGAATCTGCCCGAGATCACCGCGGAGACCTTCCGCAACGGCTGGCTGCGCACCGGCGACCTGGCCCGCATGGACGACGACGGCTTCCTGCACATCGTCGGCCGCAGCAAGGACATGGTCGTCACCGGCGGGTTCAACGTCTTCCCCCGGGAGGTGGAAGACGTTGTCTCCGAACATGAGCGGGTGCGCAGCGTCGCCGTCGTCGGGGTGCCCGACGCGCGCTGGGGCGAGGCCGTCACCGCGGTCGTCGTGCTCACGCCGGAGACGGCCGCCGATCCCGCCGCCGTCGCCACGGTGACCACCGAGATCCAGGAAACCGTCAAACAGCGCAAAGGTTCCGTCCAGGTTCCCAAGCACGTCATCGTCGTCGACGAACTCCCGCTGACGGGCCTCGGCAAGCCGGACAAGAAGGCCGTCCGAGTACTCGCGGCGGAGCACCTGGGCACACTCAGCGAATCCTGAAGCGAGACGCCGGGCTCGGGCCCGAGTACCTGGCGCGTCAGGGTGGCCACATTGGTGGACTCGGTGAACTTCAGCAGCCCGGCGTCGCCGTCGCGGACGCCCAGCCCGGAGGCCTTGAAACCGCCTGAGGGAGCGCTCTTTCCGGCGTAGGCGAGGGCGGCGCTGTCGTTGACGTTCACGTGTCCGGCCGCGAGACGGACCCCGACGGCCCGGCGGCGGACAGGTCCCGCCCCCAGACGCTCGCGCTGAGCCCGAAGCGGGTGTCGTTGGTCCGCGCCACCGCCTCGTCCACGGTCGAGAACGAATAGAGCGCGACGACCGGGCGGGCCCGCCCGCCGGTGAGCACCCGCGCGCCGTCGCCCCGGGCCTGATTCACCTGTGCCGCAACGCGATCCAGCTGATCCGCGGACACCAGCCCGCCCATCTCCACATCGAAGCCGTAGCCGGGCCCGACCCGCAGCGCCGACACCCGCTCGACGAACCGGTCCCGGAAGGCGGGATAGACGGACTCGTGCACATAGGCGGTGGAACCGCTCGAACACGGCCAGCCGCCGCCGGACCGGCCACCGCGCCCACTCGGCCTGCGCGGCCCGGGCGCGAGCGAACGCGGCGTCGACATCGGCGGGCGCCGACTGTGGCAGCTGGGCCACCGGTTCGCCGGAGAAGACCTCGACCACCGGCACCGTAGCGGTGCGGTCGCCGGTTACCAGGCTCATCAGGTCGGCGAGGTCGTGCGCGGAGGCGGTGGTGCTCACGGCACGCACGCTATCAATTGATTACATCACTTGATAGAGATCGTGAACGGTGCACGTCCGCAGGTGATTACAATGCGCCACGTGACGAGTGCAGCGAGCGGCGGAACCGAACTTCGCGTCAGCGACGAGGAACTGGCCATGCCGACGGACCGGCGGCTGGTGCTGGCCGCGGAGCGATTGTTCGCCGAGCGCGGCATCGACGGCGTCTCGCTGCGCGCCGTGATGTCCGCGGCCGGTGCGAATGTCGCGGCCGTGCACTATCACTTCGGTTCCAAGGACGCGCTGATCGAGACGCTGATACGGCGGCGCAGCGACGTCGTCGCGGCCCGGCGCGGCGCGCTGCTCGACGAGATGGAGAGCTCGGGCGCCGTCTCCCCGCGCGGGCTCGCCGAGGCGTTCGTGCTGCCGGTGTGGGAGATGGCCACGGGCGAGGGGGCGTCCTGGGTGAAGTTCATCGCGGGGATCGTCGGCGGGGGACACCCGGCGTTGACCGTCGTGGCCGACGGCTTCGCCGATCAGGCGGTGCGGTTCATGTCGCTGCTGGGCCGCGCGGTTCCCGAACTACCCTCGGGCACAATGCGTTTCCGGCTGGCCCAGGCCATGACGCTGACCTTCCAGGTGCTGGGCGACCTACACCAGACACAGGACCTGCTCGCGATCTCCGGTGTGCAGCTCGAACCCGACCAGGTGCTCGCCGAGCTGGTGGACGTGGTCACCGCCATCCTCGCGGGTCCACCTTCGCCCTGAGCGCATCCTGCGGCTGTACGGTTGCCGCCGATATCGGCAGTTGGTCCAGATTATGGGATTCGCGTTCGATTCCGATAGACAACCCCTCTGATTGCTGAGAGTATGCCCGCGTGAGCGCGATGGCGGTTCGGGCTGGTGATCCCATCCGTCCGTGTCGCGGTGAACGGGACGACATCGGTCTCCGACCGGAGAGCGGGTACACGAGGGGGTCGTGTGGCGACGACTGCGCAGTTGCGGGCGGTGCTGGCGGTTCTGCAGGTCGGCGCGAACGATGTGACGACCGGCGGGGTAGCGCCGGATCCGTCGGTCGAACATGCCGAGCTGGCCGGATTGCTGCACCGCGTGATCAGCAATGAATTACGGCAGGTGATCGTGGCGGCGCCGCTCGGCGAGACCGAGCGCCGGTGGTCGGCCGCCAGTACCGTCGCGCCCGCCGTGCCCGGGGAACGGGGCCTGTCCGAGCAGGCGCAGTTCGATGCTCGCTGGTTGCGCGACCGCATCGCGACCCTCGTGTCCCGCAGCGGACCGGATCCGATCCCCGCGCTGCTGGCCGCCGCCGTGCAAGCGGTCGACGCCGCTACCGCGTTGCTGGCCCTGTCCCGCGACCCCCACGGCATCGGCAGCCAGGACGCGTGGCAGGCGGTAATCGATGACCTGGCAACCGCATTCCACCTGGTCAACGACGAACACAACGGCATCACCCAGCCGATCAGGTGACCGCCACGCCCGCAGCGGACCCGCCAGTCCGGCGCATGCCCTCCAGTGGCACATCAACTCTCATTTCCGGCACGCCCACATTCACTTCTTATTTCGGGCACGCTCGCATTCACTTCTTATTTCGGGCACGCTCGCATTCACTCTTATTTCCGGCACGCTTTTGGCCGGAATCCACGGGCGATGATCCCGGCGAAAAGCGTGCCGGGATGACGGAGTGTCGTGGCGGGATGGCGGGGTGCGCACGCCGTAGGTAGACAGCCGCCGCGACGAACAGCGCGAGGGTCAGCCAGATGTAGGCGTTGTGATAGAAGACTCCCAGGTGGGCGCGGGAGGGCAGGGCGATGATGCTGCTCATGGTCGGGTCGTAGAAGGACAGCACCCCGCCCGACGCGATCACCAGCGCCACCGCCAGGCCGAGCGGTGCGGCGAGTCCGCGGCGGCGCGCGGCCAGGTCGGTCAGGTAGATCAGCAGCGGTGCGAGCCAGACCCAGTGGTGCAGCCAGCTGTACGGCGATACCGCGGTGGTGGTGAGGCCGACCAGGACCACGGCGGGCAGCTCGTGCCCGGTCAGCGACAGCCGCCGCGCCAGCACCAGGCAGATCCCGGCGACGGCGACGGCCCCGAGCAGCCAGAGCACCTGGTGCGTGCCCGCGACGCCGATGGTCCGGGCGACCATCCCGCGCAGCGATTCGTTCTGCGGATTCTCCGGCACGCCCACGCGGGTCGGATCGGCGAACGCGCCGCCCCAGAACGTCAGCGAATCCTTCGGCAGCGCCGCGAGCCCGAGGAGCACGGTCGCGACGCACGTCGCCGTGGCTGTGGCGGCGGCGCGGTACCGCCGGGTGACCAGGAAGTAGACCACGAAGAACGCGGGGGTCAGCTTGATTCCGGCCGCGATCCCGGTCAGCGCGCCCTTCCATCGCGAGGAGTCGGGCAGGGCCGTATCCGCCAGCACGAGCAGCAGCAGGAAGATGTTGATCTGCCCGAACGCCATCGTCTCGCGCACCGGCTCGCACCACACCAGCAGGCCCGCGGCCGAGACTCCCGTCACCAGCAGCCGCGGGTCGCGCCGGTAGCCGAGCATCGACAAGGCCGCCCAGCACGACGCGGTGAGCATCGCGAAGTCGCCGAACGCGCCGGCGTAGGTGAACAGGTCGCCGCGCAGCGCCACCAGCGGCAGGAACACCAGCGCGGCGAACGGGGTGTACACGAATTCCCAGACGCCGCGCGTATTGCCCAGCAGCGGGGTGTCGTAGACGGAGACGCCATCGACCACGCGATTCGCGGCGATCTGGTAGACGCCCAGATCCTTCAGGTGCAGCAGGATCGGCGGTGCCTCGATGACCTGTTTGACGTAATAGCCGCCCGCCACCGCGCCCAACACCAGGAGCGTCCAGACCGCCGCGGCCGGGAGGGGGCGGCGCTGCGGGACGACGCCGGTCGAGGACCGCGTCGCCGCGTCCTCGATCGTCGATACCGACACGCTCACTCCCAACGATCGGGGCTCCGAACCGGCCCCACGGTAGTGGCAGTGGGGCCGCAGGCGCCAGCCAGCCGGTGCGGGCGCGGATCGTCGAGCAGGGCCGCTGTTTGTCCGCGCGTACCGATGGCCTCGTCTCTGCCATCGGTTGCCGTCGCAAGGTGTCGACGTCGGGACGCTAGACCGCATCGCCTCGTGCGAGCGGCTCCGGCTGGGCGCGGATCAGCGCGACGACCAGGGCAAGGGCCATTACCGACAGCCCGCCGCCGAGGGCCGCCACCGCGGACAGGCCCGCCCGGTCGATGGCCACGCCGCCGAGGCCCGCGCCGAGGACGATGCCGATATTGAATCCGGACACCGCGAACGACAGCGCCAGCTCGCCGCCCGGCCCCGCGGCGCGGAACAGCGCGGACTGGATCACGGGCACGAACGACCAGGCCGCGAGCTGCCAGATCGCCACGAGCACAACCGCTCCGACGGCCGACGAGGTGGCCGGCAGAGTCACCAGCAGAGCCGCCGCGGTCACGGTCGCGGTACCCGCGAGGGCGGCGCGGGGCCACGCGTCGGCGAGCCGCCCGCCCAGCAGATTGCCCGCCACCGCCCCGAGCCCGGCGAGGAACAGCACGCCGGTGACCGCCGCGCCGCCCAGTCCCGCGCGGGTATCCAAAAGCGGTGCGAGATAGGTGAATACGGTGAACGAGCCTCCCCAGAACAGCACGATCGCGGCGAGCCCGAGCAACACCGGGCGGGCGCGCAGTGCGGCGAATCGCTCTCGCCGCGAATGGGTTTCGTCGCCGCTCAGCGACGGCAGCAAGCGGTGGTTCAGCGCGAGGGCAACGAGCGCGGGCACGGCCAGGCCGCCGAGCGCGAGCCGCCAGCTCAGGCCCTGGCCGAGCAGGGTGCTGACCGGCACGCCGAGCGCGGTGGCGGTGCTGACACCGGCGACGATGGTCGCGATCGCGCGGGCGCGGCGGGGTTCGGGGGCGAGCCGGGCGGCGGTGGCGATGGCGGTCGCGAGGTAGAGGCCCATCGTGGCCCCGCTGACCAGGCGGGAGGCCAGGAGCACGGAATAGTTCGGCGCCAGTCCGGCCACGACGTGGCCCGCGGCGAAAACCGCCAGGGTCGATACGAGCACGCGGCGGCGGTCGACCCCGGCGAACACCGCCGCGAGCACCGGCGCGCCGACGGCCAGGGCAAGGGCGTTCGCCGTCACCAGCTGACCGGCCGCGCCGGGACTGACGCGCAGGTTGTCCACGATCTGCGGAAGCAGGCCGACCGGCACGAATTCGGTGCAGGCCACGGCGAACGCGCCGATGAACAGCGCCGCCAGCCAGCCGCCGCGCCGGGCGGTCTCGGAAGGAGTTCGGGCTGTAACCGTCATACAACCAATGCTGGTTACGACACCGGTATATGTCAATAGATGGTTACGATGGGGTATGCATTCGAGGGATCCGTCGACCGCGCCGCCGCCGCTGCGCTGGGTGGAGGACCTGATCAATACGCGCAGCCTGGTGTACGGCACCGACGACCTCGCCGATGCGGGCGCACTACGTCGCTGGCTGGTCGAGCGGGACCTGCTGGCCGCGGACCGCCCGGTGCGCGACGCCGACCTGCGGCGGGCGGTCCGTGTGCGAGAAGGGTTGCGGGCGTTGCTGATCGGCCGGGAAGACCCCGGCGCCGACATCGGCGATCTGGACGACCTGGCACGAGAACTGCCGCTGGTGATGCGGTCGGTGGCGGGCGCGGCACGGCTGGTGCCGCGCGATCCGGAGTCGGCCGACGCCGCCCTCGCGCGCCTGCTGGCGATCGTGGTGACCGCGACGGCGGACGGCACCTGGGATCGGCTCAAGGCGTGCCGCAACCCCGACTGCCGCTGGGCCTACTACGACCATTCGCGCAACAGGTCACGGACCTGGTGCTCGATGGAGACCTGCGGCAACCGAGCGAAGGTGCGGGCCTTCCGTCGCAGGAGTTGAGGGCCTCAGCCTTTCGGCGTCAACAGCACCAGTGGAATCTCGCGGGTGGTCTTGCGCTGGTAGTCGCCGTAGCCCTGGAATGCCTCGACGACGCGGGGCCACAGCGCGGCGCGTTCCTCCTCGGTGGCGATGCGCGCCGTCATCGGCCGCCGGGGACCGCTCTGCATCGACACCTCGACGGCGGGGTTGTCCCGCAGGTTCAGATACCACGCCGGGTGCGTGGGATCGCCGCCGCGCGAGGCCACGATCACGATCGTGTCGTCGTCGATGATCGGTGCGGTCAGCATGACCCGGCGCGGCTCGCCGGACTTGCGGCCGATGGTGGTGAGTTCGAGGGCGGGCATCCCCACGACGGTCCGGCCCAGCCGCCCGCCGCTGACCTTGAGCAGCGCGCGGTGGAGGGCGTTTTGAACCTTCAGCTGGGCATCACTGGGCATGTCGCGAAATATACGGCAGCGCACCGCGTCACGAACAGCAGCCGCCGATCACCGTGGTCACGATCCTGCGGACGGATTCGGGGTCCGGTATTCCGTGGCCCGCCGTCACCAGATGGCCGGAGCCGATCAGCGAGAGTCCCAGGGTGTCGACGTCGGCATCGGCCGCGATGCGGCCCAGATCGCGCTCGGCGGTGAGATATTCGGCGATCATCGCCCCGGCTTCGGACAGGACCGGCAGGCCGGTCGCCCCGGCCCGGCGTAGCCGGGCGCGCAACTCGTCCCGGAAGGTGACCAGCGGCACGATCGCCACGGCCACCGAGCCGAAGACAGCCACCAGCGCCTCGGTGAGGTTGTCGACAACCGTTGCGGCGCCCGCGGATTCGCGCAGGACGGCGGCCCGGGCGCGCATCCGCTCGGTGCGGTCGAGTACCAGTTCGGCCAGGAAGGCGTCGAAATCCTCGAAGTGCCGGTGCAGTACGCCCTTGGCGCAGCCCGCCTCGGCGGTGACCGCCCGGCTGGTCACGGCGCTCGCGCCGTCTCGAAGCAGCACGCGTTCGGCGGCGTCGAACAGCTGCTCGCGAACATCGCGGAGGGCGACTCCGGTCGGCATAGCGCGTATCTCTCCTTCTACTCCGAGGTTGGCGACAACCACGGGTTGACGAGTGGGCATCCGCCCACTTAATGTGGGCGCATGCCCACTGTATCCCCGGAACCCGCCACCGAGCCGCATCGCGCCCGGCAGATGGCCGAATCCTTCGGCGCTGATGTCGAACGCTACGACCGCACCCGCCTGCCCTACCCACACGCCCTCCTGGCACGCATCATCGCCGCCACGCCGGACCGCGATGCGAACACCGCTTCCGTTCCCAGCCTCGATGTCCTCGACGTCGGCTGTGGGACCGGGATCGAGGCGCGGCAGTTCCAGGTGCTCGGCTGTCGTGTGCTCGGGGTCGAACCGGATGTGCGGATGGCCGAGTTCGCGCGGCGCAGCGGGGTCGAGGCCGAGGTGGCGACGTTCGAGGAGTGGGATCCGGCGGGCCGGGACTTCGACGCGGTCGTCGCCGGAACCGCCTGGCACTGGGTGGATCCCGGACTGGGCGCGGCCAAGGCGGCGCGGGTGTTGCGGCCGGGTGGTCGGCTGGCGGTGTTCTGGCACGTGTTCCAGGCCCCGGAGGAGGTGACGGCCGCGACCGTCGACGCCTTCGAGCGGGCGGTGCCCGACTCGCCGGTCGACGTGCGGGCGATGCGGCAGTCCGTGGCGGCCGGTCGGACGATGGTGGAGGCCTATCAGCCGATCTTCGACAAGGCCGTCGACGGGATGCGGGCCGCGGGCGATTTCGGCGCCTCCGAGCAGTGGCGATTCGACTGGGAGCGGACCTACACCCGCGACGAGTGGCTGGACCAGATGCCCACCCACGGCACCCTCACCACCCTGCCTCCCGACCAGCTGGCGGTCGTACTGTCCGCCGCCGGCGGCGCGATCGATGCCCTCGGCGGCAGCTTCACGATGCACTACGCGACCGTGGCGGTCACCGCCGTGCGCACCGGGCGACCGACCGTGTCCCGCCGGAGCGCGAGCCTATAGGGTCATCCCATGAAACTTGGAATGTGTTCTGTGGTAGGCGCTCTCGCCGTCGTCGCGATGTCCGTGGCGGCGCCCCTCGTTTCCGCCGCTCCCAGCGGCTCGGCGGGGTTCGGGGACGGGCGTGAGGTGGTGATCATCGATGACACGCTGGAGCTGAGCGACCTGGACTCGTGCTGGGCCAGCGGTTTCCCGCGTGACATCCGTATCGAGAACCGGAGCAGGCGAGACTTCCTGGTGTACGCCTCGAAGGACTGCACCGGTGACCCCGTGGCGAGCGTGGCTCCGGGGACGTCCGCCACGCACAACGGCTGGTCCGCCGTAGCGGCCAAGTAGGCCACGCCGCAGCGGGTCCCGCTTGCCGGGTCGTACCGGGAGCCCGGCTGCTCTCACGCCAGTGAGTCGAGGGCGGCTTCGATCGCGCGGTGGAAGGTGGGGTAGGCGTAGATCATGCGGCGCAGGGACTGGGTGGGGACCTCCGCGTGCACGGCAACGGCCAAGGCGCTCAACACTTCTCCGCCCTGCGGGCCGACGGAGGTCGCGCCGACCAGCACGCCGCGGTCCGCGTCCTCGACCAGTTTGATGAGCCCGGCTTTACCGACCTTGTGTATCCAGCCCCGGGTGGAGGCCGCGAGGTCGGTGACGCCGGTGCGCACGGTCAGACCGGCGTCGCGCGCCCGAGCCTCGGTCATGCCGACCGCGCCCACCTCGGGATCGGTGAAGGTGACGCGGGGAACCGCGTGGTAGCGGGCGGATTCCGAGGTGTCGCCGAGGATATCGGCGGCCGCGATCCGGGCCTGGTACATCGACATGTGCGTGAAGGCGCCGCGGCCGGTGATGTCGCCGATGGCCCACACCCCGTCGGCGGCCCGCAGATGCTCGTCGACCTCGATGCCGCGGGCGGACTCGTCCAGCCCGACCGCGCCGATTCCCAACGCCGCCAGGTCGGTTCGGCGGCCGGTGGCCACCAGCACCTGCCGCGCGCGCAGCTGTTCGCCCGCGTCCAGGTGCACGGTGAACCGCTCTCCGTCATGCTCGATTCGCGTGGTATCCACCTCGGAGCGGATCGAAATCCCTTCTTCGGCAAAGACTTCGGCGAGCAGGTCGGCCGCCTCGGGCTCCTCCTTGGGCAGGATGCGGTGCCGCACCACGACCGTGACGTCCGCGCCGAAACGCGAAAAGATCTGAGCGAACTCCATTCCCACGGGACCGCCGCCGAGCACGATCAGCGACTCGGGCACCGCTGTGGTGGTCACGGCCTCCCGGTTGGTCCAGTAGGGTGTATCGGCGAGGCCCTCGATGGGCGGAACCGCCGGCGCCGTACCGGGATTCAGCACGATCGCCCGCTCGGCCCGGAAAACTCGGGGGCCCTCGGCGGTGGTCACCGTCACCTCGCCCGGCGCGCTGATGCGGCCCCAGCCGCGCACGAACCGCCCACCGGCCTTCTCGAAGCGTTCGACCGCGACCGTATCGTCCCAGTTGTCGGTCGCCTCGTCGCGTATCCGGTCGGCCACCGGCCGCCAATCCGGGTGCGCCTGCGCCGAACCCGCCAACTCGCCGACCCGTCGAGCCTCCGCGAGTGTCTCGGCCGCGCGCACCATCATCTTGGTGGGCACGCACGCGTAGTAGGGGCACTCGCCGCCGACCAATCGGCCCTCCACGCCGACGACCGCGAGCCCCGCCGTGGCCAGCCGCGTCGCGACATCCTCGCCACCCGGGCCCATCCCGATCACCACGGCGTCCACGGTCTCGGTCGACATGCGCGCTCTCCTTCGGTTCTGTGACTGACTGTTCCAGGCTCCCACGTGCCTCGGCGTGGTTCGGCGTTCGCCTATCGCACCGCGCGCTCGCGCGGAACCAGCAGCGCCAGCAGTGCGACGAGCAGCCCGCCGCCGATCGCGTACAGGCCCCAGGCGCCGCCGAACAGATCGCGGTAGTCGTCGCGCAGCTGGTCGCCGAACCGCTCGTCCAGCCGCCAGCCGACCACGCCGAGCACGACCAGACCGCCGAGTACTCCGATCCAGCCGATGGCACGCGAGCCGAACAGCGCGGCCAGCAGGACGACGGCGGCGATCACGAGCAGGAAAATCGCCAGCGACGACTGGATCGAGGTGTTCTGACCGGCGATCTGGTCGAGGGTCTGCTCGGCGGCGAAGCCGTCACGCAGATCGGCGAACTGCACGTCGCGGGCCTCGGCCGAGCCGACGAGCGGGCCGAACGTCCCGGCGGCGATCGCCACTGCGCAGGCGAACAGCACCAAGTGTACGAAAGTGCGCATACTCCACGGTATTGCTCGCGGCGCCCGATGTGCGCCGATTTGCCGCGATGACGCCAATTCGTACGCTGACCGGGTGTCGTTCGGCGATTCGGGCCGCTACGAGGTCAGGCGCACCCAGCGCCCCACCGAGGGCACCCCGTCGGTATCGACGACAAAGACCAGGTACCAGCCGGGCGGGGCCAGGGCCGGATTGGACGGCAGCGTCAGGGTGACGGACCCGGGCTCGGCGACGGCGAGCGGCAGATCGACCAGGCGCTGGTCGTTGTTGGTGGAGTGGGTGCACGAGCTGGGGTGCACGAGGCAGGCGTCGCGCAGCGTGCCCGTCGTCGTGGCGGTGAGTTCCGCGCCGTAGGTGACGGTGTCGGACGCCAGGGTCAGCTCGGGGCGCGCGCCGCGGAAAAGATATGGCGGCCAGTAGATTTCGATGCGCAACTCTTCGGTCTTGCGGGCCGGGTTGGAACCCGCCGTGATCACTTTGCCGTCGGGCGTCAGCAGCGCGACCGAATGATACAGGCGGACAACACGTTCCGGCGCGGTGGCGGTCCAGGTCCCGGTCTCGGGGTCGAGGATCTCCGCGTGCGAGGGAGCCATATCGGCCATCTCCTCCATCCCGGAGCCGCCCGCGGCCAGCACCGTCCGGTCCGGCAGTAGCACCGCGTTCAGATGCATGCGGGCATGGTGCATCGGCGGCCCGGGCAGGTATTCCGGGGTGGGTGCGCCGAAGTCGACGATCCGGGTGTCGTCCAGAACCGCTGCGCCCGAGTGCATGTCGTACCCGCCGCCGCCCAGAATCATCACTCGCTGGCGCTGTGCCGGGGGTAACAGCACGCTGCTGGACTGGTTTCGTGCCTCCGGGTCGGTCAGTCCGGGTACCACGGTGACCGCGCCGGTGGCGGGATCCCAGACCGACGGGCGCATGCCGTTGTTGCCGCCCAGCTGGCCGCCGGTGTAGAACAGCCGTCCGTCGTCGAGCAGGACCAGGTGGCCGTACATCGGGATCGGCCCCGGGACCGGCAGCTGCGACCAGGTCTGCGTCGCGGTGTCGAACAGCTCCGGGACCTGCGACAGGAAGTTGTCGTCGCCGAGGCCCGAGGTCGCGACCACATTGCCGTCCGGCAACTCCGCCAGCGTGGGGTACCAGCGCCCGAATGCCATGTCCGGCAGGACCTTCCAGGCCTGCTCGGCGACATCGAACAGCAGTGCGTCGCGCAGGCCGTAGAAGGGGTCGTAGCGTTCGGTCCCGCCGACGGCCAGCAGCCGCCCGTCCGGCAGGAATGTGTGCCCGGCGCAGAACATATCGATCGGCGTCTCGGGCGCGCTCAGCCCCGGGTTCGGGTAATGCCAGACGCGAGTACGGAATTCGCGTGCGTCCAGCCGGTCGGCGTCGTTGCCGGAACCGGCGAAGAACAGCACGTCACCGGTGTGCAGCAGGGCGGCGTGCACCGGATTGATCTCGGTGTCGAAATCCAGAATGCGCCACAGTCCCTCGGCGGGGGCCTGCGCCAGGTCGGTATCCAGCTCCACGACGCGCAGAAAGCCGGTGTTACCGCCCTGCGGGTGATCGACGGTGGCGATCACCAGCTCCGGCGGGCCGCCCGGGGTGGGCAGCAGAGCCACTGCCGCGCCCTGGTTTTCGAAGAATCCCCAGCCGGGAACCGCGGACCAGGTGCTCCATCCGTCGACGCAGTGACCGGTGCCGTCCAGCGCCCAGCCGATGGTGTACATCCCGGCGTTTCCCTGCTGCGGGTGGTCGACGGTGAATACGATCAGCTCCGCGCGGCCGTCACCGTCGAGATCGGCGGCGGTGACGCCCGCGCCCTGATTCTCCCAGCCCCACCAGTCGGGGACCGCGACCCACGGGGTCCATTCGGCCACCGCGCCCTCGGCGGTGAGTCCCTTGGCCAGGCGGAAACGGCCCGCGTTCGGGCCCACCGGGTTGTCGACGGTCAACACCACCAGCGCGGCCTGCCCGTCGATGGTGGTCAGGCAGATGTCGGCGCCCTGGTTCTCCCACCCGTACCAGTCGGGAATCCGCTGCCACGGCGTCCAGCCGCCGGTCACGGTGCCGTCGACGGCGAGGTCGCGCCCGATGCGGAAGTATCCCTGGTTCTGGCCCGCCGGATTGTCGACCAGGAACACCACCAGGTCCGGGCGGCCGCTGCCGTTCAGGTCGGCGATCGCTATCCCGGCGCCCTGGTTCTGCCAACCCCACCATTCCGGTACGGAAAGCCATGGGCCCCAGGACTTTACATCGCCGTCGGCCGGTAACGCGGTGCCGATGCGGTAGTACCCGGCATTCTGGCCGTCGAGGTCGTCGACCCGCAGCACCGCGACGTCGGGGGCGCCGTCGCCGCCGATATCGGCGATCGCGACCCCGCAGTCCTGGTTCTGGTCGGACATCCAGTCCGGGATCGGCACGAATTGTCCTGCCACGCCGCCAGTTTGACCCTCCCCGCCTTCCCCGTCGAGCGATCTACGAGAATCCACCCACTTTGGTCCGGAACCCGCGAGTGTGCCAGTGGATTCCGGCTTAAAGCATGCCGGAAATCAACGAGGCGTACCGGGAAGGGGTGAGCTGTGTCGAGAGGGGAGGTTTGGGTGTGCCGTGCGCTTGGCTGTCCGGTTCGCCAGCTGCGAAAACGGCGCGACAGCACGGATTTCGGTAGTTTGGGGCGGGCAGGGGGCGCCGCTGAGCCGGTCGGGCGCAGCCGTCGCACAGGTCGCGCGGGAGACAGCGAGGACAGCATGGTCGACAGCGAGGTCGCGAACCGGATCCAGGAGGTCGGCGACGATTTCCACACCGATCCGCATCGGTACTACCGCTGCTGGCGGGAGAGCGGGCCCGTGCACCGGGTGCGCTTCTCCGACGGTGTCGACGGCTGGGTGATCATCGGATATGCCGAGGGCCGGGCGGCGCTGAGCGACCCGCGGCTGCGCAAGAGCGCCGCGGGCATCTATGAGATCTTCCACGAGCGCCGCGAGTCCGCGCTGGTGGCGAACGCGGATGCGCAGGCGTTGTCCGCGCACATGCTGAACAGTGACCCGCCGGACCACACCCGCCTGCGCAAGCTGGTGGTCAAGGCGTTCACGCCGCGCCGGACGGCGGCGCTGCGGCCGCGCATCGAGGAGATCACCGCGGCGCTGCTCGACGAGATGGCCACCCGGGACGAGGTCGACCTGCTGGAGGCCTTCGCGAATCCGCTGCCGGTCACCGTGATCTGCGAGCTGCTGGGGGTACCGTTCGGCGATCGCACCGAGTTCCAGGCGTGGACCAGGGTGCTGGTGGGCTCGGTGGGCGGCGTGCGCGAACGCAACACCGCCTCGGTCGCGATGTCGGAGTATCTGCGGAAACTGGTGGCCGCCAAGCGCCGCGAGCCGGAGGAGGATCTGCTGTCCGGCCTGGCGCACGTGCGCGACGACGGCGACCAGTTGTCCGAGTCCGAGCTGGTGGCGATGGCATTCCTGCTGCTGGTCGCCGGGCACGAGACGACGGTGAACCTCATCGGTAACGGCACATTGGCCTTGCTGCGCAACAGATCTCAGTTCGACGCGCTGCGCGCGGACCCGGCCGCCGTGCCCGCCGCCGTCGAGGAGTTCCTGCGCTACGACGGCCCGGTCGGCTGGGCCACGGTGCGCTACACCGGCGAGCCGGTGCGGATCGCCGGAGTCGACATCCCCGCGAACGAGCTTGTCTATGTTTCGCTGGCCGCGGGCAATCACGATCCGGCGCGCTACCGCGCTCCCGACAACCTCGATATCGCCGGAGATCCGGGCGGGCACTTGGCATTCGGGCACGGCATCCACTTCTGCGTCGGGGCCCCGCTGGCCCGGCTGGAGGCGGAGATCGCGTTCACGGCTCTGCTGCGATGCTTCCCGGACCTGGCCCTGGCGGAGTCGGCCTTCGAACCGCGGTGGCACCACGGAGCGCTCATCCGCGGCCTGGTGGAACTCCCGGTGCGCCTGCGGACCGGCTGACGCGATTCACAGCTTCAGCAGCACATCGCGCTGTTCGCTCACCGTGGCCCGCACCGCGTCGACCACCGCGAAAACCTCCGGCCTGCGCAGGGTTTCCGCGCGGGCGACCAGCCAGTAGGTCAGGCGGACGGCTACCGCGTCGGGCAGCACCCGTACCAAATCGGCGTGGCGGTCGGCCATGAAGCAGGGGAGCAGCCCCAGCCCCGCCGCCGCGCGCGTCGCCTCGACGTGCACGAAAACGTTGGTGGACGAGACGGATTCGCGCATCATGGGTGGGAAGCTCGACGCCAGGTCCAGATCGTCGACCTGCAGGCGACTACTGCCTGGGCCTGTACGGCGCGCGCGACTACCTAGTCGAGCACGGGGTCCCGCAGCGCATCGAGGACCTGTCCCGTTATCCGCTGGTGTATTTCATCGACTCGATGCGCGTACATGTGCGGCAGGGCGGCGCGCACCAGGGACTGTCCAAGGTGACGGCGGTGGAGGGCGGCCCGCAGGGCATCCCCGAACAGCAGGTCGTCGAACAGATCCTGCTCACCGAGAGCGCCGGGATGGTCACCGGCGCCTCGTACGCTGCGGGCCCGCGACAGTCCGGAACCCGCCGCCGCGCCGGGGCCGAACCCGTACTGTCGAGTAGTGTCCGGAATTCGGCTCCGGGGTGAACGGGTGACGAAGGAGTCCCTATGGAAACTATTGTGTCGGTGACCGGCGGCAAGGTGCGCGGCGTGACCGAGGGCGGAGTCAGCAGCTTCCTCGGCATCCCGTACGCGGCGCCGCCGGTCGGGCCCGCCCGGTTCGACGTGCCGAAGCCGGTGCGCGAGTGGTCCGGCGTGCGCGATGCCCTCGCGCACGGCCCCACCTGCGTGCAGTCGCCGTATCCACCGCCCATCCACGCCCTCCTCGGCAGCGATGGGATCCCCGGCGACGAGTACCTGAACGTGAATGTGTGGTCACCCGACACCAGCAGCGCGGGACTCCCGGTGCTGGTGTGGATCCACGGCGGCGCCTTCGCCCGCGGGTCCAACGCGCGAAAGATCTACGACGGCAGCGCGTTCGCGCGCGACGGCGTCGTGGTGGTGTCGATCAACTACCGGCTCGGCATCTCCGGTTTCGCTGCCGTGCCGGGCGCGCCGCTCAATCGCGGTCTGCGCGACCAGATCTTCGCCCTGCAGTGGGTGCAGGAGAATGTCGCCGCGTTCGGCGGGGATCCGGGCAATGTCACCGTCTTCGGGGAGTCGGCCGGAGGCATGAGCGTGGTGAACCTCATCGCCTCGCCCGCCGCCCGCGGCCTGTTCCGGCGCGCGATCGTGCAGAGCGCCAACGGTTCCGCGGTCGCCGCCGCCGAGGACGCGCGCAAGGTCGCCGAGAACGCCGCCGCGAAGCTGGGAATCGACCCGACCGCGGCGGCGTTCGGCCAGCTGACGCCGGACCAGCTACGCACGGTGCAGGATTGGACCACGCTGGCGCTGATAGCGGATCCGGACCCCGGGAAGTGGGGCCCCTCGGTCGTCGCCAACGGGCTCGGCATCCTGAGCTTCTTCCCGGTCGTCGATGGCGATCTGATTCTGGGCCTGCCGACGGAAGTCATTGTGGGGCAACCGGATCGGACGGTCCCGTTGATCGCGGGCTGGACCGCGGAGGAGTTCCGGTTCTTCACCTTCCCGACGGGTATCGCGGCGGGGATCACCGAGGAGACCCTGCCGTTCGTCCTCTCTCGCTACGGACTGGACCCCTCGGTCGCCGAACGCTATGCCGCGAATCGCCCGGGCGCCGCACCCGCCGATATCTTCGCCGCGGTCATCACCGATGTCGTCTTCCGAGACGATGTCATGCGCATCGCCGAAGCCACCGCGACGGCCGGGAACCCGGCCTACGTCTACGAATTCGAGTGGCCCTCAGGCATCGAGAACCTCGGCGCCTGCCATGTCATGGAGGTGCCGTTCGTCTTCGACCAGCTCGCCGCGGCGCACACCCTGACCGGCCCGAACCCGCCCCAGCGCCTGGCCGACGAGGTGCACGGGGCCTGGGTTCGCTTTGCGACACACGGCGATCCGGGCTGGTCGCGATTCGATGCCCTCACCCGCACCGTCCGCACCTTCGGCTTCCCCGACTCCTACGAGGTCGCCGACCCGCGCGCCGACGAACTCCGGGCACTGCGGCGGGCCCATACGACGCGGCACCGGTAGCGAGGTGCCGCAATCACCCGGCCGTCAGCGTTGTGACCAGCTCGTCGAGGCTGTCGAAGTGCCAGTCGAAGACATCGGAGCCGATCGGCGGGTCTCCCACCGGTCGCCGGACGTAGGCGGTGCGCATGCCGCTCGCCTGGGCTCCCCGCAGGTCCCAGGCGTGGGCGGCCACCATGAGTACGCGGTCGGCCGGACATCCGGCGGTGTCGACGGCGAGCTGGTAGATCTCCGGCGCGGGCTTGTACGCCTGGACGGTCTCGCTCGACAGGGCTTGGTGCCAGCGCAATCTGGCATATGCGTTGAGTCGCGGTAGTGCGACGCGACCGGCGTTGGAGAGGCCGATGACGGGAAAGCGCAGGGCCAGCCGCTCGAGACCGTCGGCCGAATCGTCCCAGGGCGGCAGCCGCCGCCCCGCGGTCGCCAGCCGGGCGATGACCGCAGGATCGATGAGCCCGGCACGATCGGCCACCCGCTGCGCCGCCTCGGCGTCGATGATCTCGGTACCGGCATACCGCCGCTGACCCCGCGCGATACGCCGCTGCTCGCGCTCGACATGCCGCTGCCACACGCTGAGCAACTCGCCGACGAACGCCTGGTCGGCGGCGGGCACCGCCTCGCGAATCCCCGCCCGCAGCCCGCTCGGCTCATCGACCATCGTCCCGAGCACGTCGAAGACGACGACCTCGATATCGCCCACGGTGCCTCCCAACGCCAAGTAACCGGTTCAATAGGTTACGAATACTGCCTGGGATCGCGCCGCGGGTCAATGCGTATCGGGAGCACACCATCGGTGCCGCCCTCGATCGTCCTCACGCGTCGTGGAGTCTCACTGCCGGTGATGCGGGCGGTCGCGGTCCGCCCACTGCGGGTTCTCCTCGTCGCGGCGGTACACCGCGATCTGGCCGGGCACGCTGAAGTGCAGGTGCGTGGCCTCGCCGATCACCTCGCCGTCGGTGGCCAGCGCCTGCTGCCTCGGTAGTTCGACGGTCAGTGCGGGGACCATGCGCTCGCCGTAGACCTTGCTGTGTCCGATGGCGGCGAGCAGCAGGGCGACGGCGGCGCGGGTGCGGGAGAACTTCAGGTCGGCGCGCAGCCAGCGGATGTCCAGCAGGCCGGAATCGAGCCGGGAGCGGAACGCGGGGACCGCGCCCGGCGGATCGTAGGAACCGTTGCCCGCGAACAGGAACCACACCTCCTGCCACCGCCCGTCCAGCCGGATCCGGATCGGCTCGGCCCGCCGCAGCGTGACCACCAGGGCGGCGGCGAAGGCGGGCCACTTCCCCCACCGCTCCTGCCATTTCTCGCGCAGCCGCACCAGATCCGAATAGGCGCCGAGGCTGGCGGTATTGATCCAGTACTGCGTGCGGGAGCGGCCCTCGACGCCGAACTCCACGCTCGCCACGTCGACCGAGACGGCCTCCCCGGCGCCGGTGGCGTCCACGACCTCGCGCAGGTCGTACACGCCGACATCGCGCGCGAAATGGTTGAGGGTGCCGGTCGGGACGACCACGAGCGGCAGTCCCTGCTCCAGCGCGACCGCCGCGACCGCCGCGACCGTGCCGTCCCCGCCCGCGACGCCTACCGCGGCGGGCCGGTCGGTGCGCTCGGCCAGCGCCCGCGTCAGTTGCTCGACGCAGTCGACGCCCGGTTCGGCGCGCAGCACGGTCGCCGCGGGCAGCGCCAGGGAGATGTCGCGGGTCGGGTCGTAGTCGGGCGCGCCGGACATCGGGTTGACGACGATCACCAGGCCCTTGCCGTCGGCCAGCACCGGCACCTCGCGCACCGGGCTGGCCGCCGCCTCGTCCGAATGCCGCACCGGCCACCAGCGTCGGGTCGCCAGCGCGACACCGCCGCCGATCGCCGCGCCGACCAGCACGTCGGAGGTCCAGTGCACGCCGGTGTGCACCCGGGAGTAGGCGACCGTGGCGGCCAGCGGCGCCACCACCCGGGCGCTGCGCGGGCTCTCCATGGCTACCGCCGTGGCGAAGGCGATAGCCGAGGCGCTGTGCCCGGACGGGAACGACGAGGAGGCCGGGCGGCGGATCAGCCGGCGATCCAGCGGCAGCAGTTCGGCGGCCGGGCGGCGGCGGCCCACGACGGTCTTGAACGTGTTGGCGGCGACAGTGGCGCCGCCCAGCGCGACCACCCCGCGCAGCCCCGCCCGGCGCGTGGCGCCCTTGCGGGTGGCGAGGACCGCCGCGATGGCCAGCCAGAGCACGCCGTTGTCGGCGGACCTGGTCAACCGCAGCATGCCGCGGTCGACCGTCGAGATCGGCAGCTCCGCGACCGCACCGCTGACGGCCCGGTCGAACCGGCCGACCCGGCGAGACTTTCGACGCAACCACTTCCTCACCGAACCGACAGTACCGCCGCCCCGGTCAAAAGCCCCTCGGGGATACGAGAAGGAAAGGCGCACAGGTGATATGGGAAGACAGGCGCCCAGGTGATACGGAAAGACGGGCGCGGGATATGAGGAGGAAAGGCATCGCTGAGGTCCCCCGTCGAATCGGAGGGATTCTCTAGTTGGGTTACCCTGGCTTATGGTTCTGTCGCGGCGGCAGTTGCTGAGGTTCGGCACCGCCGGGTCGGCCGCGCTGCTCGTCGGCGTCTCGGCGGTGGGCAGTGCGAAATTCGCGGCGCCGCGGTGGCGCGGCGACGACCCGTTCTCGTTGGGTGTGGCCTCCGGCGACCCGACGCCGGACGGTGTGGTGCTGTGGACGCGGCTGGCGCCGGACCCGTTCGCGCCGGACGGGCTCGGCGGGACGGCACAGGCGCCGGTGACCGTCGATTACGAGGTCGCCGACGACGAGCACTTCCGGCAGGTGGTCGCCCGCGGTTCGGCGGTGGCCACCCGTGAATTCGCACACAGCGTGCATCCCGAGGTGCGCGGCTTGGCGCCGGACCGCTGGTACTTCTACCGGTTTCGCGCGGGCTCGGTGGTCTCCCCGGTCGGCCGGACCCGCACGGCCCCCGCGCCGGGCAGCCCGACCGCGCGCCTGCGTTTCGCGTTCGCCTCCTGTCAGGCCTGGCACTCCGGCTACTTCACCGCCTACGAGCACCTGAGCGCCGAGGATCTCGACCTGGTCGTACATCTGGGCGACTACATCTACGAACAGGTGTGGATGCTGGGCCGGGCGGGGGCCACGATGGACCGGCAGTTCTGGAACGAATCGGTCGACCTGCCCGGCTACCGCCTGCGCTACGCGCAGAACAAGGCCGAGGCGCCGCTGCGCGCCGCGCACGCCGCCTTCCCCTGGCTGGTCACCATGGACGACCACGAGGTCGACAACAACTGGGCGGGTGACTCCCCGGGCCTGGGCATCGATATCCATCGGATCCCGGCGCTGTACCGGCGGCGACGCGCCGCGGCGTTCCGGGCGATGTACGAGCATCAGCCGCTGCGGCTCGCCCAACTGCCGTCGGGGCCCGATATGCGGCTGCATCGGCGCTACCGCTTCGGCGACCTGGCCGAGATCACCATGCTCGACACCCGGCAGTACCGCACCGAGCAGGCGTGCGGCGACGGCAACCTGGTCGACGACTGCCCCGAGCGATTCGCCGCCGACCGCACCATACTCGGTGCCCGGCAGCGCGATTGGCTGCTCGACGGCTTCGCGGACTCGCCCGCCCGCTGGCAGATCCTCGGGAACCAGGTGGCGATGGCGCAATCAGACTACGACCCCGGCCCGGGAATCTCGGTGGGCACCGATTCGTGGGACGGCTATGTGGCAGACCGCAACGCCGTCCTGGGCGCCGCCGCCGGTCGCGGCGCGCGAAATCTCGTGGTGCTCACCGGCGACCGGCACGAGAACTACGCCGCCGACCTGCGCGCCGACTACGCCCGCCCCGAATCGCCGGTGGTGGCCACCGAATTCACCGGCACCTCGATCACCACGGGCGGTGACGGCGCGGATCTGACCGCCCGCGGCCGCGCCCTGTTGGCCGCCAATCCCGACCTGAAGTTCTTCAACGGGCAGCGCGGCT
Organism: Nocardia thraciensis; assembly: GCF_054782435.1. NCBI lineage: Bacteria > Bacillati > Actinomycetota > Actinomycetes > Mycobacteriales > Nocardiaceae > Nocardia > Nocardia thraciensis. The sequence goes on from NZ_BAAGSM010000007.1 coordinate 227,539, forward strand.
ACGTGCGGGTCGATCTCGACCACGGCCTGTGGCGCAGCGAATTCCGCGTCGTCCCGTATGTGCGGCAACCGGGTGCACCCGTCACCACCCGCGCCGAATTCGTTGTGCGGGACGGGGTTCCGGGCACCATCGCGGCCTGGCAGCCCGAGCCCGGAATCGATCCGCCCACCGGGCCGGACGTGGCGGCGCAATCCGGCCCACGACCCCGGTAGCGACTGTGACATCCACTCATGGGAATTCGGACAAAGAGCGCGGAGCGCGTATTCGCTGTACGGTCTAGGCGCCCAGGCCACACTCTCACGCCGGTATCGAGGAATGACTGAACTCACCACTGCCCAGGCCGATACTCTCGAAGTGTTGTCCGAAAGCCCCGCGGCCCGCACCGCCGACGAAGTGGCGGACCTGCTGGACGCGCCCGCCTACGAGATCGAGGACGCGCTGGCGTGGCTGAAACGCCATCGCTACATCGTCGGCGTCACCGCCTGGCAGTTGACGGTGGGGGCGACCTATGTGCTCGGCTCGCACCATCAGCTGACCGAATTCGAACTGTACGTCCTGCACCAGGTGAAGGAGGTCGGCGGTACCAGCACCGTCGATGAACTGGTGCAGGACACCGGGATTCCCGAGGACGACCTGACGGATACGGTGCAGTGGCTCAGCCGCAACGGCTACCTGCAGCCCGTGACAGCGTGGCGCCGGACTCCGATCTACCGGTGACCGCGTGACGCTCACAACCCCTTGACGGTCGCGAACACGGCGGCCGTGCTGTCCTGGCGGTAGAAGATGTCTGCCGGGGGCTCGGCTAGCCCGGAGTCGGGCAGCCACGTGTAGTCGACCACGTGCAGGGGGAGCGGCCCGGCCGGTGCGGTCAGCTGGACTTCGATGCCCTCGGGCGGCGGCGCCTCCAGCCGGAAACCCTTGTGCGGCACCGGGCCGAGTTCCCGGCCCGCCACGCGCAGCGTGTGGATCGGGGTGTCGTAGCGCAGCGCCAATGCGGTGGCCCCGCGGGTGGACCGCAGCCGCAGGTGCACCGTGCGGTGGCCCGAATTCGTGGTGTCGGAGAGGATCTCGGCCACCGGGGCGGACAGTGCGGCCGTCGGTGCGGGGCCGGCCGCCACGGCGGTCGGGTACAGGCTCGAGTACGGGCCGGGCGGGGATGTCGTCTCGACGAAGCCGCGCGTCCAACGGTCCGGCTCCTGCGCGGAAACCCACTGCGCCGCATTGTTGTCGGCGTCAAGGGCGTAGGCCAGCTGGGACATCAGCGGATGCCGGTCGTCGAACCGGTCCACGGCCAGGCCCGCGGCCGCCAGTGCGACGGTGAGCATTACGGCGGTCGCGGGGATCGATGCCGTGCGCCGCCGCGGCCACGCATGGGTGAGCGTCAGCAGGAGCAGTCCGCCGAACAGCACCACGGCGGGCGCGACCAGGAACGGCGCCCCGGTGATTCCCGCCTGCAGGCCCGACCAGGTGAGGCCGCCCAGGAATACCGCCGCGGGAATCAGGAGGACGGTCAGCACCGGCAGCCGCCAGGCGTCGGATACCGCGAAGGTCAGCGAAACCCCCACGACCGCGGCGCATCCGGGAACCACCAGGATCTCGGCCGCGGCCGGTGCGATCGCGGTCACCCCCGCGCCGAGCACGGCCACGCAGCACAGCAGCCCGGCCGCCGGGGCGGTGGGCCCGAACAGCCGCCGCGCCAGCGCGTACCACGCGGTGAGCACCGCCACGCACAGCGTGAGCATCGCCGCGTAGTAGAACTCGGGCCGGTACGGATCGACGAACAGCGGCCGATACTCCGGCCGGATCGCCCGCAGCGCCTCCCACAGCCCGTAGGTGGCGCCCATGGCCAGCGCCACCGCGACCAATGCCGTTGCGGCGGAACCGAGCACGCCGCGGATCGAGGCCTCGCCGTTGCGCCGCGCCTGCCGCACCACCCAGCCCGCGCCGACCAGCGTCGCCACGGCGAGCACGATGACGACCCACAGCGGCAGCACGACCAGCGCCCCGAACGGCAGCGAGAAGTACGCCCGGTTCTCGTCGTCGGCCGCCGTGAGGTCTCGGTTGCCGAACGCCCGGGCCTGCGCGAGCGTGTTGTCGCCCATTTGCTGCAGCGTCGCGAGGCTCACATGGGCGGGATCGTCGAACGGGTTGTGGTAGTAGGCGTTTCGGCCCGCGTAGGCCCAGTCCAGCGTCCGCAGCCCGGCAGGTTCGAAGGCGGTGAAATCGGTATTGCTCGAGGTCTGCCCTCCGGCCAGCGACGTGGACATCGAGTCGGTGTTCGGGAACGGGATGCGCGCGACCTCGCGGATCAGGTCGCCGTCGGGATGAGTGAGGCGCCACAGCATGACCGGGCCCCCGGCGCCGCGGGCCTCGTGGTTCACGACCACTCCGCCGCGCGGATCGGCTCGGCCGCCGGATACGAACGCCTCGGCGCCCAGCAGGCCGACCTCCTCGGCATCGGTCAGCAGCACCACCACGTCGTTCCGCAGCTCGGCGCGGGCCTCGTGCAGCGCGCGCACCGACTCCAGCACGGCCGCCACACCGACGCCGTCGTCGTTCGCGCCGGGTGCGGGCGGCACCGAGTCGTAGTGCGCCGTCAGGTAGACCGTCCCGGTCGGGTCGGTCCCCGGCAGGCGGGCGACGATATTGTCCACCCGTGCCATGCCGACCACGTCGCGTTCGAGGTTCGCGGGATACCGGCCGACACCGCTCTGGATCTCGGTCTCCAGGCCCAGGTTCCGCAGCCGGTCGACCAGCAGGTCACGGACCCGGTCGTGTTCGGCCGTGCCCACCGGATGCGGCCGCGCGGCGATCGCCTCGACCGTCCGAAACGCCCGCTCGGCGCTGAACACGTCGACGCCCGCCGCCGCGTCCCGATGCCCGCGCGGCTGCTGCTCCCACGCCGTCCCGACAACCACAGCCAGCAGAACCACGAAGGCCAGCACCCCGGAAGCCCGCCGTCCCACCCGCATGAGCCGATCCTAATGCCGGGAATCTGAGAAAACTCATAGGAAGACCTCAGACTCCGGTCAGCAGCGATCCGCATTCTGGAACAGGAGGAACGAATCCCCGGCGAGAGGTAGGTGCGCGATGGTCGACATCGAGGTCACAGGAACGACCGTGACGGTACATGTGCGCGGCGCCCACCGCTTCCTGGGTCTGCGCGAGCAGTTCAGCTTCGACCTCGCCGACGTCACCGCGGTCGGCCCGGCGCCGGTGGACAGCCGCCCGCCGTGGCTGCGCGCGCCCGGGACATTCTTCCCCGGTGTGATCGCCGCGGGCACGTTCCGGGGCAAGGGCCGTAAGGAGTTCTGGGACACGCTGTTCGACGGCCGCGCGGTTCAGATCGACCTGTCCGGGTCGGATTTCACCCGGCTGGTCGTCGACGTCGCGGACGCCGACGACGTCCGCCGCCTGCTGACCGCCGCCGCGGCGGCCTGAGGGGTCTGGCCACCGTACCGTCCGTTCGGTATCGTCATCGCGGCGCAGACCTACATCATCGACACAAAACCGACGAATTGTCATGTTCGACAACGCGACTCCGATAACGGGACTCGGCGTGTCGTGCGCGGCACGCCGTAGAAACTTGGATTTCGGCAAATCTACAGTTTCGCGGACGGCGGTCGATCGACTATTAATGTCGTGTGCCGTTCCCACTCGTGATCATCTGTCGGCCATCGCATCCCACCGGGCGGTGGTCCCGTTGACCCTCGAACGTCCCAACGGAGACGAGGTCGCGCAGCTGGCGAAGCGGGTCGAGAAGGCTCGCGGGCGCCTGGCGTACCAATTCGATCCGGCGCTGACCGATGCGCTGTCCGAGGACGAACTACACGCCGAGCGCGACCTCGCCGAGAAGATCCGCGAGCAGGAGCGCGACCAACGCTGGAAGAACGTTCAGGCCGCTGCCTCGGCATCGGACCGCGCAAGGCAGACCTCAGAGGCGATCGCGAAGGCCGATATGCGAGATCTGTTGATGGCCCGCAAGGCCGTTGCCGCCCAGCGCCGCGAGTCCAGCCCGCACGCCAAGCTGGCCTCGCTGTACCGTCACCGGGCCTGGTCGCAGCGCGGCCTGGCCGCGGTCGTGACGGCGGGCATGCTGTGGTCGGCGGTCAACGTGCAGCACAACATCGCCCCCGGCGGAGCGACCGATCCGCTGTTCTGGTTCAGCTACCTGCTCGAGGGCATGATCAGCGTCTGCCTGATCATCATCATGGTCGGCACCAACAAGGTCGCCGAGTGGGGGATTCTCGACAGCCGCCGCCAGGTCGCCATGGCCGAACTCTCGCTGCTGGGGCTGACCGTGGTCCTCAACACCTACCCGTATCTCCGCTCCGCCGAGTGGTACGAGGTGGGCGTGCACGCGGTGGCGCCGGTCATGATCGGCGTCTCGCTGCTCATCCACAACGCCGCGAGCCACCGCTACGGCCAGGCCATCGCTCGCGCCACCGAGCAGGTGCGCGAGCTGCCCGATCCGGCCGAGCAGATCCGTCGCACGCTGCCCACGTTCGTGAGCTTCATCCGGCAGGCCGCGCCGGATACGCGCCCGCCGGTACCGCAGGCGGCGCTGCCCGGCGCCGCGGAGTCGCAGCCCGCCGAGGAGCCGGCCGCGAAGACCACCGGCGACGTGCTGGATCCGGCCGAGGAGCCCGATATCTGGACCCCGAAGACGCCGAGCACCACCACGGCCAAGAGTTGGCGAGTCGATGAAAAGGACGATGCCAACGGCGCCAACGGCTCGAGCAAGAAGAAGTCCGAGAGCTCGTCCACGGCCGAGGACGACCCGCTCAGCGTCTACGACACCGGCCAGTTCCGGATCGCCGAGACGCTGGAGCAGGAGCTGGCCGAGCTGCGTGCCGAGCGCCGCCGGGCCCGGGCGGCCAAGCAGCGGGTCAACGGGTTCGACCCGGACGAGTAGGCAATAGGGGAGCCTTCGGCACCGCGCCTCACAGCGCGGTGCCGATTATTGCGCCCGGGGCGGCTGCGCTCAGCGCAGCGCCACCACCGCGCTCGCGCGGCTGAACAGCTTCTGCCCGTTGCCGATCGCGGTGACGGCGATCGTCGCGGTGCCCTGCTCGGGATCGACGGTCTTGACGGTGCCGCCGAACTCGACGGTGCTGGGCCGGTCCGTCGCGACGGGCAGCGTGCCCGAGAACCGCACGCCGTACTTGGTCAAGGCGGCCGGGTCGCCCAGCCATTCGGTCAGGTAGCCCGCGCCCAGGCCCATGGTGAGCATGCCGTGCGCGACGATCGACGGCAGCCCGGCGGCCCGGGCGACATCGTCGCTGAAGTGGATCGGATTGGCGTCCCCCGTCACGCCGGTGAAATTGGCCAGATCGCCGCGCGTCAGCCGGACCGTGCGCGACGGCAGCTCGTCGCCGGGCGCGAGATCGCCTGTGGTACAGGCGGTATGCGGCCGACGGCCGTTCGGCGTCACCGTGATCGCGTCGCCGGTGACGGGCAGCAGCGTGCCCAATCGCTCCCGGGCGTGGTGCGTCTGGCGCTCACCGGCGGCGAGGCCGGTCATGATGATCCCGTCCACCATATCGGCCAGATCGGAGCGGACGCTGCCTGTGCGGGCCACCAGGGTGGTCGTCCCGGCCTGCACGGGTACGCCGTGCCGGTCGGTCAGGACGTTCTTGGTGGTGAGCAGATCGAGATCGCGGACCTGCCGGAAGGACTGGAAATACACGTCGGAGGTGAGGATGTCACCGGCCACCAGCGGCCGGGCGAACTCCAGCACCTGGTCGGCCTGCAGCACCTGGCCGAGGTCGTATTCGTAGAGCTGCGTGCTGAAGACCTCGTCCTGCGTCCGTATCCACGGCAGCGTCGCGAAGGTCGCCGGGGCGATCAGCGCATCGAACCCCAGTTCCGCGGCGGCCAGCTCGCTGTGGTGCGCGGGATGCGAATCCTGTAGTGCGCGAGCGAATTCGCGGATCTTCTCGCGGCCCACCTCGTAGTGGTCGGCTTGGCGATAGCGCTGTCCGACCAAGCCGCGAGCCTGATCGGCCGGTGCGCGGGTGAGAGTGTCCATAGTCCTCCTAGGTCCGGGGAATGTGCGGCGAAAGTACTGCCGCCGGGAGGGCGCCGCGGGACGAGTCTCGGAATCCGGGACCGATCACGGAAGCGTGCCGATGGTGTTGGGACGCAGCACGAATCGATCGTCACCGGGTCCCGACGCCGGTCCACAGGATCGGCGAGGGCGGCACGATCGTCGGCGCCGGCGGGCTGTCCTCCGGAAGCGCGCCCGCGACCAGCGCGCAGCATCCGGCGGCCACCACCGCGAGGGCGCCGAGGGCCAGCAGGATCTGCACGACGATCACCCGATTGCGGTCCGTCGCCGTCCGCTGTTCGGGCTGGGCCTCCGGCCACGTCGACTGCTTGCTCACATCGGCTCCTTCTCGGGGTGTGCGAGGGCCCGGGGCGCCGATGACCCGTCGAACGGAGAAGGTAATCCGACTTGTCTCCGAAAATCATTCCGCCGCAGTGGATTTGTTTCCGGTCACCACTCGGGATCGGGGTCTGCCGTGACGGCGCCCAATCGCCGGGTGTCACCGGGGATCTCAGGTGAGATGGTCGAAATCGCCTCGGACCCAGGCGATGTAGCGATCGGCCGAGCGGCGGACGGCCGCGCGGGCGTCGGCATCGATGGTGTTGCCGAAATTGTCGTAGAGCCGGTCGAACTCGTACTCCTCGACCGTCTCGGTGACCCGGTCGACGACGGCGGGCGACAGCGGGATCCGATTGGGATAGCTGCGCATGAAGGTGACCGTTCGGCGGTCCGGGTTGGCCTGGATGGTGTCGGCGCTGAACAGCACGCCGCGCCCGTCCGCGCCCGCCGCCCAGTGCGCCACCGCGCTGCCCGCGAAGTGACCGCCCAACTGGCGCAGCGTGATTCCGGGCAGCAGGTCCACCCGGCCCGACCACGGCCGGATCGCCGGGTCGGGGCGCGCGACCCATGCCGTATCGGCCTCCGCGACCAAGATCGGTACGCCGCCGAGCGCGCGGCTCCATGCGACCTGGACGCCATAGTGATGCGGATGGCTGGGCACGATGGCGACGACCTCGCCGAACTCACGCACTTGCCGCACCGCCGCCTCGTCGACGTAGCCGGTTACATCCCACAGCACGTTGCCCGCGGGCGTGCGAATCAGGTGCGACTCCTGGCCGATGCCGACGCGCGGCTCGGCGGTCAGCCCGAACAGGTCCGGCTCCAGCTCGCGCACCCGGATGCCGTGCCCGGCGGCCGCCAGCTCCGCGAGCGTGGTCCACTGCTGGCCCGTCGCCGGGACCCACTGCCGTTCGTCCGCGCAGATCCGGCAGATCGTGGCGTCCGCCTCGTGCTCCACCGCGCACGTCCTACAGATCTTCCACACGACCGACTCCTCCTCGCCCGGTACACCCACCCCGTTTCTACTCCTTCCGAGCCGTCAGCTGACCAGGCCGACGATGGTGGCGGACAGGAAGCTGACCAGGGTCGCGGAGTAGAGCAGGCGCAGGCCGTACTGGGCGGCGACCAGGCCCTGCTTCTCGTTGAGGCTGCGCACCGCGCCGATGATGATGGCGATGCTGGAGAAGTTGGCGAACGACACCAGATAGGTGGACACGATCGCCATCGAATGCTCCGACAGCTCCGCCTGCTCCTCGCGCAACTGCTGCATGGCGACGATCTCGTTCGATACCAGCTTGGTGCCCATGAACCGGCCCACGTCGGCGGCCTCGTCCCACGGCACTCCGGTCAGCCAGGCCAGCGGCGCGAAGACGTGGCCCATGACATCCTGGAACGTGGTGCCGTTGAAGACGGCGGCGAAGATCCCGTTCACCATCGCCAGCAGCGCGATGAAGCCGATGAGCATGGCCGCCACCGTGAACGCGACCTTGAAGCCGACCAGGATGTAGTCGGTCAGCATCTCGAAGAACGACTGCTTCTTGGGGCGGCCGGGGGCGGAGGTCTCCGGAGTGGGTTCGGCGGCCTCGCCGTCGGCGGCCGTGACCTTCGCCGGGCCGTCGAGCAGCTCGGCGTCGTCCTCGGCGGTCACGGTGTAGGGATTGATGAGCGCCGTCACCGCGAACACACCCACCAGATTCAGCACGATCGCGGCGATGACGAACTTCGCGTCGATGAGCTGCATGTAGGCGCCGAGGATGGAGGCCGACACCGTCGACATCGCGGAGGCGCACAGGGTGTACATGCGTTGCGGCGGAATCCGTTCCAGCATCGCGCGCAGCGAGATGAACACCTCGGACTGCCCGAGGATGGCGGAGGCGACCGCGTTGAAGGACTCGACCTTGCCGAAGCCGCTCACCCACGACAGCGCCGTGCCGAGGTACTTGATGATCAGCTGGAGCAGCCCGATGTGCTGCAGGATGCCGATCAGCAACGAGACGAACACGATCGGCATCAGCACCGAGAACAGGAACGCCGGGCCGCTGTCGCCGCCGACCCGCACCAGATCGCCGAATACGAATTCGGTACCCTGCGCGGCGTAACCCAGGATGTGTTGGAAGCCGTCGCGGATCACCCGCACCACCGCCGTGCCGACACCGGTCTTCAACAGCACGAACCCCAGCGCGAACTGCACGACCAGCAGCAATGCCACGCGACCGAGCTTCCCCCCGGCCGCCCGGTGGTTCGAACTCGGCACCCAGGCGAGCAACAGGAATATCAGCAGGCCTGCCACCCCGATCACATACTGCACAGACACCTCCGCCTGGTCGGCCGGTAGGCGGTCTACCAGCAACAACTTGGAGAGACACGCTACCGATCCGACGACAATTCTTCGCGTCGAACGCGGTAGTTCCGTCAGAAAGTGTCGCGGGTGGTTCCGTTCGGTGTGCCGGTGCGGTTCAGCTCGCGTGTACCGCGTCGCGCACGAAACCGTGTGCCTTTGTGAGCATTCCGCGGGCCCGGTCGGCGTCGACACCGGCCAGCTGCATGACGATGGCCGTCTTGGCCTGGCCGTCGGCGGCATCGAGAAGCGTTGCGGCCGTGTCGAAATCCACGCCCGTGGCCTCGACGATGATGCGCCGCGCCCGATCCACCAGCTTGGTGTTGGAGGGGTGCAGGTCGACCATGAGGTTGCCGTACACCTTACCGGCGCGCACCATCACCGCGGTGGACAGCATGTTGCACACCAACTTCTGTGCCGTCCCGGCCTTCAGCCGCGTGGACCCCGTGAGAATCTCCGGGCCGGTGTCGATCTCGATGGCGATATCGGCGTGCGCGCTGAGTTCGGCGTCGCGATTGCAGGACAGCGCCACGGCCGTGGCGCCGGTCGCCCGCGCCCGCGCCAGCGCGCCGACCGCGTACGGCGTCCGCCCGCTCGCCGACAGCGCCACCACCACGTCGTCCGGGGTCAGCCCGAGGGCCGCCAGGTCGCGCCCCGCCGCCGCGGCATCGTCCTCGGCTCCCTCCACCGCCTCGGTCAGCGCCCGCGGCCCGCCCGCGATCATCCCCAGCACCTCGCCGGGATCGCTGCCGAAGGTGGGCGGGCACTCCGAGGCGTCGAGCACGCCCAGTCGTCCGCTGGTGCCCGCCCCGGCGTAGATCAGCCGACCGCCGCGCCCGCGCGCGGCGACGATCGCCTCGACCGCACGCGAGATGCTCGGAATCGCCTGCGCCACAGCCGAAGACACTCGGGAGTCCTCGGCGTTCATGGTGTGCAGCAGGGTATCGATCGGCATCGAGTCGAGACCGGCGGAACGCGGATTGGCGGTCTCCGTGGCCAGTTCGCCGAGCTTGTCCACTTACACCTCCCGCGTCCGGCGCGGGATCCGGCGATCGGCGACCGCGTCGTAGGTGCGGTGCAGCGCCTGGGCCGCCGCGGGAGTGCGTTGCAGGACACCGACATACAGCGCGTCGACGATCAGCAGCTGACTCATCCGGCTCGCCATGGCCGCGGACCGGAAACCGTCCTCGCGCCCGGCGGCGAGCAGGGTGTGCGCGGCGGTGGACGCCAGGCTCGATCCGGCGCCGGCGGTCACCGCGACGGTCGTCGCCCCGCCCCGATCGGCACGCCGCACGGCGTCGACCACGCCGGCGGTCTCCCCGGAATGGGAGAAGGCCATGGCGAGGTCGCCCGCCGCGAGCAGGCTGGCCTGTACCAGCGCATCGTCCTCGGAGGTGCACGCGCCGCACCACAGCCCTATCCGGGTCAGCTTCTGCGCCATATCCGTTGCCACCAGCCCGGAGGCTCCGATGCCGATCAGCTGGATCCGGCGGGCCTGCGCCAGCGCCTCGGACACCGCCGACATGGTCGCCGCGTCGGCGCGCTCGGCCGTGGCGAGTAAGCCCTCGGTCTCGAAGGCGGCGAGCTTGTGCAGCACCTTCGACGGCGCGTCCTCGGGTCCGATATCGGTGGCCAGCACCGGCGTGCGGTCCTCCGTGCCGGTCGCCGCCAGTGCGAGGCGTAGCTGTGGATATCCCTCGTAGCCAAGAGTTTTGGCGAGTCGGACCACCGCGGAGGTGCTGGTCTCGGCGCGCTCGGCGAGCTGGTTCACGGTCAGCTGCGCCGTCCCCGCCGGGTCGTCGCGGATCACCCGAGCCACCCGCCGGGCGGTCGGGGTGAGCCGTGGGAGCGCCGTCAGCAGCCGACTGCGGACATCGTCACCTTCGGTCATCGCTTCCTCCGTCCAGCGGGATGTCTGGGTGTTCGCATCATGCCACCGCCTCGGCCGGCTCCGGCGGCGGCACGGGGTCGGGGGCCGGGTGGAAGCGGCTGGTGAGCCCGCCGGCGACGAGGGTTACGGCGACGCCGATCGGCACCAGCCACTGTGCGGCGATACCCTTTTCGGTCACCTGCCCGGCCACCGTGACGTCGATCTTGACGACCCGGACCACGAACGTCATCACGATCACGGTGGCGACGAACGCCACGATCGCGTCGAACTCGTTGGCGCGCTTCACGATCCGGCCCAGCAGGAACGCGCCGAGCAGCGCGCCGTAGGTGTAGCCCGCGATGGCCAGCGCCGTGAGGTACACGTTGCCGGTGGTCGCGCTGAAACCCATGGCGCACAGCGCCATCAGCACCGCCCACACCAGGGTCATGATCCGGCCCAGCCGCAGCATCGCCACATCGGAGATCTCCCGGCGGGAGAAGCTGTGGATGATGTCGGCCACGGTCGAGTTCGACATCGAGTTGAGCGCGGCCGACAGCGAACCCATGGCGGCGCCGAGGATTCCGGCGACCAGCAGCCCCGAGATCACCACCGGCAGCCCGTGCAGGATGAAGTCCGGATACAGCCCGTCGGCGCTCGAGAGCCCCAGCTCCTTGGGGGTCTTGCCGTCGTTGTAGGCCCACAGCAGGGCGCCCACCAGTGAGAAGGCCGCGAACTGCACGGCGATGAACACACCCGAGGCGACCATGGCCTGCTGGCTGTCGCGCACCGAACGCGTCGCCAGAATGCGTTGCACGATCAGCTGATCCGAGCCGTGCGAGGCCATCGCGAAGATCGCCCCGCCGATGATCGCCGTCGGCAGCGCGAAGCTGCTGGTGAGGATGTGCGCCGGGTCGAAATCGGTGTCGAAGAGCTGGAACTTGCCCGCGTGCAAGGCATCCGACCAGCCGGAGGCGCCGACGTGGCCGGTGAGCACCGCGATCGCGATGAGCGCGCCCAACAGGTACAGACCCATCTGCAGCGCGTCGGTCCAGATCACGGCCTTGATACCGCCGAGGTAGGTGTAGACGACCGTCAGCAACGTCAGCGCCGCGATGATGACGTCGTAGCCGAGGGTCACGCCGAACTCGCTGAGCAGCAGCTTGATCGGGATGGCCGACGCGAACAACCGCACGCCCTCGGCGAGCAGCCGCGTCACGACGAAGGTCACCGAGGCCACGCCCTGCAGATAGCGGCCGAACCGCAGCCGCAGATACTGGTAGGCGCTGACGAATCCGCCGCGCTTGTACAGCGGAATCAGGGCGAGGGCGACGGCGGTGCGGCCGATGATGTAGCCGAAGGCCAGCTCGACGTTTCCGAAGCCCTGGTCGGTGTAGGCACCGCCCGGGATCGAAATGACGGTGAGCACACTGGTTTCGGTGGCTACCACCGAGAAACACACTGTCCACCAAGGCATTCGGCCCTCGCCGACGAAATAGTCCGAGGCGGATTTCTGTTTTCCGGACAGCCGCAGCCCGATCCAGGCGACACCGACGAGGTAGACGACGATGACGGCAACATTGAGTGCGTTCATCGTGGACTCCCGGTGCTGCGAACAGAATGCAAATGAGTGTCAACTGTCACAATGATGCCTGTCAATAACTTTCAGCAAATTCGCGCGATCAAGGGTTCCAGTGCCGTCGCGGTGTCGACGGCGAGCAGTGCGGCGCCGTCGATCGGGCCGCCGCGGGCCGCGCGGCGCTCGGCGGCGTCTCCGATCGTGTGTTCGATCGGAACCACCAGTGCCGCACCCAGTTCGACGAGTCCACCGGTCAGCGCGTAGGGCACCGGTTCGCGCAGCCCGCTGCGGGCGATCGCGGCGAGGGCGGTGCGGCCCAGCGCGCGGCCCGCGGCGGTCATGATGCTCCCGGCGGTCGCGTCGATGTCGGCGGCCGCGGCGACGTCGGGTGCGAAGCCCGCGGCGAGCAGGGCCGGATTCTCGTGCTGGCCGAATACCCGCGGCAGGTCGTCGAGGGGACCGTAGCGCGCGAGGGCCGCGGCGGCGAGCGCGGTGTCCGGCCCGCGCCCGTCGTGGCAGCGCAGCGCCGCCCGCAGGCCCTCGACGCCGATCCAGCCGCCGCTGCCCTCGTCGCCGAGCAGCGGCCCCCAGCCGTCGACGCGGGTGAACGCGCCCGCCTCGTCGATCGCGGTCGCCACCGCGCCGGTCCCGGCCGTCAGCGTGACGCCGGGCGCGCCGCCGAGCGCTCCCGCGTGCGCGGTGACCGCGTCGGAGGTGATCGCGACCGCCGCCACCTTGGGTAATTCGGCCAGCTGTCGTGCGAGCCGCATCCGTGCCTCCGGCGCTGAGGCGGCTCCTGCGGCACCCACCGACACCACGAAAGGCGTTGCGGGAGCCTCGATTCTGTCGATCACGGTCCGGATGGCAGCCGTAGCCGCATCGACACCGCCCGCGGCCGCCAGCCCCGGCGCCCCGGACCCGTCGGCATGCTGCTTCTCCCAACCGTCGACGCGGAGCGAGGCCCGGCAGTTGGTCTTCCCGAGGTCGATGGCGAGAACTGTGGCACTCATCCCAGCATCTTCGCGAACCGCACCCGATCCGGCACGGTGGTCTCCATATTTCAGGCCCCGCGATCACCTACCGGTCGGCAGAGCCAAGAACCCACGCACCCCGCATTGATTCCCGCACCCTCTACAACGCTTGCACGGGGTGCGAGAACACGCGCGGGGTGCGGGAATCGGGCTCTGTCGTTCGCCGGGGAGTCGGCGTGCCGGGGATCCGGGCTCGGCGAGGCCGGGTACAGTGCCCCGGCAGCAGGTTGCCCGATCATTGCCAGGGATTCGGATTCATCGGAAGTTCGAGGAGGCGTGGGTGTGCTCGTAGCAGTGTCGATAGCGTCGGAAGCGCTCGGGTGAGGCGCGGCCTCCGCAAGCCGCTGCTCGGCTTCGGCGCGTTCGCGCTGGTGGCGGTGCTGGTGACGGCGATCATCTGGAATACGCTGGCGCGCAACGTGAACGGTCCGATCGATCGCTACACGGCCACCTTCAGTGATGTGCTGGGCCTGCGCGTGAACGACGACGTCCGCATCGCCGGGGTCCGGGTCGGCAAGGTGACCGGCATCGACCTGGCTCGGGACGAGGCCACCCGGAAACACGTCGCGCGGGTGCGCTTCGAGGTGCAGCGCAACCAGACGCTGTACACCGACACCAAGGCGCTGGTCCGGTACCAGAATCTGATCGGTCAGCGCTACGTCGCGCTGGCGCCGGGCACCGAACCCGGCAGCACCGAGCTGCGTCCCGGGGCAGCGATTCCGCTGGCGCGGACCGAGCCGTCCTTCGATATCTCGGGTCTGCTGAACGGATTTCAGCCGCTGTTCGAGAACCTGCTGCCAGAACAGGTGAACGACCTGTCGAACACGCTGATCATGGCGTTGCAGGGGGACGGGGTGTCGCTGAGCGCGTTCATCACCCAGGCCGCCGCCCTCGCCGCCGACTTCCACCGCCGCGACGCCATTCTCGCCGATGTGATCTCCAATCTCAGCGCGATCATGCAGGGGCTGGCCAAGCGCGGCGACGAGCTCGAGACGCTGATCACCCAGACCCGTGCGCTCGTCGGCGGCCTGTACGCGCAGGGACAGTCGCTGCTGTCGTCGACCGAGCAGATCGCGGCCACCGCCGACACCCTGGTGCGAACCATCGCCAAGGTGCAGCCGAAACTGCCCCCGGCGCAGAACTCGGTCCGCGACGCCCTCACCCTGCTGCTCGACAACGGCGCCAAGCTCGACCAGGCAGCGGTGGACCTGCCCTCGCTGCTGTCCGACATCGGCCGTTTCACCCAGAACGGCGCATACGCGGATGCCTACGTCTGCCGCCTGGACATCTCGCTGTACGGGATCCTGTTCCCGCGCGGGCTGTGGTCGCAGATCGGCGGGCCGTCGCAGTCGGCGGTGTGCAGACCCTGAGGGTGTGACATGGAGCCCCGGGGGCGGTGGCCCGGCGGCACGTTCGGATCGGCATCGGTCACAATCGAGCGATGCTGGGCAGGGCGAGCGCGATCGGTGCGAAAACGCATAGGGCGACAACAGGACTCCGTGCGAGGCTGACTCAGCGCTTCGGAAGGCTCAACCGCCGGGTCGGACGGATCGCCCTGTTCCCGGCCGTCAGTGTCGCGCTCGCCGTCGGTCTCGTTGTCGCCGTCGCGGCCTACGGTGTCCTGCGTTGGATGCTGCCGTCCAGCGAGGCGAAGGCGGCGCCGATCGATATCACCCGGGTGGCGTTGACGATCGTCGCCGGTGTCGGCGGGGTCATCGCCCTGGTGATCGCCTACCGCCGCCAGCGTGACGTCGAGCAGAGCAGGTTCATCGAACGATTCGGTACCGCCGCCGGTCAGCTCGGGGCGACCGACGTCGCGGTCCGGCTGGCGGGGGTGTACGCGATCGCCAGCGCCGCAGACGAATCCGACGGGCTGCGTCGTCAGCAATGCATCGATGTTCTCTGCGGTTACCTGCGCCTGCCTTACGACCCGGGCCATGGGAACAGCGGTCGCACCAAACTCGTGACGACCACCCCGCGGGACGACGGCGGGCAATCCGAGGAGCACATCGAGTACCGGCAGAACGACCGGGAGGTCCGCCGGACCATCGTTCGCGTGATCGCCGACCACCTGCAGCCCGTGGCCGAATACAGTTGGTCGACAAGTAATTTCGACTTTCGCACCGCTCGTCTCGAGGAGGTCGTTTTCGACGGCGCCGTCTTTTCGGGTCTTGTCCGGTTCGACGGGGCGAGCTTCGACGGTCGCGCTGGCTTCGACAGGGTGACCTTCCTCGGTCCCGCGGAATTCGGCGGGGCAACATTCCACGGCCCCGCCGCATTCGGCGGAGCGACCTTCGGTGACCGCGCCCGGTTCGCCGAGGCAACCTTCGACGGCGACGCGAAATTTCAGGAAGCGACGTTCACCGGCGATGCCGGGTTCTACCGAGTCGAGTTCAACGGCCACACCAGGTTCCACTGGGCGACGTTCGAGGGTGCTGCCGAGTTCTACCGGGCGACATTCAACGGCCACGCGAGATTCGACAGCGCTACCTTCACCGCCGGGAGCGTATTCCGCGGCGCGACATTCGACGGTCACGCCGCCTTCCCGGATGCGACGTTCGACGACGACGCCGATTTCGGCAAGGTGACATTCAACGGTCGCGCGGAGTTTCAGCAGACGACCTTCGGAGCCGAGGCGCGGTTCGCCGGGGCGGCGTTCAACGGTCCCTCCGGATTCACCCAGGTGACATTCACCGGTCCGGCCACCTTCTCGAACGTCGACTTCGCCTCCGAGCGCGTCGTTTTCGACGGTCCCGCCCGCTGGGGTCCGCCCGCGCCGGAGTTCGACTGGGATCACGACCCCCGCCTGAAACCGGCGAATGTCGAGCCGCAGGACTGGCCGCCCGCTGCGGTCGGACGTCGCTCGGCCGGTGCCCGGGGTGTCGAGCAATGTGAAGGTGACCGGACGGATTCCGGTTCGGATACCCCTGGCTAGGTGAGTACGCCTGCCGCGTAGTCGTCCAGTTGGCGGACCGCGCGGGTGGATTTCCAGGGTTCCAGTCGTGCCCTGGTATCGGCGTAGAGTTGCCGGACACGGTATGAGGTTCGTCCCCTGGTGAGATCGATGGCGTCGTGTGTCGCCTGGCACGCCCGGTCGAGGTCGACCTTCGCAATGATCTGCGCCAAATCGAGGTTGCCCTTCGCTCGATCTCGCTTCATATGTGCGGGGATCAGCGGCAGCGTGGCCTCGACCGCATCGGCGGCGGCATTGAATTCTCCGGCCAATGCCAGGCACTGAGCGGTGGTTTTACCCGTGGCCCACCGTGACTGGTAATAGCAGTACGACTCGTCCGGTGTTGTCTGTTCGGCGTAGTCGTCGGTGACACGGTCCAATTGTCGGCTGCCAGCCTGAAGGGACCACCGGTTTGCCATGAGCATGGGACCGGGTTGCGTCCGG